>JASFVN010000216.1:0-7876 GCA_050049805.1 Gemmatimonadota bacterium
CGACCCCTGATCCCCCCACGGCCGGTCAAGACCATGGCCGTTACGCTTCCCTCTTCCCCTCCCCCCGCTTCGAAGAGGGTGGTACGGGCCCCGGACTCCAGGTCCACGAGCTGATAGGAGCCCTCTCCCCGTTCGCCTCCCATGTTCAGACCGGCCACGTAAACGAGGGCCTTCGATCCTTCCTCCGGCAGGGAGATATGTTCAGCGCCGAGCTTGAACCCCCGGAGGGCCTCCAACTCGACCAGAGAAGGGGAACCGAGTTCGTAGGCGAAATAGGTCATCTCCTGGTCCCAGTATGAGAACTCGGCCGAACCCTCCTCGGTCTTCGCCAGCAGTCGGGTCGGGGAGAACCAACCCAGTACATCGTCGATGCCAAGTTCGGCCAGGGAGACCAGCGGCCCGTCGGAGAGGGGAAGCAGGAAGAGAGGCACCCCGGAGTCGTTGGAGCTGACTGTCAAGTCCTGGCCGAAACCCGCAGCTCCATGCATCCTCCTGGGTAGTGAAAAGGTCGCTGAAACCTGTCCTACCAGGTCGGTGAAGGTGTAGGTCTGGTTTGCCCTGGGTTCGAATCCGCTTCTCCAGAGAACCAGGTCCCTGGCCCTAGAATACGCCACGACCAATCCATCCCGAACGCAAAGAAGCTCAGCCTCGCCACTCTCCCTGCCAACGCTCCAAAGTTGGGTTCTCTGGATCCCGTGTTCCTTGTAGTAGGCCGCGTCTGCTCTGTGGTACAAGACGTGGCTTCCGTCCGTCGTCCACCCCAGAACGTTCCCGACTGCTGATTCGCCCTCGGCAATGGTGAGGGAAGAGCCGCCTGCGGACGGCGCCACTCGAATTTGAGGGGGTCCGCCTGGGCTTCCTGACCCTGGCTTCCGGTAGGCGACCCACTCCCCGTCAGGGGATAAGGCGAAGCTGGATACGGGCTCCAGGGTGATCGCCCTCGGCACATCGGTCGCGGTGCCTGAGGCCGGATCAAAAGGAATCCTCATGACATGGGAGTTCCCCGACATGGGTCCTTCGACGCGGTCGGAGGTGAAGTAGATGTATCGGCCATCGGGCGACCAGTTCGGCGACAGGTCGAAGAAGTATCCTTCCGTCAGCCTCCGCGGCTCCCCGCCTTCAGACGGTATGGCGAACAAGGAGTACTCGTTCAGGGATGGCCCCCCGGAGAAAACCATCCACCGGCCGCTCGGGGAGACTTCAGCCCCTGAGTGCAGGTAAAGCGAATCCGTCTCGAACACTTTGACGAGCTCCGGCTCGAACTCGATGCCCTGGCCATAGGCCACGCCGGTGGAAAGGCAGGCGCCGAGGAGGACGGCAACGGCGGTAGCACATAGGCGTGTTGCCGGCGTGCTCGACAGGAAGTAAGTGGACCGATGGAGGCTGGACATGAGGTCTTTTCCTTTGGTGGTCGGAACGGGGGCTCCTCTCACCCTGACCTTAACACGCTCCTTGCCAGGATTATCGATTTTTCTAAGAGTCTGATTGATGGTCGTTTACGACTCTTCATCTAAAGCTCGATCACAATATCGATGGGATCGGCCCGTTTCATGGGAGTAACGATCCGATGCCGCCGATCAACCTTTTTCGGGGAGGATGAGGCCGTGCCGGTCGATAAGCCGGTCCAGGCGGGGGCGGGAGATGCCCAGGGCTCTGGCTGTCTTTCGTTTGTTGCCCCCGGCCCGGTTCAGCGTCTCCTGGACGTGGGCGGCCTCCACGTAATCCAGGGTCGGACCTGTGGAAGCTCCAATGTCGGATGCCGCAGCCCCTCCCTTTCCCAAGATCACGGTCTCGGGATGGATCAGCGATCCCCGGGTCAGGACCGCGGCCCGGGTGAGGACGTTTTCCAACTCTCTGACGTTCCCGGGCCAGTCGTAGGCCTTCAGGCGGTCCAGGGTGCCCGGCAAGAATCCCTCCAAGGGGAGGTGGAGGGCACCGGACACTTTTTTCAGGAGGGCGTGAGCAAGGAGTGGGATATCTCCCGGCCGATCCCGGAGGGGAGGGACTTCGATCTCGACAACCCGCAGACGGAAATAGAGGTCTTCTCGGAAGGTTCCCTCCTCGACCCGCTTCTCCAAGGGCCGGTGGGTCGCTGCCATGATGCGAGCTTCAGTCCGCCGAGGCTTTTCGGCTCCTACCGGGTAGAATTCACCGTCCTCCAGGACCCTGAGGAGTTTGGCCTGGAAGGCCAGGGAGGTATCACCGATCTCGTCCAGGAACACCGTCCCCCTCCCTGCCATTTCGAAGAATCCTCGGCGAGAGTTGGATGCCCCCGTGAAGGCCCCCCGGACGTGCCCGAACAGCTCCGACTCCAGGAGCGTTTCGGAGACGGCGGTGCAGTTCAACGCCAGGAACGGTTCGGAGGCGGCCGGCGATTCTGCGTGGATGGCCCGGGCGATCCGCTCCTTCCCCGTTCCCGTCTCTCCCCGTATCAAGACCGTGGCCCGGTTTCGGGAGAGCCGGCCCATGAGCTTGTAGATCTCGATCATCTTAGGATCTTCGCCCACCATCTGATTCAGGCCGTCGTCTTCTTCCGGAACCGAAGCCCCCTCGAGCCTCCTTCCCAGGATCCGGTCCCTGAGGCAACGCTCGATGAGGATTTCCAGTTCTTCCAGATCCAGGGGCTTCACCAGGTACTCGTAGGCCCCCTCCTTCATGGCCGAAACGGCTGTCCGCATGTCTTCGTGGGCGGTCATCATGATGACGTCGGTCTCGGGCAGGATCTCCTGGAGCTCAATGAGCAACTCCAGCCCGTCCCGGCCCGGCATCCGGATGTCCGTAAGGACGATGTCTGGCTCCCACTTCCCTACCAAGGCCAAGGCCTCATCGGTGCCTGCCGCCTCCTCCGCCTCGTAACCGTCCCGGCGCAGGTGGTGGGCCAGGCTCTCCCTCACGGCTCGGTGATCGTCGACAACCAGAATTCGGCCCTTCATTCCTCGTCCCCGGTTGGATGCTCCGAATCCGCCAGCCCCGGTACCATGTGCCGACTCGCCTTCTCCGGTCCCATAAGGGGCAGATCCATAACGAAATGGGCTCCCGCAGGAGCAGAATGGGATGCCGCACCGCCGGCAGGCTCGGAAAGGGGCGCTCCGTGGCTGGCCGGCCCTGTGTCGGCCGGCGAATCGTCGGAAAGCCTCAGCTCCCCGCCGTGGGCCTCCACCGTTCGCAGCGCCACCGCCAGGCCCAGTCCACTGCCCTCCTCCTTGGTCGTGACGAAGGGATCGAAGAGGCTTTCCCGCACTCTGGCGTCAACCCCGGGACCTTCGTCCTGAATATGGAGCAGCACCCGGGCCTGGGGCCCGCCGTCGGCGACCTTCGTTCGAAGTCGCACCGTGCCGCCCTCCGGCATGGCCTCGGCGGCATTCCGGATCAGGTTCAGGATGGCGCCACGGAGAGCCGGTCCGTTCCCGTGCACCAGGTCGCTCTCCGCATCCAACCGGGCTTGGGCCGCCACGTTCATCCCCTCCAGGTCGGGCCTGAGGATGGCCAGAGCGGCGTCGAGCTCGCCGTGGAGGCTCAAGGGCTTAGGGTTCTTCATGGGGCTCTGGGCCAGGGTGAGGACGCCCCGGGTGACCCGGTCCAGCCGATCCACCTCTGCGATGGTGAGATCCAGGGGCCGTCCATGGTCCTCCGCCAGGGGCGTATCTCTGAGATCTCGCCGTAGGGCCTGGAGATTCACCCGAATGGCCGTCAGAGGATTCCGGATCTCGTGGGCCACCTGGGACGCGAACTCCCCCACGGCCGCCAGCTGACGGCTCTCTTCCACCCGGGTGAGCATCTCCTGGACCTCTCCCGCCATGAATCGGAAGGCCCGAACGAGCGTTCCGACCTCGTCCCCGCCTTCTTTCGGAAGGGCCGGTGAAAAATCTCCCTCGGCGATCTTCCCTGCCGCAGCCGCCACGGCGTCGAGCCTTCTCAGAGCCCTCCCCATGGCCACCGTGCCGACCCCCAGGGCCAGGGCTGCCATGAGGACAACGAACGCCAAGGTCATGCGGCCTGTGCTGGCGACGCCGGAAGAAAATTCGTCCAGCGATGCGATGCTCAGGACCGACCAGGGGGACCGAGCAATGTCTGCGTACGCACCGAGGTAGACCGAATCTCTCCTTGTGAACTGCACCACCATCCCCGATTCCAATTGTGGGGAGGTGGCACCTAAAGGCTCCATACCCTCCAGGGCGGCCGCGAGGGGGAGGCCCACCGCCTGCCGGGCAGAGTGAGCCAGAATTCGACCGCTTTCGTCGTCCACCACCATGACCTGACCGAAACGCCCGAAGCCGGAACTCTCCGATAGGCTCGGGAATACACCCCCCGGGGCCAGGGTAATCCGAATCTCGCCCAGAGCCTGGTCCGATACGGGATCCCGAATCGTCTCAGCCACCCAAACGTCTCCCAGGGCCCGGGGGTATCGGATGGACTCCGGGCTGTCCTCCGCCAGTCCAAAGACGGGCTGACCCATCCGGAAGAGGCCGGCGCCGTCCTCGGACACGATCTCCAAGCCTTGCAGGGATTCCCCCAGGGTCTCCCAGGCTTCCCGGAGGTGGGTTCTGGGGTCTGGCCCGTGGGTCGCCCCCCTGAGGAGCCGGAGAGTTTCGGTATTCTCCGCGAAGTAGAGGAGCTCGGAGCGGCGGGGTTCGTAGAGGGTCTCGATCTCGCCGGCCAGACGGTCGGCCCGCTCCCGGGCCTGGGACGCCACCAGCTCCCGGACGGCGGACAGGTTCCGTCTGTGCGCCATCCAACCGGCGACCAGGATGGGCACCACCCCCAGGCCCAGGAAGATCAGTATTAGACGTTGCCGCAGCCGCATCGGTCCCCCGCGAAAGGATCTCGCCTTCGGGGATTCAAATAACGTGCCGCTTGTCAAGGGGCCAGGGGAGGCTGTTTCCTTCCCTGCCTGGCCCAATTCATCTCAGAAACCGTCCCAGTATAGTAACGGTTCGTTACTACCCCCTTTTCTCGTCCTCCTGACTCCCGCCGCAGGGGCCAGTTCAAGATTAGAGGCCAGTCCAACCTTTTTTTGAACAAAGCCTTGACAACCATTCCTTATCTGTGATTTTTCTTCTACAATTATTAGACAATCGTCGCAACCCGGGACTTCAATCCCACCCATCTTTAAAGTGGAGGAACAATGAAATTCCAGCTGAAAGCTACCTTCGTTCTCCTCGGCGCCCTGGCTCTCGGAGCGTGTGAGGATGACGCGGATCTTCTGGCCCCGGAAAGCGCTGAGGCCTTCCAGGCTCGCTCCGCCAACGCCAGCCCAAAGAAGGGCGAGGATCCCATCGCCCAGATCGTCTTGGACAACGTCAACGCTGACGAGCCTCAGTTCACTCAGCTCCTGGCCGCGCTCCAGTACGTGGACCGGCCGATGTCCGAGGGTGGTCAGGCTGCCGGCCTCGTCGATCTGTTCTTGACTGGAAAGGATCAGTTCACCGTTTTCGCCCCCACTGACGCTGCATTCGAGGGGCTGTATTCCTTCTTGACAGGTCTGAACCTGGTCATCGGTCCCGTTGACGAGATCGAAGATCTTCCGTCCGGCCTCGTTCTGGATGTCCTCTTCTACCACGTGGCTGAGGGTCGCCGCGGAGCCAATAGCGTCGTGCCGCGCAACGGCGAGCGGACCATCACGCCCCTCCTCGGTGAGACCTTCGCTGTAACCCTGGGCGAGGAAAGTGCTGAGATTATCGACGGGCTGTTCGGTCTCCGATCCAACGCAAAGATCGGCCCTGCCGACATCTCAGCCTCCAACGGCATCATCCACGTCATCGATCAGGTCATCGTTCCGCCTTCAGTGGTGGAGACCGTACTGTCTCTGATTGCCGACAGCTGATTTGAGCAGGCCGGAAGGCCTTCAACATCTCAGACGCGAATACGGAAGCATCTCCTCTTGGGGGCCGGGTCCAACCCGGCCCCCTTCTCTTTTTGCCTCTGCGCTCCCAATCTGCGGGCCCGCCCTACCGTCAGGAGAGCAAAAAACTTCCCTTCCCTTCCCCAACCCTGACATATTTGATAAGTGAAGGAATTCTTGACGGAGTGAGGAGATTCCCCATGAAGACGTTACGATTGCTCATCGGTGGCGCCCTGGCCCTGATTCTTCTCGTCGGCGGCTGCGAGGACGCCACGGGGCCCGAGGGTATGGGCCAGATCCAGATCCTTCTCACCGACGCCCCCACGGACTACCTCTCGGAGGCGACAGTCGAGATCTCCCAGGTCTACTTGAAAGCCGCCGCCGAGGTGGAGGGTGAGGAAGAAACGGAAGGGGAGGGCGGCGACGGGAACAGGGTGGAGCTTTTCAATAACGTCGATGAGCCCCTCGTCTTCGATCTCCTCGATCTGCAGGACGGTATCACCGGCCAGCTCACGGAGATCGAAAGCTTGGAGGCCGGCACCTACCATCAGCTGAGGCTGGTGGTGGCGAAGGCCACGGTCAGGCTGATCGAGGGCTACGAGTTCACCGATGGCGAGCCCTCGAAAACCCTCCACGTTCCCAGCGGCATGCAGTCGGGGATCAAGGTCCACCTGAACAGCCCCCTGGAGGTCACCGAGGGGACCCTGACCACCGTAACGGTGGACTTCGACGTGGACGACAACTTCGTGCTGCAGGGCAACCCGGAAACGCCCGCGGGCATCCACGGGGTCCTCTTCACCCCTGTCCTCAAGGAGAAGGTCCGGACGGAGGAGGAGACCGGAGGCTGATCAGCCCCCCCGAATCACCTCCAGGGCCTTTTCAAGCAGCTCGTCCCTTCCCTCCCGTACGCCCTGGACGGTCCGGGTCATGGGGATGGTGGGTTGGATTCCCACCGTGTGGTGCTGCGTGCCGTCGTGTTTGATGACCCGCATGCCCGTCCACGAAAAGCGATAGCCTCCCGGTAGGGTGAAGGGATTCACGTTTCCGTTGGCCCCGGCCGTGGTCTGACCCACGATTTCCCCCAGGCGGTAGTACTCCACGATGCCCATGACGCTCTCGGCGTAGCTGATGGCCCGGCCGCCGGTGAGGAAGACGATGGTCCCCTGAAACCGGGGCTCCGACGGAGGAAGATCCCAGCGGGATTCGGCAAAGCGCGCTTCCCCGTCATGGTCCGGATAGATGATCTGGGGCACCTGCCAGAAGGCCGAATTGAGGTGCTCGTCCGTGAGGTGCGTCAAGGCCAGGTGGTTCCCATTGGGATACCCCCTGAGGTCGAATATCACCCCGTCGGCCGCCGCCAGCTCTTCCACCCGTTCCTGGAAGGCCGCGAGCTCCACCAGGTCCAGGTTCACGTAGAAGATCCCCGGCTCCAGCTCTTCGATTTCCTCAGGCCGGGGCTCGGTGGCCGTCAGGGGCTTGGTTTCACGAATCAGGGTGAGGGTCAGGTCGCCGGAGCTCCGCCCGACTTCTAGTGACATCTCGGAGCCGTCCGGCCCTGCCGTGAACTGGTTCAGGCCCCGCCAGCGCCGCCACTGGGGGGAACCGGAAAACGTCGCCGAAAAGTCCTGGAGAACCTGGGCGGCCGGCACCCCGTCGACGCTCACGATGACGTCACCTACCTGGAGAGGAATTCCCTCCCCCACGGCCACCACCACCACCTGGTCCTCGATCCAGTCCAGCCTGACGTTCAGCTCCGCCGGTGGCGGCAGGGGTCCTGCCACATAGCCGTGGCCGTCCTGGAGCTCCGAAACCATCCACCTGAGCGTGGCCAGGAGATCCTCGTCGGAGGCACCGGTGAGGGCCCGGTCCAGGGCCGTTGTCAGGACCTGGTCCCAATTTGTGTCCACCACATCGAAGTACGGGTAGAAATGCTGGAAGATGTTCCAGGCCATGACCACGTCGGCCAGCCGAAGGGCTTCGTCCTCTCCCGTCATCTCGGCCAGCCCTAGGTTCTCCAGAGTCTGGGAGAGGGCT
>JASFVN010000217.1:0-7843 GCA_050049805.1 Gemmatimonadota bacterium
ACGGTGGCATCCCTTCAGGAAGACCTCGACGCGATTCGAGCCCAGACCACAGTCTTTGAAGAAGCCATCAGGGCCTGGGATCTGGATGCGGCGGCGGCGACGCTGAGCGAGAACGTGGTCGTTATGGTGCCGAATCAGAACAGCATTACCGGCCGCCAAGCCTGGGTGGAGTGGGCCGAAGCCTTCGGCATCACCGAGATGACTCGATATGCCATCACCATCGACGAAGTCGAAGTACAGGGAGACCTGGGCTTCGTTCGATCGAGGTATGAGGAGGCCTTCCTCATGGAGGGGGTGGAAGAGCTCTATTCTGACCAAGGGAAGGGCGTGCAGATCTGGAAGAAGGAATCCGACGGGGTATGGCGTGTTGCCATCGACTGTTGGAACTCCAGCCTGCCCCTTCCTCCCGGCGAGGGCACGGACTGAGACCGGGATCGGGGCGAGCCAAAGACGGCGGGGACGCCTCAGTCCCCGCCCCCACCCACAGCTGGAATGCCTTTCTCCCTGAGGAGGTTGTTCAGTTCCGCCAGGTCATCGGAGACCACAGCTTCCACGGCCCCGAGGTGTTCGGTAACCTCGCCTTTCAGAATCTCCAGAACCTCCAGATCCTGGTCGGTGGGTGGGAAGTCTGCGGCTGTCACGCCACCAGTGAGGTACCCAATCTTCTGGAGGAGCTTCGCTTCGAAGCGGACACCGTCCTGGCCCTGCCCCGTAAGGCGGAGGTCCACCATGTTCATCTGAAGGTCCGTGAGCCTTTCCTCCAGGGCCCTGGCGGCATCCGTCACTTCCTCATCTCCCGCAAACCGGGCCAGGGTCTGAAGCTGGACGCGCAGGGCTTCCACCCTCTCCACCGACGCGCCGGCCCTGACGACTTCTGCCCTGATTTCCCGGAGGAAAGCAACCTGTGCCCTGATATCTGACTCTGAGCCGGCCGTGTTGGGATCCTTCAAGACAGTCAGTGGTTGGGTGAAATCCTGCCCATCCACTTCCAGCTTTACCCTATACTGCCCGGGAGGCAGGAGAATGGAGATGCGGGAGGCTCCAGGAGTGGACCTTCCTTCGCCACCGACCTCCAAATGAGGGGCATACATATAGCCCGTCAAAAGCCGAACCTCATCATTCGGCTCATCCCGAAGATCCCAATAAACCCGGTTCACCCCAGCCCGATTCGGCCCGGCCAGGGTCCGAACCACGGCACCTCTGGAATCCTCGACAGTGATCTGCGGTGCTGATTCCGCTGAGCCGGAGAGCCAATAGTTGATGGATGCGCCGTATTCGGGGTTCTCCCCAGTCGTAGGGTCGTCATAGGGCGTGGAGGGCCGGGTGATCTCCCGGAAGCGGTAGGCCGGTCGCGGCTCGAACAAGTGAGCGGGGGCAGTCATGATCTCGGCCGTCAGCTGCTGGAGCGGGCCCAGGTCGTCCATGATCCAGAAACCCCGGCCATAGGTCCCGACCACCAGGTCGTTGAAATGCTCCTGAACCATGATCCCGGAAACCGGCGCGTGGGGAAGGTTGTTCTGTAGCGGCTGCCAGCTGTCGCCATCGTTGAAGGTGACGTAGATGGCGTTCTCCGTACCGAGGTAGAGGAGCCCCTGCCGAACAGGGTCTTCGGCGATGACCTTGGTGAAGCTGAGCATGCTCTCCGGGACCCCGTCCGTGATCTTCTCCCAGCTCTCCCCATAGTCTCGAGTCCGGTAAACATAGGGGTCACGGATGTTCACCTGGTGCCCATCGGCCGCGACGTACGCCGTGCCGGCAGCATACCTGGAGGGGGTGATGCTCCGGACGGCGATCCACTCGGGAAGGCCGGGAAGGTTGTCGGTCACGTTGGTCCAGCTTTCCCCTCCATCTCGAGTCACGTGGAGAAGGCCGTCGTTGGTGCCGGCCCAGATGAGGCCTTCCTCCAGGGGCGACTCGGCGATCCCATAGACCACGCCGGCGTACTCCACCCCGATGTTGTCACCAGTCAGGCCGCCGGACGGACCCATGCGGCTCCGGTCGTTCCGGGTCAGGTCCGGGCTGATGACTTCCCAACTCTGACCACCGTTTCGCGTCCGGTGAATGTGCTGGCTTCCGACGTAGACGGTGTTGTGGTCGTGAGGTGAGATATGGAGGGGGGCATCCCATACAAAGCGGTATCGAACCCCCGACGCTGCTCCCCGGCTCTGCTCGGGCCAAACCTCCACACTTCTGTACTGGCGGTGATCCTCCTCGTATCGAACCACGATGCCACCCACCATCCCGGAGCCCGATGCCGATGACCATACGATGGTGGGATCGGTGGGGTCGGGGGTGGCCCAACCACTCTCTCCACCGCCGACGTGGTGCCACATCCCCCGGGGAATCCCTCGGCTTCCGAGCCGACTATTGCTCGGCCCTCGATAGGTGGGCTCGTCCTGCTTGTTTCCCAGGACGTTGTAGGGCACCGCGTTGTCCACAGTGACGTGATACATCTGGGCGTTGGTCAGGCGTTGCCGAAACCAGGTCTTGCCCCGGTTGTTCGAGATGGAGAGTCCCTGGTCGTGGACCACGATCATCCGGTCACCATTGGTAGGATCGATCCACATGTCGTGGTGGTCTCCCCCGGGAGCGTTTGCACGGGAGATGGTCCTGAGGGTGCTGCCCCCGTCGAGGGTCACGGCGAAGGAAGAGGTCAAGAAATAGGCCTCGTTCTCGTCGTCGGGGTTCACAGCCACCCGGGAGTAGTAGTGGGCGCGCCCCATGGCATTCCGGTTTCGGGTGATCAGGGCCCAGGTGTTTCCGCCGTCCTCAGAACGCCACACCTGGCCATCCTGCGCAGGGTTGTCATCCCAGGGAATGCCGTCCCCGGTTTCGAACATGGCGTAGATCCGCTGGGGGTTCGACGGTGCGATGGCCACGGCCACCTTCCCCACCGGCTTGTGAGGCAACCCGTTCCCTTCCAACTCGGTCCAGGTCTCTCCTCCGTCCCTGGATACGTGGAGACCGCCTCCAGGTCCTCCGCTGGTCCGGCCCCAGGTGTGGATTTCCAGCTGCCAGGTACCGGCGAAGAGGATTCGGGGATTGGAGGGGTCCATAGCTAGGTCCGAGCAACCGGTGTCCTCGTCCACGAAGAGGACCTGCTCCCACGTCTCGCCTCCGTCGTTCGTCCGAAACACGCCCCGCTCCGTCTGGGGCCCATACGCATGCCCCAGGGCGCACACCAGGACGATTTCCGGGTTGGTGGGGTGGATCACCAGCCGGGGAACCCGCCCGGTTCTTTCGAGGCCCATGCGCGTCCAGGTTTTCCCGGCATCCGTCGATCTGAAAACGCCTTCACCGAGGGAAATGTGGCTCCGGATCTTTCCCTCTCCAGTACCGGCCCACACGACGTTCGGATCGCTTTCCGACACCGCCAGGGCCCCGATGGACTGCACCGGCTGCTCATCGAAAATGGCGTCCCAGTGAACGCCGCCGTCGGTAGTCTTGTAGATGCCTCCAGATGCGGCACCTACGTAGTAGGTGTGTGGATCCCCCGGGATCCCTGCGGCCGCGCTGAAGCGGTTCCCTTCGGGCCCGATGAACCGCCAATGGAGGCTCTCATAGAGGGACGGGGCAGGGATGCCGGCGTCCTGAGACCATGCGGGAGAGGGAACGGCGAAGATGGCCACAAAGGCCAGAGGCAGAAGCAAGCGGGACGCGGTGCGCATGGGTGCCTCCCCGGGAAGTGGGTCGAGTTGTCAGGATTCAAAGACCAATATCCGGGGACGGGGCGACCCGTCAAGCGGAGGGGTTAAGGAACTGGGAGACCCGAGGTTCGATGCCCCCCGACTCAGGGGATGGGCCTGAGGAGTTGCCGAGGCGGAAATATCCGACCCGGGCCTCTCGGCCTGCTCCGAATTTGTAGGGGAGGGAGAAATACTCCGCCTCGACCCCGCCAGGATCCAATCCGAATCGGGAAATCAGATCCTCCCGCATCTCTTCGGGGAGAGGCCCGCTTCGAACCGCATCCCACACCACCAGAACCGGTTGATCCCGATCCGGTTCCGGGAGCACATATCCCGGCACGTACGCCGTGCTCCCCGGGAAACGCTTGAGAAGATTCCCTGCGAACCAGGTGTTGTGGGTCAGGAGATGTGTACCCTCTCCGCCGAGTTCCGACAGCCTCTCGGCCACTGCGTCGAAGGGATAGTTCACCCGGGTGGTGACACCCAACGTAGGTCCGAGCAAAGCCCTGAGTGCTGATGCGACCAGGACCAGGACGGCGCCTGATGCGGCAACGCGCCGGAACCAGCGACTGCGTTTGAGATCCAGCTCTGCCTTGCCGGACCTGGCAAAGAAGGCAAGGGGCACAAGGAAGAGGAGAGGAATCATCCAACGCTCTTTCACATGCCCCACACCCAGGACCAGGACACCGGTAGCCATGCCCAGAGCCAACACCACCAGGTACCGATCAACCAGGTAATGGTCTGGCGTTCCCGTCGGATTCCGGGACCGTCGGAAGAGCTTTCCGAAGAGCGCCAGACAGGCCAACCAAAGGGGTGTGAGAAAGGACACAGCCGCAACCAGGAGGACCCCCAAACCCACCAAGCGGTTGTTGTCCCCCGACACTTCTACCTTGGACAGCGACCGCACCGCCACGTCCGCGTGGGCAAACGCCCAGCTGAAGTGGGGAGCCGATACGAAAACAGCAGAAGCCAGAGCCAGGAAAACCCGTGGATTCAGGAGTAGGGTCCTTCCTTCCGGCATGGAAAGAAGAGCGAGGTTCAGTGCGCCGGCAAAGACCACGAAATTGTACTTGCTGAGCATGCCCAGACCCATGAGGAGGCCGTAGACCAGGTACCAGAGAGAGCCTGGCGAGCCTCTCTTCGGTCCTCGGGCCAGCGCCCGGACGACGGCATAGAGGGAGGCTGAAGCCACGGTCAGGACCATGACCGAATGCGAGAGGTCACGCTGGGCCTCCCAGGCGATTTGGGGAACGAGGAACCAGGAGAGAACGGCCAGCGAAGCAAGCTCCACTCGGTCTGGCCACAGCCGACGAGCCGTCATCCAGAAGAAGAGGTACGCCAGGAAGAGCAGCCCGTTCTTGACCAAGGCGAAGGCCAGAAGGTTGGTCCCGAGCAGGTCGAAGGCCAGATGCTGGATCCACGCGTAGAGGGGCGGCTGTCCCGCGTATCCCCATTGATACCACTGGCTCAAAAGAACCTGCTCAGCCTCGTCCAGAGCCAGGGTGCTGGAGATTGATAGGCGAATGATCAGTTGGAGGGAGAAGTAGACTGCCAGAAGTCTAGGGAGTTGGGTTTCCGCCAGGGCCCGGTCGATGCCGAAGGGTCCAGGTTCTACCGGTGGATCGTAGGTGGTCATTGGAAGAAAGTAGCGGGAAGGCCTTGCCCGGAGGAGGCTCCTCCGGGATTGTTCTTTCCAGCAAACGTAGCAATCAGGAGTCGGGGAGGCCCAGGTCCGTGACCAGCCCTCGATCCCACTGAGATGACAGACATGCTTCTATCCCTGAAATACAATTTTCTGTTCGTGCACATTGCCAAGACCGGCGGGACCAGCGTCCGACACGCTCTACAGCCCCTCCGGTGGCGAGACCCATGGTATTACGCCCAGGGCGTTTGCCATCGGCTCAGCAAGCTGTCGTCCTATCGCATTGGCACGAAATTTCCTAGGCACGCCAAA
The DNA here is from genome assembly GCA_050049805.1 of Gemmatimonadota bacterium. Lineage (GTDB taxonomy): Bacteria > Gemmatimonadota > Gemmatimonadetes > Longimicrobiales > Gaopeijiaceae > JABDNZ01. The sequence goes on from JASFVN010000217.1 coordinate 5,641, forward strand.
GCCATCCTGGCAAAGGAAGCTCTTCCGAGAGAATTCTTCGACGGGCTCTTCAAATTCACCTTCGTCCGCAATCCATGGGACCTGCAGGTGAGTTCCTTTCATCACATCCGGAGGTCGTGGCCTCACTTGGTGGAAGGGCGGGAAGAGTTCGGGGACTTCCTGAGATGGCGGTTCGATCCTGACCGGCCCTTCGACCCCATCATCGAGTTTTCTAACCCGCTCCAGACGGATCACCTTGTGGATCTTCATGGAAATCTGATCGTGGATTTCCTGGGCCGTTACGAGAACCTCCAGGGAGACTTCGAGACGGTCTGCCAGCGCATCGGCATTCGGGCGAAAACTCTCCCCCACAAACGGGAAGCTTCGGACCGGGGCGGAGACTACCGGGAGTACTACACAGACGAGACCGCGGAGTTGGTGGCCAAGCACTTCGCTCGTGACGTGGAGATGCTGGGGTACCGGTTTTCCGATTAGGCCCGGAGTTCCGAACCGACTTTTGAGAGGCGGAGTCCCCAGAAACGACTTCTCCAGAAGCACCTCTCGAGAAGCTGATCGCTAAGAAGCTGACAGCGCAGAAGCTGACAACGCCTGATCCAGGTCGGCCAGGAGATCCTCAGCGTGCTCCAGGCCGACGGAGAGCCGGACCGTTGCGGGGTCTATGGCCACGTCGGTGCCCTGCATGAACTGGTGGGTCAGGAAATAGGGGATCTCAGCCAGAGATTCCACGCCGCCCAGGCTGACAGCGGAGGTAAAAATGCGTAGGGCCGCCACGAACCGCCTGGCCGCCTCGGGCCCACCATCCATCTCCACCGTGACCATGCCGCTGAAGCCACGCATCTGCCGGCGAGCCAGATCATGCTGGGGGTGGCTCTCCAACCCCGGGAAATGTGTCCGCCGAATGCGAGGGTGCCCATCCAGGAAGGCAGCCACCCTGGAGGCGTTGTGCTGATGTGCTTCCATGCGGATCGCCAGGGTCTTCACCCCCCGCAGGAGGAGCCACGCGTCGAAGGGCCCCAGGATGCCACCGGTGAGTCGGCGTGTCCGGAGAAGCTCCTCCTGGAGGTCGGGGTCGTTCATGACCAGCATTCCCGACACCAGGTCGCTGTGGCCCCCCAGGTACTTGGTGCAGCTGTGCATGACCAAGTCCGCTCCCAGGGCCAGGGGGCTCTGGAAGTACGGAGACGCGAACGTGTTGTCGACGCCTAGCAAGGCTCCCTGCCCATGGGCCATCTCGGCCACCTGCCTGATGTCGATGATCTTCAAAAGGGGGTTGGTGGGCGTCTCGATCCAGACCAGCCGTGTATTGGGGCGCATCGCGGCCTCGATTTCCACCGTGGTCTTCCCCACCATGTCGACGAAGTCGTGCTCGATCCCATGGCGGTTCAGGCGCTGCTCGAGAATGCCGAAGGTGGTACCGTAGACGTCCCTGGTACACAGAACGTGGTCCCCGGCCTCAAGAAGGGACATGGCGGCCGCGATCGCTGCCATCCCTGAGCCGAATGCCAGCCCGAAGCGGGCGCCCTCGAGGCCAGCCACCACCGCCTCCACCCGGGCCACGGTGGGATTTCCGACACGCGAATAGCGATAGTCACCGGGCTGGCTGGGATCTGGGGCGTGGAATGTCGAGGCCTGATGGATGGGGGGGACTACCGCGCCGGTCACCGGCTCCGGGTCCTGGCCCAGGTGTATGGCCTTGGTCTCGAAACGCATCCGGGTGTAATCGGTCACGATGATCTCCTCGGGCGTGAGTGTCGGGGTTCCGGTGGTTCGGAAGTATATCCCCTTGGAGGATAATGAATCCAATACAGGGCTACCCGGAGCCTAGTCCGGAGCTGCAAGAAAAACCCCTCTCCTTCCCCCTTTTCTTGCCCGATTCCACTTCCTCCGCCCACATTCCAGTTTGGCATGGAGGAGCCACAAAGCTCTCGAATTCCCTGCCCCTCCGCGCTGAAGCCTCCATCAACCACGGGAGCCGAGTCGGGGTTCGAATGGAAGTCGAGGAGCATTTCTACCGTGACGATCCCTCGGAGGGACACCCGGACGTCCGAACCCGCCTTTCCGATACCGACTACTTCTTCCTTGGAAACGAACACATCCAGGCCGCAGTACAGGTATGCCGCTCGGGAGAGGGAACCCCCTTGGGCTTCCTGGTCATGGACCCCACCCGATTTGGGCCGAAAAGGGCGGCCTTGACCCTGGATCA
>JASFVN010000021.1:0-30625 GCA_050049805.1 Gemmatimonadota bacterium
GTTGTCGAAATAGAGGAACTTCATGTGGTATGGAACGGAGCGAAGCTCGACCCGATCCAGGTAGATCGGAGTGTAATGGTGCTTATGCCAGATGGGACACTCTTTGGCGACGTGGGCTCTGTCCACCACCGGAGGACAGTCAAGAACAGGGGCCTCCCCCTCATCGAAGAACAGGATCTCGACCCGGCGATTCTTCTGGGACCGGTAGTTGTTCCTTTCCGCGGAATCGATGGGAAAGGACTCTCCGCAGGCGACATGGTATTTCCGCTTATCGGCCCAGCGAAGGTGGGAATTCCGGTAGCCCTCAAGTTTCGAGGGATCCAGGTCCAGGGCGTCGGCCATCTCCTCCATATAAAGGTCGAAGACGGCCTGCCAGAGCTCTATCGGCCATCGGTGTCTGGGATCTCGCCGAACCCTTCCCACCAGGTCGGGAGAGAGAGGAGTGGGTCGGTCATCCGTTCCTGTCTCTCCGGGTGGACCGAAGCGATCCGAGTAATGTTCGTTGTAGCTCTCTATGAAACGGAAGATGGCGTTTTCGGTCTTCTCTCCATATCTGTCATCGATAGGCCCCGGATCGGTGGGCCACAGGAGTCTGGGATTGGTGGCCAGGTACGCCAGAATCTGCTGGTAATCCTCGACCTTATGCCGTCCCTCCGAGAGGGCTGCCCAGGGGCGACGTTTGCCCTCCAGTAAATACTGTACGTTCTGCGCCCGTTCCGCCGACAGGCCGAAGTTCAGCGCATATCCCCCCGAAGTATCGGTGTGGCCGGCTAGCAGAATCCCCTGTTTCGGGTACCATTCAAGCCGCTGAAACGCCAATGCCAGAGCGCGGATGCCGGTTTCCTCGCGCTGCTCGCCCAACCGCTCCTCTTCCGCCTGAGTCGTTCCCTGAGCACCCTGGGAGGAGCTGGGGCCGCTGGGAGCCTCGGGCATCATAACGCAGCTGTTGAGATGAAAGAGTACGTCCTCCATCTCCAGGATCCCCATCTTGATCCGCTGGAGTTGTATCTCCAACAGCTCACCGCTATCTGCGTCGAGAAGGCGGATGAGATCTTTGAAGGTGGTAGTCAGCTTGGGCAACGCGAATCCTCCCGTCGGGCCAGCGCCAGCCTCACTGTCGGGGATCGACGGATATGTTGAACCGGCCAGCCGGCACGTCGTCGATGCTCATTCTGCCGTCGTTATCGGTTGGCACCGACCGTATCTCCCCGTTCGGGAAGAAGATCTCAACCTCACAGTCGGAGAGGGGCTCACCCTGGTCGTCGATCAACCTAACTTCCAGGTCGTGCCTGAGTTGAAGCAAGGGCGAAAAAGTGCTCAACTTCCCGATGGTCACCTTGAAGACGTAGAACGGATTCGAGTAGCCGCCTTTTTTGAGGATGGCATCCTGGTGCTCGATGAGGCCTTCATCTACCTGAGGTGTCCATCCCTCATCGATGGCATCATTCTCCACAGAGGTCTCGATGACGTGAACAGGACTGTCTGCATGGCCACTGTCTCGAATGAATATCTCGAGTTTGGCGTAGGCACCCGAATCCACTCCCACCGTAGTGACTTGAAGGCGCACCTCCTCTCCTATCCTCGCCCGGGTGGTCGACCAGCTTGCCGAGGTAATCTCAGACAGTTTGAAGTCGTAGGTCCCGGGCTGGATCCCCCATCTGGATACTCGGCCGGCCAGTCTGCCTCGCTCCGAGAAGTCCCCGGGTCCGGACATGCTGTAGAGAACGCCTCTGATCGGATATCCGCCCTTGTCGGAGAACTTGACGTCCAGCCAGTGCCCCTCCACTTCGGTTTCTTCCTCTTGAACCCTAAGGACTCCGGACCCTGAGCCGCTTTCCGACGCCACGGTTTCCCCAGAGGCCGGACCTGAGGTATCTACCGAGATGGCCGCCGCCGACCCGCCGCCGCCGCCACCACCGCCTCCCCCTCCTCCCGACCCCGCCTCGCCGATGAGGACCGTTGGGCAGCCGACAACGATTGGTGCAGGGCCCATAGGTGGACAAATGGCAAAATCCCCCATCCGGGCAGCCGGTTGCCCGCCGATGAGGACGGTGGGGCTGCCGAGCATGATGGGACCACCCACGTGGGGCACCGGAGCGGGGGCTGGAACCGCCATGGGGCAAGTGGTCATATCGCCCATCCGGGCGGCTGGTTTTCCGCCGATGAGGACGGTGGGAAAGCCAACGGCGATCACACCCCCGTGGGCCGTGGAATCCCCCATTCGAGCCGCTGGTTTTCCCATCTTGCACTCCCGGTACGAAACTCCATCGACGTCAAAGGTGTGAGAGGTCTCCCGCCCAAAACCGGGGTAGGAGTGGCCCCGCCGGGCCCTGGGTCAGTTGATCTTCACCAGAGTCCCTTGGATCTGCACGATCGTCCCCTTGATAATGACCCCTGCCTGGCTTATCAGAACAGAATTACCACCGACCTCGAGCTTGATTCCCGAATGACCCTTGACGGTCACAATCGAACCTTCCACGGAAACCGTGCCCGCCGCCTCTGTCTTTAGGTTGGCCGCCGCTTCGATCTCTATGTTCCCATCCGACTTGATCTTGTGGCCCGCTGCGCTCTCTTCCGTAATCGAGCCCGAAGCAGCCTGAAGGGTCAGGTCGCCCCCCGTGACTTTGATATTCGCGTCTCCCGCCACCTCCAGCCCGTAGTCACCGTCCACCTTCATGGTGCGGTTCTGTTTTACGTACTCCTGACGTTCCCCTTTTGAAACGGACGTCTTGAGGTTCCCTTCCAGCACCGTGATGGTGGTGTCCCCCTTTATGGTCTCGGTGTGGGTCCCTTCGACGGCGATGGTTCGATCGTTCTTCACAGTCTGGGTGTCGTCGTGCTCCACCGTCGTGTCCATGTCGTATTGGGCGTGGACGGTGATCTTCTCCGCCCCGGCCGTGTCGTCCATGGAGATTTCGTTGTAGCCGGATCCCTTGTGGGTATCCGACTTGACGCCGCTCACCATCCCCATGTCGGGTAGGGTGTACGGGGGCGCTCGTTCCGCGTTGTAGACCCGCCCCGTAATGATGGGGCGATCCGGGTCTCCTTCCAGAAAGTCGACGATCACCTCCTGGCCGATCCGAGGAACGGCGATGGCGCCCCATCCTTTCCCGGCCCAGGGGTGGGCGACCCGGATCCAACAGGAGGAATTCTCGTCTTTCTGCCCCACCCTGTCCCAGTAGAACTGTACCTTCACCCGGCCATATTTGTCGGTGTAGATCTCCTCGCCCGAAGGGCCTACGACCAGAGCGGGCTGGGAGCCCTTCACCACCGGCTTGAGAGCCGAACGCGGCGGCCGGTACGTCACAGACGCCGGTATGCACTCGAACTGGTTCGAGTACTCGGTTTCCAGATCGGTGGATCGATAGCCACCTCCCTGGGCAGAATGCCATACACTCCGAAGGAAGTAACTCTGGTTCGTATCCCTCCTGTAATGATCCGAGAGCTCGAAGGAATACCCGCTACGAAAAGCCCTGCATCGCCCCACGCCGCGACCGATCTCCTGGTCGGCTGCCCGTTCCTCCAGAAGAAAGTTGGCGTACCGCTCTCCAGCCGGGATCAGGTTGTACTTACCTGGATAATCATAGAACTCTTCGTAATCGTCGTCGGATGCCGACGCCTCCAGGTTCAACGAGGGTTGGATGGGGTCGTAGTCCGTCAATGTGACGGCGTTGGTGTAGGCCTGGTACTCCCGCTCCATCTTGGTGATCACGTCCTCGTCGACCCAGGAATCGGGCGTGGTTCCAACGCGAAACTCGTCCTGGCCGGGGCACGCTTCTACGGCACTCGGGTCGTCCGCCAGAATCAATTTGTGGCCCGTCTCCGTGTGCTCGAAAAAGTAGAAGACCCCTTCACCTTCCATCAGGCGGGAGACGAAGTTCAGGTCCGACTCACGGTACTGGACGCAGTATTCCAAAGGTTCATACGTGCCCACACAATTGATCTCGTAGTCGGCCCGGTCATATTTCTGGAAGACCTCTTCAATGATCTCCAGGACCGTCTTGTCCTGGAAAATCTTGCAGTCCTGGTTCAGGGAGAGGAAGTGTAACCATGGGACGATCTGGGCCTCGTAAAAGGTCAGGTCGTAGTCCTTCCCATGCTGGGCAAACCTTCGGCAAAGGCCATGGATATGCCGGTCGGACCCATCCGGCAGCCGCATGGAGATCACAAAGGCCTCTCGAAGGACCTTGGTCGGATCGATGGAATCGTCTTCCGAGTGCATCTGAAGTGTGAACTCGAACAGGCCCGAGACGTGCTCCTCGCCAGAAAACCCCTCCAGAAGGAGCACGTCCTTTTCCAACGACGGAACATTGACCTGGAAGACCCTATCCTCTTGCGAATACTTCCCCATGGATCCGCCCTTTCATTCTCATCATTTTCAGCCCAGCGTATAATCGAACTCCCCGCCCTCTCCCACCGACACCGCCACGGCCTCCGGATCCTCCCCCCCGATCATGGCCTCCAGCAAGACCCGGGATAGATCCGGGAGAACCGTGTTGGTGAGGATATTGTCGATGTTTCGGGCCCCGCTCTCCACCTCGGTGCAGCGCTGGGCGATCTCGTCCACCACCGCCTCATCGTAGGTCAGGTCGATCTCCCGCGTCTCGGCCAGGCGCTTTTTGATCTTGTTGACCTTGAGGCGGACGATCTTCTTCAGCGGCTCGTCTCTGAGGGGGAAGAAGGGAACGATGACGGTCCTTCCCAGGAAGGCCGGCTTGAAGACCTGGTCCAACTCCGGTTTCAGCGCCTTTCCGAGACCCTCCCAGGTGGGCATGGTCTCCGGGTCGTCGCAGAGCGTCATGATGGTGTCGGTGCCGGCGTTTGTGGTAAGGATGATGATGGTGTTCTTGAAGTCGATCTCCCGACCTTCCGCGTCCTCCATCCGCCCCTTGTCGAAGACCTGGAAAAAGAGCTCCAGCACGTCGGGGTGGGCTTTCTCGATCTCGTCCAGGAGGACCACCGAGTAGGGGCGCCGCCGGACCGCCTCCGTAAGGACGCCCCCCTCGCCATAACCCACGTACCCGGGCGGGGAACCCTTCAGGGTAGACACCGTGTGGGCCTCCTGGAACTCGGACATGTTGATGGTGACCATGTTCCGCTCCCCACCGTAGAGGAGGTCCGAGAGGGTCAGGGCCATCTCGGTCTTCCCTACCCCGCTGGGTCCCACGAAGAGAAAGACACCTTTGGGCTTATTCGGGTCTTCGATCTTGGCGAAGGAGGTCCGGACCCGGTGTCCAACTACCTCCAGGACGTGGTCCTGGCCGATGATCCGCTCACCCAGGTGCTTTTCCAGCTCCAGGGCCGTGGCCGCCTCATCTCGCATCAGCTTGCCAACGGGGACGCCGGTCCATCCGGAGATCACCTGGCCCACCAACTCGCCGTCCACGCACACCGGCACCAGGGCATCCTCCCCCTGGAGGGCCTCCAGCTCAGCGGTAAGGCTCTTCAGCTCAACCCTCAAGGATTCGGGATCTACGGGCTCTCCTTGGGGCTCGGGGCTTGCTCCCTCCAGGGCCTGGACGGCGGCCTCGACGGGTCCCCCTGGTGAGGCCTCGCCCGCCTCCTCTTCCTCGTCGTCTGCCACAGCGTCACCGTCAGCCGCCTCGGCGTCCGGCACTTCCTCACCTTCGGCTTCCTTCCCAGCGTCACCTTCAACCGGCTCGGCGCCCGGCCCGTCCTCACCTTCGGCTTCCTCCCCGGCGATGGACTCCTCCAGCAGCTGTCGAATGTCCCGGATCCGGAGGACCAGCTCCCGCTCTATCTCCCAGCGCTCCGTCAGGCCCTCCACCTCGGCTCTGGCGGTTTCCTGGCTTTCCTGGATCTCGGCCAGACGCTTGGAGTGGTCGGCCCCCGTAGCCTCCTCCCGCCTGAGGATCCTCTCCTGAACCTCCAGGTCGTCTAGGCGCCGCCGGGCCGCCTCCAGAGGCCCCGGCGTGGCGCTCTGACCCAGAGCCAGGCGGGCGCACGCCGTGTCCAGGACGCTCACCGCCTTGTCAGGGAGGTGTCGATCCGACAGGTACCTGGCTGCCAGGCGCACGGCCGCCTCCATGCCCTCGTCCAGGATGCGAACGCCGTGGTGTTTTTCCAAGGCCGGGACCACCCCTCGCATCATGACCTGACAGAGCTCTTCAGTGGGCTCCTCCACCTTGACGAGCTGAAAGCGTCGGGCCAGAGCCGGATCCTTCTCGATGTACTTTTTGTACTCGGACCAGGTGGTGGCCGCCACGGTCCGGAGCTCGCCCCGGGCCAGGGCCGGCTTCAGGAGGTTCGCCGCGTCGCCCTGGCCGGCAGCCCCACCGGCCCCGATCATGGTGTGGGCCTCGTCGATGAAGAGGATGATGGGGGAAGGAGAGGACTTCACCTCCGTTATGAGCCCCTTCAAACGGTTCTCGAACTCCCCTTTGACCCCGGCCCCGGCCTGGAGCAGGGCGAGATCCAGGGTGCGAATGGAGACGTTCTCCAGGACTTCGGGAACATCCCCGGCTATGACGCGTTGCGTGAATCCCTCCACCACCGCCGTCTTCCCGACTCCCGCCTCCCCTACCAGAATGGGATTGTTCTGCCGCCGCCGGGTGAGGATATCCACGACCTGGCGGATCTCGAAATCCCGCCCCAGCACCGGATCCATCTCCCCCTTCTCGGCCCGTTCGGTGAGGTTGTGGGAGTATTGATCGAGCTTGGGTGTCTTGGTGGGGCGTTTGGGCGCCCCGGGCTCGCCCACCTCCGCCGCTTCTTCAGCCTCTTCCGCCGAACTGGCGATGATGCTCTGGAATTCCTCCTTCAGGGCGTCGGGGGAGATCTTCTGGAACTCCCGGCTGATTCCGGTGGCCAGGCGCCGTAGATCCGTATCCGTCACCAGGGCCAGCACGGTGTGACCCGTCCGCACCTGTCCCGCCTGATGCTCCAGGGAACAGGCCATCCAGGCGTTGGAGAGCATGCTCACCAACTTCGGGCTCAAGGCAGGCGTCCGGGCGTTGCCGGTCTTCAGGTCATCCAGGCTCTGTGTGAGGTCGCCCATGAGGCGGGACCGATCCACCCCGAAGTGCTTGAAGATGACCCCGGCATCGTTGGCCGTGTCGTCCAGGATCTTGGTGAGGAAGTGCTCGATCTCCACGTCGTAATGAGTACGGCTCATGCAGAGTCCGGCTGCCCCCTCCAACGCACTTCGGGTGTCGTGGTTCAGCCTTCCGACCAGGGCTCTCGGGTCTACGTTCATGGTTGGATCTCCGGTCAGATCGAAAGGATCGTCTCGTTGGCGTGCCGGTCCGAGGGTCGGGTTCGGAGCCAGGTGCTCCACCCAAGGGGAGGAAGTCCCTTCTCTTCCGATCCCAGGACCACTCCCGGCACGTCTTCTTTCTGAAGGACGAGCTGGGCTTCGACATCGAATTGCCCGTCGCTGAAAAGCCTCGTTATCTCCCTGAGGGCCTGGTGAGCCAAGCCTCCCGGGAGGAAGTCGTCGTATTGTTCTCGAGAAAGGGGCCCGATGCGGATTCGAACCTTGGCCTGGGGATCCCAGATCTCGTCACCCACCACTGTCCCCTCTCCCAGGCCGCTACCCAAGCCTTCCTCGTCGTCAATCCGGCATTGGGAGGATTCGGAGAGCCTGTACCAACCTCCGCGGAACTGCTCCACCTCCACGGGGACACCGAAGTAGTCCTCCAGGAGCTGGTCGAAGGCTACGGCGCTCCGCTGCCGAAGGCCCATCAACCCACAGTAGAAGAGGAGGCTCTGGATCCGGTCCTTGACCCCAGGTCCGAGCTCCGGCAGGCCCAGGCCCATGAGGTGGCCGAGGCACCTCGAGGTGCGATCCTCTTCCCCCCGCTCGAACGGGACATAGAAGTGGGAGCGCTCCCAGGCCTTGTAGAAAAGAGAGATCATCCGGTGCTGGAAGATATCCAGGAAGTCCCGGTAGGCTTCTGGGTCTCCCTCGGCCTCGGCCTGCTGATCGATGAGGAGGGTGTAATGCATGGGGAGGACCCCCATGTGGCCCACCAGCCCCATGAAGTTGACGCTCATGGTGGCCGGGCCCTCCTCGGCCGGCCGGATACTGTGGATGTCTCCCACCGGGAAGGCGAGGCTGGAATTAGCCGTGAATCGAAGGGATTCCTCCGATGGATGGGCAAACTCCCCTACCCGTTTTTTCCCGGGTAGCTCCCGTTGATGTAGCCGAACAGCCTGGAAAAAGGCGAATGCTCCCGGATTCTCCTCCAGGGCCTTTTTCCAAGCCTTCGCCTCTACACCAGATGGCGGTGTCCCGCTCTCGGTTCCCATTCCCTCAGTGTGTAGATCCTCTGTTTCGAGTGCACCCGGGCTCGGAGCACCGTGAAACTGTTCATGGAAGTGAAGAGGGCCAGGAAGCGCTCCAGCACGCTGGCAAGGAGGTAAATGCCCCCTCCGGAATACTGATCTTCGTCGAATTCGATGGTGGCCCGGCGGCCCCGGGCAAAGCTGAGCCCATGCTCCCCTCGCACCCGGGCATACCACGGCTCGCATTCCACCCGTGTGATTCCCTTGACGTGTTTCTCGCCGACGCTGGAATCGCCGAAGTTGTACAACCTCAAGAGCTCCCTGAGGGCGGCTCCCGAACGAGGCCGATCGGCCCGGTCTCCCAGTTCCCCCCCGCCGTACTCCGCCTGATCCTCCCCTACCAGAGACAAGTAGTTGAGGGAGAGTTGGGACACGAGACGCCAGTGGAGAGTGCCGTCCAGGGGCGGTTGGATGGGCTGCGTCGGATGCATGAGGGCCAAGATGTTCTTTACTGGGGCGCCCCCGCCCTCCAGATCCAGATCCCCCTGCTCGCTCCCGATGGAGAGTTGGCTCGGCAGAGAGCCGTTGAAGCAGGTCAGATCGGCTGCCACCGAAGGAAAGTCGGGGTAGATCGTCTCACCCCGCTGATCCACGAAGGAGAGGCTCACGTCTGTGGCAGCCCCCGGAAGCCAGGTACTGGGGTGCCGTCGCTCATACCAGAACAGGCCCGGTTCCGTGTCGGAGTGCCGATGTCGGTAGGAAAAGAAGGGGCCAAAGGAGACGCGGCGGGGTCCCCCCGGGACCACCGCTTCCACCTCGTCGACAGAAAAGACATGAGGGGGGAACTCCCGGGATCCGCGGGCCCGAACCAGGTATTCGGGTCGCCGATGGCTCAACCGTATTGGCTCCGCTTCCCCCTCGAAAAGGTTGATCACCGGCGTGCATCCAAATCGGACTGTCTCTTTCGAGACGAAGCGATCGAGAGCCTGGTCCCGATCCGTTCCCTCGAAAGGACCGATGAGGAAGATCAGGTCCACGGTCTTCCCGAACTCGGGCCGGCGCAGGCGATCCAGTCCAGAAAGATCGAAGAAGAAGTACTTGTAGGGAAAAGTGAAGTATTCCTGAATGAGCCGGTACCCCAGGAAGGACCGTTTGGGAAGGGGAAGCATACCTTCGTCCTCCCCGAACCCCACCGGGGTGAGGGCGCTCTTCGGAAGCGTGGCCTCGTGGACGGATCCCCCGTCTCCCACCCCCCGAAGCAGGATACCGGTACAGCTGTTGTCCAGGAGCTCGTAGAGGTCGGACACCAGGGCAAGATCGCCGTTCAGAAAGAGGCGAAGGCTTTCCAACTCGGTCAACTCTTCGAAACTCAGGCCTCCCTGGCACCGCAGGCGAACCCTGAGGCATGCCGCAAGGTCCCTGGCCATGCCCCCCAACTCCAACTCGTGGGGGGATTGCCATCGTACTTCAAGAATGTCGATGGGCCAGAGGGTGGTGTCGTAACATGTTCGGAAACGGCACCGGACCCCCTTGGCCGGAGGCGCTACCAGCGTCCGGCCGGCTTCGATGGTGAATCCCGTGGTGGGGCTGCCCTGTTCGGGATCGGGCTGAAACTCCACCACCGACATTGAGGGAACGGGCCGGAGATAGTGAGGATAGACGAGGTTCAGGAGACTCTGGCTGATCTCGGAGAAATCGTCGTCGATGCGTCGATGGACCCGGGCGGCCAAAAAGGCGAAGCCCTCCAGAAGCCGCTCCACGTGGGGATCGTCACACCGATTCGGCTCCAATCGGAGGGCGTCGGCCACCTCCTCGTGCTGCCGGGCGAACTCGGCCCCCATTCGTCTCAGGAAGCGGAGTTCCTCCTCGTAGTACTCCTTCAAGCGATGATCAATCATCATCGGCAGCCGTGTGACTGGTGATCTGGAACTTCCCGCTGGACACCTCGAGGACGGTGTCGAACTCGACCCGCTCGGTATCGGGTTCCACCCTGAGCTCGGCCTCGATGAGGAATTCCACCTTCCGGTCGGTACTGCTCTGACCCTGGGCGAGGGTCACGTGGACATCCGAGAGGCGAGGCTCGAACCGCTCGATGGTCTCCTCGATGATCCGTCGGAGGCGGCCTGGAGTTTCGGAGGAGTCGGCGCTCAGGAGCGTAATATCCGGAAGCCCGTAGTTGTAGACCGAGTCTTCCAGAAGAGTCTGATGCTCTTCCGGAAGATCGGAGATTTGCCTGGTATTCAATAGCCACTGGAGATCCCTGAGAAGGGACTTCTTCAGGATCTCCAGGGACTCTCCCCACTGCCTGGCCCGGGTCCCGTCCCATCTGCGGTCCGCTCCAATGAGGCGATCCAAAACCGAATGCCGAACCGTGGGATCAGTCGCCATGGCCGGCATCCCTCAGCTCCCGGGCCAGGAGGGGGTCCAGCCGGCAGATCCTCTCATAGATCTGTTGCCGGCGGGGGCCCTCACCCGGGTCCAGGCATCGCAACAAGAGACCCATGGGCTTGGCCACCACTTCCCCGGATTCCCACTCCTCCAGGCTGTGTCGGTCGATATCGCCCAAAAGCTCTTCCAGGATAGGGCGGGCCACGCTGGTCTCCCCCCGCTCCACCATGATCCGGGCCGCCTCTCCCCGAGTGACGAAGGTGGCTCGCTCGCTCGTTTCCCGCTCCGCCCGTCCCATGAGGAGCCGGATGGCCCCGTCCGGATCGCCGGCCTGGACCATCTGTTCTGCCCGGGCGAAACTGGCGTCCAAGCGGACCTTGTCGGGATCCGTGTCATCAGTGGCCGGACCCTCACCCTCCACGCCCGCGTTCGGGGCCAGGAACCCGGCTGCCTCGAGCCACTGGCGGGTGTCGGCGGAGGCCGCGGCGCTGTCGTCCATGAGTGTGGCGGTGGCCAGGCTGGGAAGATCGAGCAGGTGCGATTGGAGGGCCCCCCGGAGGGCGGCCGTGACCGCGCTGAAATCGGAGCCCATATGGTCCGCCGCCAGGATGGCGTAGCGCTGGAGGTCCAGCCATCCCCGTCCGGCCTCGGAGGCCATGACCTCCTCGGTGGCCTCCAGGAGCTCCTGCCACTGCTCCTCCAGGAAGAGGCTCCGAAGGGTCTTCCGCTCCTCCGACCGAGGCGCCTCCAGGAGGAGGGGATCGATCCGGTCGTCGGTACCTCGGACCTCGCCCCATCGGAGGCTCCGAAGAAGGAGATAGGGGATGGGGTTTCGAGGGTCCTCCTTGCGGAGGAATTGGGCGGCGGCCGCTACAGCCGCGGCCGCCTGTTCGGAATCCTGAGGTTCGGCCGAAGAGGCCAAAGGCCCGGCGGGAGCCGGTTCCGGACGCGGGGGGGGCTCCGCCGGAGGCGGCTGGTCCTCCACGACGGTGGTCGGTTGATCATCCGACAACACAGCCGTGTCCGCTGCTGGGACTGGACCCTGGGCTTCGCCCTCGACGGGAGCGGCCACCTCGACCGATTCCGACGCCCCGGTAGCGCCCGCCGCTGCCTCTGCCGCCGCTTCCGCTTCAGCCGCCGCGGCAGCTTCCGCTTCCGCAGCAGCCGCAGCCGCCGCCTCCGCTGCAGCCGCCGGATCCGGCTTCTTCTCCAGGAGCTGTTCGGCCGCCGACGCCATGTCCCGAAGGGCTCTCTTCAAATCCCCATAGGGCGGTGGGTTCTCTCCGGCCTCGTCGAATTTCGCCCGTCCCAACTCCTCCAGAGCCTCCAGAGCCGCTTGACAGCCGGCCAGTTCCCCCACCAGCCGGGCGTAATCCTCCCTGTCCGTTTCCTCGAAGGCCTCACCGAAGTTCCCGCTCCACAGCGTATCGGATTCCTCCGGGGCCTGGTCGGGCTCGGCTTCGGTAATCCACTCCTTGTAGTGCGAGTGGCCATGCCCCCAGCTGGTCAGCGGAACTTGCCGCAGAGGGTAGATCAGGTCGGGGGAGGCCAGAGAGGCCAGGGAGGCCTTACGGGACTCGATACCGGGATGCATGGTATCCCAGAAGGTCTCCATCATGCCGTGCAGGAGCTCCAGCCCGAATCGGAATCCAGCGAAACACCTGGCCCCCACGGGATCGTCCAGGGGCCCCATGCCCACCCGGAGCAGAGCAGCGGTGAGGAAGGACGCCACGCGAAAGTCTTTGGCCTGGGAGAGGAGGAAGTCCACCGAGGCCTCGGCCACCCGCCCGAAAGCTTCCTCGGCATCGGCGCCGGGAGGACCCGGCGGCTTGGTTGGAGGGATGGCCTGGAGGCCTTCGTGAAATGCGAGCTCGATCTCGCTGAACTCGTTGGAATATTTGAGATCCGGCCCTACGGGATCGTCTCCCGGTATGGGGGCCAGTAGATCTGAGAGCTGCAGGTTCTCATCGAGACCCATGGACGTCCGAAGTGGGGGCCGCCAACGAGGACGGCTTGGCTATTAACGGTCGAAGGTGATCTCTCGGACCTCGAGGAGGGGAAAGTCCTCGTCATCCACCAGCAGGAGCTTCTGCCCCACAGGGGCCTCCTCGCCCGAATCCAGTCCCGCCCATTCCGTCACCCTCCCCAACCGCACCATCTCATCCGGATTCTGCCAGGCGAGGGCAGTCATGGCTGGGAGGAGGACTTCGGTGGGCTCACCGGCATCGGGGCCGAAGCTCGACAGCTCCCCTGACGCCCAATACAAATCCCGAAGGAGCTTGGGAGGAGAGACTTCTACCGTGGAGAGCTCCGAAAAAGGAACCCACAGGTATCGGCCCCCGGCAATCACTTCCAGCCGGGGACCGATACGGGGATCGGCATCGCGGAGATCCGAGAACGGTTCGCCGTTGAGGGTCCCGGACACGGGAGCCTCCTCGTCGAGACGATCAGGGAGATCGCTCTTCGTGAACATCTCCTGGCGAGTCTCTTCCGCCTTGAGCACCTGCTTGAACCAGGCCGTACCCAAATACGAAGAAGGGTCTGCCGTCTCGATCACCTCGAGTTGCTTCCAGGCACGGTCGAACTGGCCCTGAAAACAGAGGAGCTCGAAAAGGAACGTGCGTCTTGGGACATCGTGGGGGTCTGAGCGCAACTCATCCTGCAACAATGCGATGGCATCGCCCAGCTTACCCTCTTTATAAAGGCGGTTCGCTTCCACAAGGCGACCTGTTCTCGTCAGTCGTTACGAGGCGACAACTGCCGAACTGGAGGATCTTACGGCGTCTTGGTGCGTACGTCCCAAGACCCCATGAAGGAGCCAGCCTTCGCACCCTTCTCGTCCTGCTGGTTGTAGGTCACCACGACCTTCCCGAAGGAGAAGGAGACCTGTTCGAGAGGGATTCCGTCCCCCCCACCCTCCGAGCCGGACCAGTTGATGGCATCGACGTAGACTTCCTCGAATTCGTAGATGAGGTAGTCCAGGGCGCCCCCATCACCGCCGGCCTTGTACAGCGTCAGCGTGGCAGTCGGAAAATGTTTTCCGGAACAGCAGTGCTTGAAGAGATCGGCGCTGGAGGCATCGGTCTTCTTCATGAAGTTGAAGCTGCTGAGGTTCACCGCACCGACGCCTCCTCCGCTCCCGATTCCGACACTCGAGGGGTTCGAAGCGCTGAAATCGAAGGAGATGACCTCGATCTGGTCCTCATGGCCAGCCCTCATCGATTCTCCACTGACACCCTCCACCTCCAAGTATGCATCCCATCTGCCTTCCATTGGCTTTCCTCCCTTGGGAAAAAGCTCACTCGATCTGCGAGGGGTCGCAGATGCATACGATGATCATCAGCTCGGTTCTGGCACGTCTGCCACCAGCCGCATGGAGAAGTCCACAGCGTCCAGCTGGAAATGGGGCCGCATGTAGGCCACAGCCTGGTACGTTCCGGGTCTTCTGGGATTTTCGACGACCTCGATTCGAGCATCCGACAGGGGCTTCTTGGCTTTTTCGGACTCGGCAGCCCCTTCGCTCTTCAGAACGTATTCACCTATCCAATTCTGGAGCTTATGCTCCAGCTCCGATCGGGTCGTGTACGTGCCGACCCATTCCAGAACCATCTTCTTCAGATAATGGGAGAAGCGTGAAGCGGCGAAGAGATAGGGGAGCTGAGCCGAGAGAGCCGCATTGGCTGTAGCCACGTCGCCACCCGGTCCGGTGTACTCCTTCGGTTTTTGAGCCGACTGCACGCTGAAGAAGACGGCGTTCGACGTACCTTTCTCGTTGGTCAGGGGCGCGAAACCCAGCTTGGCCAGCTCGAATTCCTGGTCCTCGGGGATCAAGGTCTCGGTGGGGCACTTCATGGCCACGTCGCCCGTGTCGGTTTCGAAGGTGTGGGTGGGGAGTCCCTCCACCTTCCCGCCGGAGGTCACACCCCGGATCCGGGAGCACCATCCGTAGTCGGCAAAGGCCTTCGTAACCGAAGCCCCCAGGCCCCAGGCCGCATTGGCCCACAGGTACTTGTCATGTTCCTTCCCGGTGACGTCTTCGTTGAAATCGAAGTCCTTCACCGGAACGGTTTCCCTCCCGTAGGGCTCCCGGATCAGCATGCGGGGCATGGTGAGGGCCACGTAGCGGGAGTCTTCGCTCTCCCGGAAAGCCCTCCACTGGGCATACCGAACGCCCTCGAAGGCACTCTCCATCTCGTACACGTTCCGGAGTTCGGTGAAGCTGGCGAAACCGAACATTTCGGGAGAGGCGGCGGAGAGGAAGGGGCAGTGGGCCGAGGCGGCCAGCTCCGATGCCCGGGTCAAAAGCTTGACGTCCTGGCCCGAATGGGTGAACTCGTAGTCACCGATGAGGGCACCGTAGGGAGAACCGCCGTACTGGTTGTATTCCTCCTGGTAGACCTTGTTGAAAAGGTTGGATCGGTCCACCGCCATCTCGGCCTTGCCCGAGGTCAGGTCGTCCATGAGCTCGTCCTTCGAGATGCTCATGACCTTGATCTTGAGCATGGGACCTGTCTCGGTCTGGGAGACCAGATACCGCAAACCCCGCCAGGAGGCCTCCAATTTCTTGAACTTCTCGTGGTGCATGACCTCGTTCAATTGAGCGGAGAGAAGCTCGTCGATACGGGCGATCTGCTCGTTGAGCGTGGCCTCGATGTCCTTCTTGTACGTGACGGTTTCATCGAGAATCTCGCGAACCAGCTCCTGTACCGCGGACTTGGCTCGTGACTGTTCAGTCTCCGTCGTGAAGCGCCCCTCGGTGAGGATCTGGTCCAGTACGCTGAGCTCGACTTCCTGAGCTTCAGCGGGGGCCGCCTGTTTCCCGGCTTCAGCTTCCGCCATCGTCGTCGCCTCCTTCGTCCTGGACCTCGGCCTTCAAGCTCTCTTTCTGATCCGCGTCACCCAGAGCCTCCTGGAGGGTTTTGTTGAAACCCTTGCTGAACTTGCGGTTAGTCTGCAAGCGGCCCTTGAGATCGACCAGATCCTCCCTTCGCTCCAGGAGCTTCCGTAGTGGCTCCACCTTCCGGGCCACCCGCTCTGGACTGAAGTCGGCGAACTCCTTGAAGTCGAGCTCCACCCCAATCTTGTCCTCGGAGTCGGCCTCGAGCTTGTTGTCGACAGCGAGATTGAGTTTCGGGTTCATGCCCCGCAGCACCTTGTCGAAGGTGTCTGCCGTGATCTCGGTGAAATTCCGGTCCGCAATATCCGGAAGATCGTCGACCCCGTCGCCGGAAAGGTCCGAGAGGACACCCATGACGAACGGAATCTCCTTCTTTTCCATCGCGCCGCCGGTCTCGACGTCATACGCGATGTTCACGCGGGTCGGACGCTGCCGACTACGCCTATGCTGGAAGCTTTTAGCCATGCTCCGCAGCTCCTTGTTGGGAGAATGAGGAAAGCAATTCCATGTTAGGTGTCGGCCGAAATGCCGTCAAGCATTTGGTGCAGCGGTTTCCTCCTTTCTCATGTGGAGCCGATCCACCAAGCTCTGAGGGCGTTTTCCCCGGTCGAGATGGTCCTGACACCCTGGACCCTGAGGACAGCCTCGTTTCGGGCCCCCAGAACCGGCGTGAGGCCCGAATCCCTTACCCGAGCGGCCGCCGAGTGGGAGAGCAACCCACGTAGGGGGCTCGCCCACCCTTCCTGGCCCCCGGGCCCTTCCTGCTCCCGCCATCCTACCTCGGGGTTAAAGACGGGTACGTTCTCCACCGAAAGCTGAAGGGAGGGACGCAGTCCCCAGCCCGAAGTGGTGAAGGCCCGGGCCAGCCCGATCCCGCAGAGGATGGCCGGGTTTCCCCATAGAAGATCCTCCGACCCCTCTACGGATTCGGTGAAAGCGAAGGTCTTGGCACCCCTGCCCTCGGTCCCATAGGGCGTCCGAAGGAGGAAGGCCGGGAAGGCCAAGCTGATCCACGACGCCTCGGGATTGCCCCGGAGCTCGGGCCATAGGGGATCCACAGCCTCGTCCCAATCCCGGGGTTCCGGGGTGGCATCCATGGAATCACACCCCAGGAGGGCCGAATCCCCCGCCGAGAACCATGGCACCTCGGCCGCTTCGGCCAGGAGACCGATGCGCTGAAGGAGAGGGATGTCCTCGTCCCCAAGCCCGAAGGTGTACGCGCCGACCAGACCGGCCCAGCGAAGCTCCTCCCCATGCTCGGAAACGGGATTCAGGATGAGCCCCCCCAGGCTCCAGTCGGTGGGGTCATCGGAAGAGAGGAGATCTGCCACCAGATCGGATTTTGAGACGTCGATGAGATAGACCCTGAGGCTGGTCTTTACCTCGATCCTGGAAAGGAGGAAGACCACGGACCTCCAGAGGGATTCCAGGCTTTGGAAGCCCGGGTCGTGTAGGATCCCGCTCAGAGCCCGGGAGATCTCGGTGTCCAGAGCCGCCACCTCCTGAGTCCGATCCGGCCCGGACTCGACCCGATGGGGCCGGACCACCCGACGGATGAAGCCATCCAGGTCGTCGTCCAGCCCGGCCCCTTCCGCGGCGAACTCGTCTTCGGTCTCCTCCAAAACGGCATCCAGGAGGCCGGCTCCGGATTCGCCCTTAGGACCGGCCTCCCGTCCAGCCTCTGACTCCGGGCTCAGAAGGCGGTCCCTGGCACTTCGGTGAACCTCCAGGGCCGCCAGCCGTCTAAAGAGCGCGTCGGGGTGGAAGTCCTCCAGGCTGGAGAACGTCACCCCCTCGCGGCCCGACTCCCGCCCTTCCACCCCTATCTGCACGGTAGGCGTAAGGCCCCCGAACTGAAGGACGTTCTCCGGCGTGACCCGAACCAGGGGTCTGGTGTGGAGGCCCTGGGCCGCAGAAGCCCCGTCTCCACCCCTCGGGTCCATAGGGACCTCGACCCAACTCCCCCGGCCCGAAAAGTCCCCCAGGATGCCCAGACAAAAGGGGCCCTCCGGGAGGGCGCTGGGGCCCGGGGATTCGAGTCGGGCTTCGTAGGGGTCTTGCCCCGAGCCTGCGTTCAGGTGAACTCTGTATGCGTCGTCGTCTCTCACGGGAGCCACCTTCCTATGCGCCAATTGCAGAAGGTCCTTTGGACCAAGGGCGTGTTGCTCACACCGCAACACCTTCAACTGCAAGATCGCTATGTCGAGGACCTTCTCTCATTCCAGATGTCCGCCCTCCTGGAGAACCCGTGGGGTTTCTCCGCCATGGAGGTGGACCGGGAACTCCTCGACGGCGGTATGCTGGGCCTGACCTCGGCCCAGGGTCTCTTCCCGGACGGATTGGGGTTCGAGATGCCCGACACCGACCCACTTCCCGAGCCCCGGCTGTTGCAGGAGGGATGGCGGCCGGATCAGGAGACCCTCGAAGTGTACCTCGCCATCACAGAGTACAAACCCGGTGGGCGAAACGTCTCCGTGGACCAGGAGGGCGGGGATTCGCGCTTTTCGGCTGAGGTCGTGTTCCAGCGGGATGAGAACACCGGCCAGGCCGAGAAACCCGTTCAGGTAGCCCGAAAGAACTTCCGCATCCTCCTCGAAGGAGAGATTCTCGAGGGTCACTCTGTCCTCCCTCTGGCCAGGGTGGTCCGTACCGAAAGCGGGGGATACGACCTGGACCCGTCCTTCGTCCCCCCCCTGGTCGACATCAGTGCCAGCAGCATGCTCATGACCATCGCAAGGCGGTTGGTCGAGCTTCTCTCGGCCCGGAGCGCGGACCTGGCGGGAACCAGGCGGCAGAGGGGGCCGAGTCTAGCTGACTTCACCATCCAGGACTCCATGAACTTCTGGCTCCTTTACACGGTCAACACGTTCCTGCCACCCCTACGCCACATCTATGAGGTCAGTCGGGGTCACCCGGCAAGACTCTATCAGACTATGCTCTCCCTCGCGGGTGCTCTCACCACCTTTTCCTCAGAAGGAGAGGCCGGAGCCCTGCCACCGTACGAACACACGAATCTCTCGAACTGCTTCAGCGCCCTGGACGAGCGAGTCCGTATCCTCCTGGAGACGGTCATTCCACAGAACTACCGGTCCATCCCCCTCCGCCCGGTCAAAGCCTTCGTGTATGCCGCAGCCCTGGAGTCCGCCCTTCTCTCGGCTCGCCAGATCTACCTGGCCGTGGGCGCGGAGACAGAGCGGTCACAGTTGGCCGAGAAGGTGCTGGAGTTGGTGAAGGTGGGCGCCGCCGACAACCTGGACCACCTCTATCGCCGCGGCCTCCCGGGCTTGGAGCTGACCCACGTCCAAAGCCCGCCCAGCGCCGTGCCCATCAAGATGGATTACGAGTACTTCCTCATCGACACGTCCGGGGAAGAGTGGCAGGAAGTACTCAGCGCCAGGAATCTGGCCGTGTATGTGCCAGCCGCCATTCGCGACCCAGCCTTGGAGCTGGTAGCAATCCTTCCGGATGGAAAGAGTTGACCGAAGGGCCGCTGCCGCTTTATCCAGACCTGTCGCCACAAAACTCTCAGTCCCCGTTGGGCTTCCCGTCCGGGCGGGCTCCGTGGGACTCAGGACCGTTCCAGTCTTCTGATATACTCGTCCAGGGTGAGTTGCAGCGGGGATAGCCCCCGCTCCGGCTCATCCCACCGCTGCTGTCGGCGCCGCTCAGGGGGTGCCGGGGGTGGAGCCTCCGGTTTCCGGAACATGTCGGTGATGCTACCCGTCTCCGGGGCAGACTGGGCTGAAAAGTCCTGTCGGGGTGGTGGCGGCGGCGGGGCCGCCCTGGGCGGCGGCGGAGGGGGCGGCGGCTCCGGAGGTCTTGTCGGAGGAGGTGGCGGTGGCGGCTCCGGGGGTCTTGTCGGAGGAGGTGGCGGCGGGGCGTCCCTCGGGGGCCGGGGCGCCTCGGGTTCGGCGGGCCGTTGGGGTGCGGCGAAGAGGGCCGTATACCCCTCGTCGCCGGATGGCGCAGCCGGGGGCGGGGCCGGGCGTGGCTCCGGCGCCGGAGGTGGCGGTGAAGCCACCTGCCGTTCCTCAGGGGGCGGAGGCGGCTGGTCGGCCACCTCACCCTCCTGGGGAATCCGGAAGTAGGACGTGTAGCTATCTTCGTCTTCGGGCCCGGCCGCCTCAAGGTCACCCGGTGCCGGGTCGGGCACCAGGTCCGGTGCCGGCGGCACCTCCTCCTCGGACTCCGCTCCGAGTTGCGGCGAAGCCGGCTCGAGACGGGCCGCCGAATCCTGGAGCCAATCCTCCAACGTCACCGGGCCCGGGAGAATTCGGGTGACAACGGCCACTCCCCCTTCGAACTCGCCCACTTCCACGAGGTCCGGCGGCGGCTGCGGCAGCACCCGCTGGACCAAGGAGAAGAGTCGCCCGAAATCCGGGGCATCCCGTGGAATCCGGTGCACCTGTACGAACTGACCATCGGGACCCTTCGCGTGGTAGCTGGGCACCGTTCCCTCGGAAACCGGCCCCACCGGGACCCACCGTCGGAGTAACTCGTCGCTGTTCACGCCCATTCGCTCCCTGTGCCGTCTAGCCCTGGGGCCGAAAATGTGAGGAGTCAGAACAAGTGGTTGATACGGCGGAACGACTACACGTATAATCTATTCGGGCGTTCCTGCACGGGCAAAGCCCGCTTCCGGAAGATCCCTCGAAACCGGTACCTGAAGCGAGGAACCGCGGAGAACCCATGACTCGCCTATCCAGGGTAGTGTGGAACGAGGGCATGCATCTAGCCCAACACCACTTTCAGACTCAAAGCCGGTACCATGAGGAGTCCATCCGGTTCGCGGTAAATGAGTTGTATTTCGAGCCCGTGGGGCTGGCAGCTGCCGGGTTCGATCACGACGGGCTCATGAACGGTGTGGTGAGCCTGACCCACGCCCGGGGGATCATGCCCGATGGGACCCCGTTCCAGATCCCGGAAACCGACGCGCCCCCTGAGCCCCTGGATCTCCACCCGATCTTCCAACCAACGGAGCACCAGCAGACGGTATGCCTGGCCCTTCCGCCGTTGCGCCCCGGGGCGGCCAACTGCTCGACGGACGCGTCGGAGGGGCTTCGCTACATCGCCGAAACCCAGAACCTGTTGGACGAGACCACGGGTCTGGACGAACGACCGGTGACGCTGGGGAGGAAAAACTTCGAGCTGGTCCTGGAGTCCCCCGACGAAGCCGATAGGATCCTCCTTCCGGTGGCAAGGGTGAAGAGAGACGGCTCCGGCCAGTTCGTCTACGACTCGTCGTTCATTCCTCCGTGCATCCAGATTGGCGGAAGCGAAAGGCTCATGGGTATGCTGGCAGACCTCCTGGGCCTCCTGGAGCGAAAGGCCGAGAGCCTGTCCAAGGAACGAAACCTGGCCGGCGACATGGTGGCCCAATACGGTGGGAAGGATCTGGCCAGCTTCTGGCTCTCCCATGCGATCCATTCCGGAATCGCTCCCCTTCGGTACCATCTCCAGACCCGCCGGACCCACCCGGAAGACCTGTATCTCGAGCTTGCCCGCCTTGCAGGGGCCCTCTGCACCTTCTCCCTGGGCTCCGACCCCAAGGCCGTACCCCTCTACGATCATTCGAGGCTGGAAGAGTGCTTCACCCAGCTCGATGGACATATACGAAGTCACCTGGAAGTCACCTTACCGACCAGTTGCGAGAGGGTCCCGCTTCGTCGCCGGAGCGTCCGGTCCATCTTCACCGGCTCGGTTCGACAGGAGATGTGCTCCGAGAAAACCCAATGGATCCTCGGGGTTCGGTCCGAGGAAAAAACGTCCCGGGTGGTCTCGGCCGTGGTCGGAAAAATGAAGGTAGCGTCGAAGGAAGCCCTTCCCGTGTTGGTCCAGACCAGTGGAATGGCCGGTCTCGAATTGGAGCACATGGCTCGACCGCCCCGGGAGTTGGCGCCTCGGGTCGGGTGGGAGTACTTCCTCATGAAACGGTCCGGGTCCCTCTGGAAGGGAATTCGGGACACGCTGGAGGTAGGTGTCTGGGTCCCAGACGAGATCGTCGAGGCGGACCTGGAGTTGGCAGTCATTCAACAATCCACCGGTTGAGGTCCATCGGCTGAGGTGTGGACGGCCGGAGCTTGGTGCCGGCCGGCCTCTCGGATGGTCCTTGGCCCAAGGTCGGTTCATCACCGCCATGGCAAATCACACACAAGACACCATCGCCGAAACGGCGGCTCGGATTCCCGTCCGTCGCGGGGAGCTCGCCCTGGGCCTCCAGGAAGTCCTCACCGTGGTCTGCAGGCTTCGAGCCGGGCGGACCGTGGGAGGCGACCCCGTCGTGTTTCGGGAACGGGTTAAGCGATGGCTGGCGACTGCAGCCCGGGAAGCCCGAAACAAGGGCTACTCCCAGGAAGCCATCGTCCGGGCCGGCTACGGCCTCATCGCCTTCCTGGACGAGTCCGTTTTGAACTCCTCCGATCCCATGTTCGCTGAATGGCACCGAAGGCCACTCCAGGAGGAGATCTTCGGTGAGTTCCTGGGCGGCGAGCGCTTCTTCCAGAATCTGGACGACCTTCAACGGGAACCTGATTCGGACGAGCTGGCCGATGTTCTGGAGGTGTATCTCCTCTGCCTCGCACTGGGCTTCCAGGGGCAGTATGCGGCCATGGGTCCCAGCGGACGGCAGGAGTTGAGGCACTATTGGGAGCGGGGGCGGGACCGGGTGGTCGGAATCAGAGGGGCGTGGGGCGAGCTCTCACCCTCGTGGAGTATCCCTCCCCTCGAGACCGGCCCCAAAGAGCTGGACGGAGTCACCAAGTGGCTGCTGGCCGGTTCGGCGGCGGGGCTGGGGCTGTTCGGAATCCTGTGGGTGGTGTTCTTCATGGTTCTACGGCAGGGCGCATAGAGCAGCGTGCATCAAGCCGAATCTCTGGATCTCTCCGGGGTCGATTGAATGAAACCGAAGATGAAGTGGGGCCTCATCGCCGCCGTACCCTTGGCGCTGTTCCTGGTCCTGGGACGAGTACTGGCTGGAGCGTTCGGGCTGAGCGGTCTGGCCTATCAAGCCTTTTGGATCGTCTTCACACTCATCGGTGCCCTCATCGGGGGGGTGATCTTCTGGTTCCTCAACAAGAGGGGGCCCCGCAAGAAGAGGGAGCCGGACCCCATGGAGGAAGATTTGGGGTCCAGGCTGGCCGAGATCCGGCGACGTCTGGCGGAGGCCAGGCGCCCGGCCCTCCAGAAGCTTCCGGGAGTTTTGATCCTGGGTGACCACCAGTGTGGAAAATCCAGCGCCGTGCTGGGCTCCGAAGTGGCAGCCGAGCAGTTGGCCGGCGACGTTCGGAGCGGCCAGGAGATGCCTCCGACAAAAAGCATCAACGCGTGGTACTCGGATGGTACCATCCTGGTGGAAGCGGGCAACGATCTCCGGGATCATGCCTCGGCCTGGACCATCCTTCTTCAGAAGCTCCGCCCCAAGAAGCTCCTGGCAGCCATCCTCACGGGCAAGCCGCAAGCTTCTCGCTCTGCCGTGGTCTGCTTCAGCTGCGACGACCTCAGAAGTCCTGGAGCGGCGGAGGTCATCCAGGAACGTGCCCGGGCCGTGCGCTCGAGCCTGATGGAGATGGCTCGAACCCTCGGCGCCCAGATCCCCGTATACGTCCTCTTCACCAAAGCCGACGAGATCCCCTCCTTCGAAGACTATGCCGGCCGACTGAAAGAAGGGGCCTCCCGTCAGGTCCTGGGAGCCACTTTTCCTCCCCCGTCGGACCTCGAGGTCTCCACCTATGCCGACCGGCAGAGCCGGACTGTCGGCGGGGCTTTGGAAAGCCTGTTTCGTTCCCTGTCCCACAAACGACTGAAGTACCTGGGTCCAGAACTGGATCCCACCGAGGCCGGAAGGCTTTACGAATTCCCCCGGGAATTCAAGAAACTTTCGGACAACGCCAACCGATTCCTGGTGGAGCTCTGTAAACCCAGCCAACTGCAGGTCAGTCCTTTCCTCCGGGGCTTCTACTTCGTGGGTCGAGAGGAGACGCTGGTGGAGGAAGGAGACGAGACTTCCCCACCCCCGGAGGCACAGGACCTGGAACCCTCCGGCGGGGCGACTCAAGTTTTCGATCTGGGGAGTCTCTCCCCGAACAAGGCGACGCCCGTGTTCTCCGGTTCACGGAGGCCCGGCGCCCGGTTCCAATGGCTCTTCCTTCCCCGGGTCTTCCGGGACGTGATCCTGAGGGACCCCATCGGCTCCGGCATGATGCTGGAGGGCAGGCGGGTCAATCTGGGGCGACGCCTCTTGGCCGGTTCGGGTGCCGCAGCCGTCCTTCTTCTCCTGGTACTCCTCTTCCGATCCTTCCTCTACAACAGCGGCCTCCAGGACCGGGTGGACCTCGCGGTCCAGGAACTTCAAGCCACGGGGGCCCAAGGCGTGGACTCCGGAGACCTCCTGGAGAAGCTCGAGGCGGTCCGGGCGAAGGCCGATACTCTTTTCGCTGCTCGTTCCGAATCAGGTCTATCCCGAGCCGTCAAATGGGTGGGACTCAACCCGGGTCGGCGACTCTACCCCAGAGTCATCCGGGAGTATTCGGCGATCTTCAACCCCCGACTCCTGGAGCCGGCCTTGGAAGCCATCACCCTGGAGTTGGGAGGATTGCCTGACGCCCCAAACGAAACCAGCGACTATGACGGGCCCTACCAGAGCCTCAAGGCTTACCTCATGGTAACCCAGAGTCCTGAGCATGCGGATCCCGGTTGGCTGGCCGACGAGCTTCAGAGCCACTCCTCTCTGGCCCGGGGAGAGGAAGCCCGGGCCCTTTCCCTGAGCCAATTCGAGTTTTTCGGCCGAAGCCTTGTCCGGGACTCGACCCTCCTTCGGCCTCACCCGGAAACCAGGGTTGTCCAGCATGCGCAGACCTTCCTGAGGGGGTTCGGCGGCGCTCGACCCCGCTTCAGGTCCCTGGTCTTTCAGATCAACCAGGCTTTCGATCCCGTGGGCTTCGGTGAGGGCCGGGCTCAACCTCGCTCCATGCGGCTGGCCTCCGAAGTGCAGGGGGCTTTCTCGTCCTCCGGTCGAGACAGCGTGAAGCTGTTGGTGAGCGATCCCAGGAACCTTCCCCCTCCAGAGGATTGGGTCCTGGGGGAAAGCGTCAGTTTCGATCAGGCAGCCATGGCCGAAGGGATCGACTCTCTCTATGAGGAAGAGTACCGGGGTCAGTGGGAGAGCCTGATTCTGGGAGCTTCCGTCACGCGCTTCAGCGGCTTCGCAGACGCGGAGGAGAAACTCAATGAGCTGGCTGGAGACGATTCGCCCCTGTTGAGCTTGTTGGGCCTGGTCTACCAACAGACCCGGTACACCCCGGAGGTCCATCGAGCCAGGTTCCAGCCCCTGCGTGCTTTCCTGGCCCTGGATTCGACGGAGGCCATCGAAGGCCTGACCGATAGGGCCTTGGGGTACCTCCAAGCCCTCGACGAGCTGGAGGGCGCCATGGAAGATTTGGATGAAGCATCCCCTTCCGAGAGGATCCAGGTAGCCGCTGGAATCCGAGACCAGGGGGTCTTCTCGGCAGCGGAGGAAGCTGCCCAGGGGTTGAGAAGCGAGATGGAGCGGTGGCAAGAGGGACGGACCCTGGCGAGCCACTTGTCCTCCCTCATCGAGGTGCCGGTCCGCCAGGCGGAGCGTTTGGTCTCGGCCGTGGAACCTGCCCAGCTCGATACCTGGGGAGCCGAGTTCTGTCGAGAGTACGATGACCTGGTCGGATCCAAGTTCCCCTTCGACCCGGCGGCCACCGAGGAGCCGAGTCTCGACGATTTCGCCATGGTCTTCAAACCCGGGGAGAGCAGGTTCTCCAGCCTCGTGAGCGATCTGGGATCCTATGTGGAGCGCCAGGGCTACGGGTTCGTTCAAAGGGGAGAGGTGGGAATCAACGATGCGTTTCTCACCTTCCTCACCAACGCCTACCGGTTCTCCCAGGCCATCTTCGGCCAAGATGGTGAGAGAGTGGAGGTGGGATTTCAACTCCTTCCCCTACCCAACCAGAGCTACGGCGGAATTCGAGCCATCATCCTGACCACCAACGCCGGGACCACCAGCTGCGAGGCCCGAAGCTGCCTGACAACAGACCGGATCGTCTGGGATGGATCCGCCGACATGCGGCTCAGCCTGAGTGTCCAGCTGGCCGAAGGAGATATGGCCATACCGGTGTCCGGCCGTACCATGGCGGAGGGCCGGTGGGCTCCCTTCCGCTTCTTTTCCCGAACCACCGGGTGGAGAGGTCCGGAAGAGATTGATCATACCGTCCGGTGGCGTATTCCGGAAACCGAAGGAGACGTAGCCGTCAGCGTCCTGGCCGGACCGTCATCGTGGGTGTTCGACCCCGCAGTATTCAGGGGCTTGAGATGCGTTCCCAGAATCGTGAACCGCTGATAGGACCAGGGGGAAAACAAGACATGGTTTCTTGCACTCGATCACTGATGGTGGCTGCGGTTCTCCTGACCACTCTTTCCTCATGTGGCAGAGGCCCGAACCTGCGGCCCATCCCCATCACTGAGGAAGATCAGATCTACTACAGCGATCAATCTCAGTGGAGGGACGAAGCGGGGGTCGCCATCAAGCGGGCCGAGGACTGGGCTGAGTACTGGCAGCGCATCACGGGGTCTTCGGCCAACCTCCCCCGCGTGGACTTCGAAGAAGAGATGCTTCTGCTCTACAATGCGGGACGCCGGTATCCCGGAGACAGGATCCAGATTCTGGAGCTGCTCCCGGGAGGCGAGGGAGAGCTGGTGGCCTTCTATAGGCTGGACGAAAGTGGAACCACCCTCTCGCAGGTGTTCCCCGTCCAGGTAGTCCGGGTGAGGAGGCAGCCTGGTCAGGTTCGCTTCGAACGCCGGCGTTTCGACTCGAATTTCGAGTGAGCCATCATGACTGAATGCCCTTTCTGTGGCACGGAGTGGCCCCTCCACGTGGGTCGGTGTTCCGGCGGCGTACCGGGCATCGACCTCGAGGATCAACGGGGGCTGGCCGGAAGGGTGATCAGCGGCTACGAGATTCTCGGCCGCATCGGCCAAGGTGGAATGGGCACGGTCTACCTGGCCATCGACAATATCAAAGAAGGCCAGCTGGACGCCGTGAAGGTGCTGAACCGGGACCAGATCCTGGATCGGGACCGGATGCGCAGGGAGGCCATAACCGCCAACCGCGTGGACCACCCCAACGTCTGCAAGATCTACAACTACGTCGAAGCGTTCGACACCGAGGCCGGCGAGAACCTCACCCTCATCGCCATGGAGCTGGCGCGGGGCCCGACGCTGCGGGAAGTGCAGGAGCAGAGTGGCGGGGTCCTGGAGTTGACCCGGGCTGCCCGGGTGGTGATAGAGGTAGCTGAGGCCCTTCAGGCCGTACATGCCGGGGGCATCGTCCACCGGGATATCAAGCCGACCAATATCATCGTGACTCTCGACCGGGACGGCAGGGAGCGGGCGAAGCTGGTGGACTTCGGCATTGCAAAAAAGGAAGAGGGTGGATTCGGCCAGGACCTTACCCAGGCGGGCTACGTCGCCGCCACGGTCCACTACGCCAGCCCCGAGCATCTGAAGGGCAAGGCCGAGCAGCGAAGCGATATCTACTCTCTGGGCGTCGTCCTCTTCGAGCTCTTGACTGGCCGAAGGCCTTTCGAGGCCCCGAACCAGGCCGAGCTCTACTCCATGATCCTGGATCCTGAGACCCCCTTGCCCCGCCTGGATGAGGTGAGAACGGACCTCCAGTTCCCCAAGCCTCTCCAGGCCGTAGTGGACCGGGCCATGGCCCGGGATCCGGCCCGCAGGTTCTCCGATGCGTCAGCCTTTGCCGAGGCCATATCTCGACTGGTCCCGGACCTGGCCGAGACCGTGGTGAGTCCGGTGGCGGATTTTGTGGATTCGACAAGTGGGGGACCCGGGCCGGAAGAGCGGGTCGGTGCCGGTGCTTCGGAGCCCTCGGGTATTTCGGCACCCCCCACTCCAACCGTACCGAGCCAGCGGGTCCCGCCGGGGCAGCGGGCTCCGGACCGGAGGCGGGAACCTCGCCGCGGGTCGTCATGGCTGAAGAATGCTCCCCCCTACGTGAAGTATGGAGGGGCCGTCGGGGTCGTGGTGGCGGCGATCCTCCTGTTCTGGGCTTTTGGAGGGGGCGGCGCCATCAGTCGCTGGTTCGGGTCCGGAGACCCTGGAACCGAAGATCCCGGGAGGGGCGAATTGGTGTCTCCCGGAGGCGACGAAACTCCCGGCGCCGGCCTGGAATCGGAGGAGGAGACCCCGGGCGCCGGAGAACCCGGACGCCCGGGACTCCCCGCCAGCGTTCGCGTGAACGCCGCCGAACTGGAGCTGAGGGTAGACGAGCTATACCAGCTCTCGGCCCAGGTATTGGATGACTCGTCCCGGCCCCTGCCGGACGAGGACGTCGTCTGGAGCTCGGACAGGACCTCCGTGGCCTCGGTCACTCCCTCCGGAGGGTTGGTGACCGCCCTGGCCCCGGGGCTCGCCACCGTCACGGCGGAGGCCGGACCGGTCCGGTCCCAGGTAAGAGTCCGCGTGACTCCCGGGGAGGCTGAACAGGCGGATACGCCCATTGGCCCCCCGACCCCCGACCTGGAGTGCGCCGATCCCATGGCAGTGGTGGACCAGGTCCTGGAGGGGTTGGAGGACGTGGATTCCGCTGCACTGGAGGGGCGCCGGTCTTTGGCCCTCCGGTGTTGGGATCAGAGCAGCGGGCTGGAGGATCACGAAAAGGCCCAGCTCTCCTACGCCCTGGGAGAGGTGTCGTTCATGATCGAAGCCTGCAGCCCCACGACAATTCGCTGGTACGACAGGGCCCTTCAGTTTGGGTCTTCGGATCCCAACTGGGCCATCGTTTACCGAGCCGGCAGAGACCGCTGCCGAGGGAAATGAGATGAGTCCCATCAACTTCGGACGACGAGACATATATCTGTCCGCCTCCGGCAGGTCCGACGTTGGCCGCCAGCGCCAGAACAACGAAGATCGATTCCTGATCTCCGCCCTGGGTCCGCCGGATCCCGAGGCCCCTCCTCAGGCCGGCGCCGTTGCCGTGGGATCCAAGGGAATCCTGTTGATGGTGGCCGACGGCATGGGGGGCGCCGCAGCCGGGGAGATCGCCAGCGAGATGGCGACGACCCTCATCCACGATCGCCTTCTGGCCCGCTGGGCCGTGGAGAGGGGATCGTCCCCCAGGGATTTCGCCTTTTCCCTGGAGGAGGCCATCACCCAGGCCAATCTGGAGATCCACCGCCGGGCGACGGACGATCCCCAACTGCACGGTATGGGTTCCACGCTGACCGCTGTCGGTGTCCTCGGTGAGCATCTGGTCTTTACCCAGGTGGGGGACTCCCGGGCATATCAGGTTCGAGAGGGGAAGGTTGAACAGGTCACAAAGGATCAATCACTGATCGGTCATCTGGTGGAAGAGGGCCGGGTCACCAAGGAAGAAGCCGAGAACATGGCGGGGAGCAACATGATCCTTCAGGCTCTGGGCCCCCGGGAGGAGGTCGAAGTCGAGGTGACCTTCGGGAAGGCCCGTCGGGGAGACGCCCTGGTCCTTTGTACCGACGGCCTTTCCGGAGTCGTGGGGGCAGACGAGATCAGGGATGCGGTGGTCAGAAGCCATGACCCTGCAGCCGTCTGTGAGGATCTGGTCGAATTGGCCAACTCCCGAGGAGGACCGGACAACATCACCGTCGTGGTAGGGAAGCTGACGGGCCCGGGCCTCAGAATCCCACGCCGCTGGGATTGACGCCCAAGGGACCTGGGATCCAAATGGACCAGCCGCCGACGATGATTCCATGAAGCCCCCAAAGGAATCCGGAGAGGCCCAGATCGAAGTTCTGACGGGCTCCCGGGCCGGTGAACGGCGGAACCTATCCGGTTCCTCCTTCACGGTAGGCCGGGACGCCAAGTCCGATCTCCAGTTCGATCCTCATGGGGATCTGGCAGTCTCAGGTCGCCATTCCCAGATCGCCCTCCAGGACGGGCGCTGGGTTCTCACCGATCTCGGGAGCCTGAACGGCACCTATCTGAACGGAGAGAGGATCACCGAACCGGCGCCCCTCCACCACGAAGCCCGGATCCAGTTCGGCGAGGGTGGGCCCGCCGTGGTGTTTCGGATCATGAGCCCCGACGGAGGACCCCGTCTGGACCGAGGTCCGAAGGTGAGTCGAGGAACGCTGGCCCTCATCACCTTCCTGGTGGTCGCCCTGGTGGTGGTGGGCACGGTTGCCGTTCGCAGTTGGGTCCGGGAACGAAGCTATGCGGCCCAACTCACTTCCATGCAACAGGAAGTCGACAGCATCCTTGCCGCCAGCGAGAGAACCGTCGGAGAGCTGCGAGGTTCCAACCAGGACCTGGCGGAGGCACTGAACCGATCCAGGGATGAGCTCAGGACTGTCCGAGGCCTCCTTGTCGAAGCCCAAGGCCGGGGGGATGTGGACGAAATCCGGGCTCTACGAGTCCAGCTTCAGGAAGCCGAAGCCGCACTCGGGCGTCACGAGTTGGCGGCGGCCATGGACTATGACGCCGTAGAGAGTGCCAACCGACCAGCCGTGGTCAAGGTGTTCGTGACCTTTCCGGAAGGAACGATTTCGGGGACCGCCTTCGCGGTTCGGCCCGACGGGATCCTTCTCACCAACCGTCACCTTCTGGCCGACGGAGCCGGGTCTCTGAGACCTCAGCGAATCGACGTGCAATTCGCCGATTCTCCCGACTACTTCCCGGCCAGGGTGGTGGCCGTATCGAACACCCAGGATCTGGCTGCCCTCAAGGTGGATCTGATCATCGGGGACGTACCCACCGTATCCGGTCTCCACCAACGTCCGGATACGATCTCGCCCGGCCAATCGGTGGCGGTCATCGGCTTTCCCCTCGGCGGTGCCAACCCCACCCAGGAGGGTCGCGGCGGAATCGCCCGTCCCACCGTCACCGCCGGCGTCCTGGAGTTCGTCTCCGACACTCTTCTGAGCATATATGGCTACGGCGCCGAGGGAGCCAGCGGGAGCCCTGTCTTCGACGGGGCCGGAGAGGTGATAGGTGTCGTCTTCGGGGGAAGGCAGGGTGAGGGCGGCCATGTGCTGGATGCAGTCCCGGTCCAACAGGGCATCGACCTGTTGGACC
>JASFVN010000218.1:0-7821 GCA_050049805.1 Gemmatimonadota bacterium
CATGGCTGTGGAAAGTGTTTGCTTGGACGGGCGAGGTGAGTAGACGCCGGTCCTCAGGTACTCGGGGACCACGTCGTTCTCGTTGGTGGCAGCCAGAAATGTAAAACCGTCAAGGCCCATCCGCTTTGCCAGCAGCCCCGCAGCGAGGTTTCCAAAGTTCCCCGACGGGACCGAGATTAGAGCTAACGTTCTATTTTTTTTCAATCCCTGGAAGCGCTGCCACAATTTGAAGAAATAGGTCGTCTGGGGCAGGAAGCGCCCGACATTGATGGAGTTCGCCGAGGTCAGCGACGGGGGGTGCGGTACGAAAGAAGGGGACACCTCGGCGGGATCGGATCTGCCGGAGGTCTCCAGCCGAGACAACTCCCGGGCCTGGTGGGTAAAGGCCTCTTTGGCCAACCGTTGGCAGTCGTCGAAGTCACCTTGGACGGCGAGAGCCTGTACGTTTCCACCCAGTGTGGAGAACTGCCTTTCCTGACGGGGCGTCACTTTTCCGTCGGGGAAGAGGATCACCACCCGTATACCGGGGATCCCGTAGAGTGCATCGGCAACGGCACCTCCCGTGTCACCGGAAGTTGCAGTCAGAACGGTAATTGGAGGATCGTCATCCCGCCTGAAATGTGTCAGGATCCGGGCCATGAAGCGGGCTCCCACATCCTTGAAGGCCAGGGTGGGACCATGGAAGAGCTCCAGCACGTGAATTCGGTCCCCCAACTGGACCACCGGGGCCGGAAAGTCCAGGGAATCCGAAACGATCCTCCCGACTTCCGCCCGGTGGAGATCGCCCTCCAGGAGGGTGCTGAGCACTTCCGCTGCCATGGCGGGCCACGACTCTTCCTCCATCCTCTTCAGATCAGATCCGGCCAGCTGCGGAACCCCTTCCGGCATGTACAGGCCCCCGTCGGGGGCGAGGCCCCTGAATACCGCCTCCTGGAGGTTCGCGGGAGGCCCGTGGCCTCGGGTGCTGATGAATCGCATGGGAATCAGGGAGGCAGGATTCGGGCGCCCCGGGCCCTCCCGGGTGAAATGAGGGAATCGGCTTCGATACCAGCGGCGTCCTTGAAGGCCTGTACCATCCTTTCCGCCACCGCCGTTGCCCGTTCACGCCCCCGGCACAAAGCGAAGAGGGAAGGTCCGCTTCCCGAGAGGCTTGCAGCCAGGGCTCCCGACTCCAGGGCCGCGGCCTTTACCGCCTCGAACCCCGGAACGGCTTTGGCTCTGAGGGGTTCGGCGATCCGATCCTCCACGGCCCGGGCGATCAGCTCCCAGTCCTCCCTGAAAAGACCGGCCACCAGGGCAGCCGTGTTGCCCCACTGAGCCACCGCGTCCGCCAGGTCAACGCGGTCGCCGAGGATTTCCCTGGCCCATTTTGTTTTCACTTCCACATGGGGGTGGACGTGGACGGCCGTCAGATCTCGGGGGACCTCGAGCTCGATGACTCGCAGTGGGTTCCAGGCCGGGACCAGCACCATCCCCCCAAAAAGGGATGGGGCCGCGTTGTCAGGGTGGGCGTCCCCCGCAGCCACTGCCTCACCGGCCAGAGCACACCTCAAGACCGTTTCTCCAGGGAGACGGTGGCCGAGGAGTACGTTCGCTGCCACGGCCGCAGCCACGGCGCTGGCCGCGCTCCCTCCCATTCCGGCGGCTAGAGGAAGACCCTTGTGGAGTTCCAGGGAGATGCCTGCATCACTTCCTATCTCGTCCAGCACCGCTTGAGCTGCCGTCCCGGCGCTGTTCTCGGACACCACGGTCGGAAGCCTTCCGTCGTCGCCGGATATCGAGGCGATTTGAACTCCGGGCTCCGGATGCAGGCGTGCCCGGACCTCGTCGCCGGGGCCTTCCAGAGCCAAACCCAACACGTCGAAGCCGCAGGCGAGGTTCCCGATGGAACCGGGGGCGAAGACCCTGCATTCCTGGAGACTGCTCAAACCCGCCTCCCGTTCATGGCAGCTGGAGCTCAGGTGTCACTGCGGCCGTGGAGGGGGTCCGCAGCCCCTGAACAATAGGCCGTCGATATGTCCCCGCCAATCCGGTGAAAAAGAGGACGCCCGGTTTCTTCCCTCAGGCCCATAAGGGGACAATTTGTCTCCGGGCTCAAAGCTGCGCATAACCCCCCTCTTCAACGATGCTGGACGGACCGTCCAGAACACCGGTCATAACCCCTGTATTCGCCTTGCAATTCCTCTTGTTTTCCCGGAGGTCATCCCTTCTCTTGGGCTGGCACGAAATACGCTGAGGGTCCGATGGGGTTGTCCGCCCCCGGGCTCTTTTCTGATCTCGGGGGCATAAATACCGAGACCAACAAAGGTGAATCATGGAGACGAAGCTCCCCACGGTTGGGGCCGACGCCTCTGACGAGACAGCCAGCCCGAAAACCCGGAAAGCCACACAGGCACGACTGAACACGGTGGAGATCGTGTCCGACCCCGGTGAGGGGGCTCAGAAGTGTGCGCAGATCTTCGGCTCAGTGTCGGCGAAGATGGGAAACGGCGTATGGACGGTGGAGATCATCCCTGCTGAGATCCAGCCGCCTCCTCGTCTACCGGCCGGCGCGAGCGGTAACCGGATACGGAT
The DNA here is from genome assembly GCA_050049805.1 of Gemmatimonadota bacterium. Classification (GTDB taxonomy): domain Bacteria; phylum Gemmatimonadota; class Gemmatimonadetes; order Longimicrobiales; family Gaopeijiaceae; genus JABDNZ01. The sequence continues at coordinate 2,575 of JASFVN010000218.1, forward strand.
CGGATCGATCCCAGTAACCAACTGGGGTGACACGGCGGACGTTTGTATAGCCCTCAACGAACAGGTTCTTCTGGCACGCCATCGACTGGATGCCTTGAAGGACGATGCCATCATCCTCATCGAGAACATGTGGAAGACCCACAAGGATGAGGATATTCGGCAGCAATGGGCAGAGGCCATGGAGGAGATCTCGGACCGGAATTACACGGTCATCGAGGTCCCCATGGAGGAGGAGTGCCTGAAGATTGTGGACAACCCCAGGCGGGGAAAGAACATGTGGGTCCTGGGGCTCCTCTGCTATCTGTACGACCGCGACCTGGAGCTGGCCGCGGCCCAGATTGCCCACGCTTTCCGGAAAAAGGCTCAGGAGATCACCGATCGGAACGTGGAGCTTCTCCAAGCCGGGTTCCATTGGGCGGTGGAGAACCTGGGGTTCGGCTATGACGTGGCTCCCACGGGTGACGACCGGCCCCACGTGGTGATGAACGGAAACGAGGCCATCGCCATGGGTGGCGTTGCTTCCGGGATGGACCTGGCGGCCATGTATCCCATCACCCCGGCTACCAGCGTTTCCCATCACCTGGGCGAGATCTTCCTCAAGTTCGGAGGCCTCCTGCACCAGGCTGAGGACGAGATCGCCGCCGCCGGTGTAGCCATTGGAGCTTCCTGGGCCGGAAAGTGTGCTTTCACCATCACTTCCGGCCCAGGCCTCGCCCTGAAGACCGAGTTCATCGGCCTGGCCATCATGACGGAGATTCCGTTGGTGGTGGTGGATGTGCAGAGGGGCGGACCCAGCACGGGGCTTCCCACCAAGGTAGAGCAGTCCGACCTTCTGGCGGCCATCTATGGGCAGCCCGGGGACGCGCCCCATGTGGTCATGGCGGTGGCTTCCATCGAGGAATGCTTCTACTCCATGATCACCGCCCGCAGAATCGCCGAGGCGTTCCGCTGTGTGGTAATGGTCCTCACCGACGCCAACCTGGGCACCGGGGTCTCTCCCTTCCCACGACCGGAGTTGGATCCCTCCTGGGTGGCTTCGCCGCCGGATCTCTCTCCGATTCCGGAGGGCCTCAAGCCTTACGACTGGGATCCCGAGACCGGCCTCTCGCGCCGCTTCATTCCGGGGACCCCAGGTGGCTTGCATACCCTCACAGGGTTGGCCCACGACGAGGGCAGCAAGGTGGCCTACACCACGGATGTGGTTCAGCGGAGCATGACCATGAGAAGCCGGAAGATGGCCGTGTTCCAGTCTACTCTGAAACGTCCGGACATCAATGGACCCGAGGAGGGAGACCTGCTGGTCGTCGGATGGGGAAGTACGAGGGGGGCTATCGAAGAAGCTGTGGAGAGGGCTCAGGAAGAGGGACTTGCCGTATCCAGCCTCCACCTCACGTTCCTTTCCCCTCTGGAGCCGGGTTTGCGGGAGATCTTCTCGAAGTTCAAGAAGGTGATGACCATCGAGATCAACTATTCCGACGAACTGGACCAACCCTACATCACTGAAGACAACCGCCGCTACGGTCAGTTGGCCTGGATCCTCCGGGCCCAGACCCTGGTGGATGTGGATTGTTGGACCCGGGTTATGGGTGAGCCTCTGAAGCCCGGGGCCATCCACGAAGCGATTCGACAGAAGCTGCCCAAAGGAGGTGCTTCGTGAGCAACGCGTGTTCCCTCCTCCATCTCGCCGAGGAGGATGATCGCCACTTCAGCATGGGCGACTATGAGGCTGCCCTTCCGAGGTGGTGTCCCGGTTGCGGTGACCATTCGATTCTCACCGCTGTTCAGCGCCTCCTGACCGAGAAGCAGTTGAAACCCGAGGACACGGTTTTCGTGTCGGGTATCGGTTGCTCCAGCCGGTTCCCCCATTACATGAAGACCTACGGGTTCCACGGGATTCATGGCCGAGCGCTTCCCATCTCCACGGGTATCAAGCTCCACCGGCCGGAGTTGGAGATTTTCACGATCATGGGGGACGGCGACTGTGTGTCCATCGGGGCCGGGCACTGGATTCACGCCACCCGCTACAACATCGACATCACGGCCCTGCTCCTGGACAACAACATCTACGGTCTGACCAAGATGCAGACCTCCCCCACCACCCCCAAGGGGCAGAAATCCAACACCCAGCCCCAGGGGAGTTGGCTGCCTCCCATGAATCCCCTCGAGGCGACGCTGGGGGTGACCAACGCATCCTTCGTCGCGCAGACCGTGGAATGGGTCCCCTCCCATCTTTATGCCACGCTGCAGGCTGCCTATGCCCACGAGGGCTTCTCTTTTGTTCGGATCCTCCAGCGATGCCCGGCCTACCTGCCGAAGTTGTTCGAAGAGGCCATCACCAATCCGGACAGACTCGAGCTGTTGGTGCATCCAGACGGTATCGAGGCGAAGGATCTGGAGGGGGTGTACAAGGATCGGGTCTACCATGATCCGTCCGACCTCGATGCCGCCCGCCGATTCGCGGAAGACCAGTCCAAGATCCGAATCGGCGTGTTCTTCCGGGATGAATCCCGGCCCCGCTACGAGGTGACGCGGCATCTGCCGACGCTCACGGCGGAGGAGAAGCTGAGTGTCCTGGAAGAGGAGTTCGATCGCTATGCCGTCTGACGAGCGGGTTATCCAGGCATTGGAATTCCTGGCTGACGCCAAGGAGACGTTCGTCTCGTCCGTGGCCATGTCTGCGGAGGAGGTGCGGGGGATCCTTGAGAGGGAACGCGGAGCCAACGAGAACCCCCAGGTGAAACTGGCCCACGAGCTTGGGCCCTTCGCCGCGGGGCGCATCGATCTGGATCGCCTGGCGCCCTTCGTGGGGGCCAACGAAAAGCTGGACTCGGAAAAGCTCAAGGAGGTCCGGGCTGCCTATGAGGCCCTTCTGGCCGTGAAAAAGGCCGGGGACGACGCCTTCGTGGCGAAGGTGCCGCTGGATGGTTACTTCCGGGGGACCGTCTTCGCTGCCTTGGGGAAGGTCGGTACGGCTTTCGGCGCCGCCAGGGCCGTGGAGTGGGCCGTTTACGACCTGGCCCATCCCGAGAGCGTCGAGGACGTCCTGGAGAAGTTTCCACCGAACCAGTGGAACCAGGCGGAGCGTAGATGCGCCCCTCCCCTGGTAGTGGAGGTGGAGGGCCAGGATCTCCGACCCGGCTCTCTCGCGGAACTGCTGGAGGGGAGCCAGAAGATCGCACTGGTGGTGAACGGGCCTGCGGCGCCGGCACCCCTGGTCAGGCTCATTACCCCTGGCGTCACCGTGGTCCAGACCGACGATCCTGCGGAGCTTTCTGCTTTGGCCAGGGTAGATGGCCCGGGCATCGGCGCTCTCATGCCGGATGGGTGCGCGAAGTTCATCCACTCCGCTGGAGGGGGTAAGAGCCTCCACGAGCGCCTCTCCGTTTCATTCCTCCCTGAGAAAGAGCCGAAGCGAGCCTTGGGCGGGATCTCCGTGTTCCAACAGGTGGAGGAACTCCGTCAGCTCGCTGCTCTGACGGCCAGTGTCGAAGCCACGCCTGCGGTAGGCGCTGAAGCCGGGAGCGAGAGACCGGCCATGGATGATGCCGGGCAGCTGGCTTCGTGGCTGATCCACCAGGCCAACTTTTCAGGCGTCTGAGGTAGCAGGGACGGATAGGGGGGAGAGCAGAATCGAATGGACCTTTCGTTGATCCTGACGTCCGTGGCCATCCTGGGTGGCGTGGGTCTCACTTTTGGGACTCTCATTGCCCTGGCCAACGCCAAGCTGAAGGTGTGGGAGGACCCCCGTATCGACGCCGTGGAGGAAGTCCTCCCCGGTGCCAACTGCGGTGCTTGCGGCTTGGCCGGATGTCGAGCCTTCGCTGAGGCGGCCGTGAAGGGAGATGTTGCACCGGCCGGCTGCACGGTCATGGGGGAGGAGGACCGTCTGGATGTGGCCAGGCTCCTGGGCGTGGATGCCGGAGAGGCCAGCAAGCAGGTGGCTCGCCTCCTCTGCGCCGGTGGAACCGATGTGGCCCAATCGAAGGCCCTTTACCACGGTGTGGACAGCTGTGCTGCGGCCGTGGCCGTAACAGGAGGCGGAAAGGGATGTGCGTGGGGGTGCGTGGGGCTAGCCGACTGCGCCGTGGCATGCGACTTCGACGCCATCGCCATGAACCCGTTCGGACTTCCGGTGGTGGACCCGGAGCTCTGCACCGCCTGCGGAGATTGTGTGGACGCATGTCCCCTGGACCTCTTTGTGATCATGCCCATGGATCACAAGCTCATCGTCCAGTGCAAGAATCTTCTGGAAGGGGACGACGCGGAAGAGGTTTGCGCCGTCGCCTGTACCGCATGTGCCAGGTGCGTTCAGGACGCCGCACCCGGTTTGATCGAGATCAAGAACGGATTGGCCGTCATCGACTACGAAAAGATCGAGACCGCCAACCCTGAAGCCACTGCCCGGTGCCCCACTGGGGCCATCGTTTGGGTGGAAGGGGCTCAGTTTGCCCCAATACGCGAACTCGCAGGGAGTGAGGCAGGATGACCAGCCCGAAGAGCAACGAGGGACAGCAGTCCTTTAAATACCCGGGAACCCCCCAAGCCATGGACGGGAGCGAGGCCGTCGTCTGGTGTGAGACCAACGCCAGCGAGGCCGCCGGAGCCTATCCCATCACGCCGTCTTCCCAGATGGGAGAGGGGTGGGCCCTGGCTCAAGCTACCGGATACACGAATGCCAATGGACGGAGGCTTCTCTTTTTCGAGCCGGAAGGCGAGCATGCCGCCGCCGGCGTAACGGCGGGCATGAGCATGGTGGGGCTCAGGGCGGCGAACTTTTCCAGCGGCCAGGGCATCGCGTACATGCACGAGTCCCTGTATGCCGCAGCCGGGAAGCGGTTGACCTATGTGCTGAATGTGGCTGCCAGGGCCATGACCAAGCAGGCCCTGAACATCCATGCGGGCCACGATGACTACCATGCCGTCGACGACTCCGGCTTCTTCCAGCTCTTTGGAAAGAACGTGCAGGAGGTCGCCGACCTGAACCTTATCGGCCACCGGACGGCGGAACTCTCCCTGAACCCAGCTATCGTGGCCCAGGATGGCTTCCTCACCAGCCATGTCATCGAGTCCATCCGGCTTCCGGAGCGGGAGTTCATCAGGGAATACCTGGGTGATCCCGCAGACATCATCGAGTCGCCGACTCCTGCTCAGCGCCTGGTGTTCGGTGAGAAGCGGCGGCGGATTCCGGAGATCTACGACCTGGACTACCCGGCTATGATCGGGACCGTCCAGAATCAGGACTCCTAT
>JASFVN010000023.1:0-30296 GCA_050049805.1 Gemmatimonadota bacterium
GGAGCTGGAGCTTAGCATCCCCGCCATCAACGTGGACATCTCGGCCGAGAACGACGGCGCCCGGCTGACCTTCCTTGCGGACGTCCTGGCGAAGGACGTCTACCTCACGCTGGGCGATGCGAGATTCTCCGACAACTTCTTCGACCTCCTGCCGGGCCGCCCCTACAGGGTCTTTGTCCAGACCGGCAAGGCACTGGAGGAGATTGGAGCCGAGCTGCAAATCCGTACCCTCGCCGAAGTCCCCACCGAAGGTACACCCGTCCAGGGGGGCGAGGGGGAACCATAAGGGTTCCTGGACTACCGCCGATTTAACATTCCCCGAATGGGATGCATCTCAGGAATCGGACCCAGAGAAGCACCCATGGAGGAGGCACGAGCGATGAAGACGAGGATGAAACCCTTCGCCCTGATGGCCGTTCTGGCTCTTGGCGCCGCGGCGTGTGAGGACGGGACCACGGGCGCCAACGATTTCGATGATGAGGGCCTCATTGCCGACGCGGCTTTGGTGGCCGCCGACGGCATGTTTCAGGACCTGGCCCACATGCAGAGTCCGGCGGTATGGGGTGGTATGGGATCTGGCCCCCAAACGGTTGGCATCGAGATCGAGGGAAGCACGAGCTTCAGCAGGACCGTGACGTTCTTTCCCGACGACGAATACGACCCTGAGACCACGACCCACATGCTGATCGTCTCCGATCTCGAGCGGGACGTGACCCACACCTTCTGGAGCGCGGAGATCGAGCGCCACCGGGAAATGGAGGTCTCCAATCTGTTTGGAGATGAAACCGAGCGGATCTGGAACGGAACGGCCACGGGGGAGGTCTCCAAGAGCCGGCACCCTGAAGGCGGCGTGGTCCGAACCTACGAGATGGAGAGCTCGGCGGTCATCGACGAGGTGGTGAGGGGATTGCCCCGGGCCGAGAACCCCTGGCCCCTCTCCGGCACGATCACCAGGACCATCGAAGCCGTACGTACGAAAGAAGGCGAAGAGCCCATCGAAAAGCACATCAAGGTTACCATCACCTTCGACGGCGACCAGTTCGTGACCATGCTGGTGGACGATTTGAACGGCGACGGCCCTGCCGTGGAGTACGAAATCGATCTTGCGGAACGTAACGTGAAGAATCGGTTCCAGAGAATGAACAACTAGGGGCGGGATTGGACTTGGAAGGTCCGCCCGGGTGAGGGGCAGCAACGGGAGGAGGGCGGGCCCATTTAGGCGGAGGGTGTTTTCGACACCCTCCGCTCTTCTTTTGTCACGCCGAGGTCTTTGGGCGGCGCCTCCATCGGACTCTCGCCAGGAGGAGAGCAGCCAGCACCACGGCCGCCACCAAGGGCCAGAAGGTGTCGGCTTTCACCTTCCAGTAGAAGTGCAGAACGCCGAGGCCCGCTGCCACATAGACCAGACGGTGAAGTTTCTGCCATCTGCGACCCAGGCGCCGTATCCAACCCTTCGTGGATGTAACGGCCAGGGGAACAAGGAGGAGAAATCCGAAAAAACCGGAGGTGATGAAGGGTCTATCCGTCACGTCTTCCAGAATGAAAGACCAGGCGAAACCCTGGTCCAATCCCAGATAGAGGAAGAAGTGCAGGGAAACGTAGAAGAATGCGAAGAGCCCCACCGTACGCCGGACTTTGATGATCCGGTTCCACCCGGTCAGGCGGCGAAGGGGAGTTATGGCCAGACCCACCAGCAAGAGGATGAGTCCCCATCGGCCGGACCAATGGAGAACTGCTTCGACGGGGTTTGCTCCCAGGTTGTCGGTGGCGAATCGGATTCCAGTCCAAACCAGGGGCCCAAGCCCAAGGGCCCAAACGAACAGTCTCAGCGCCGCCAAGGATCCCCGTCCTTCCCAGAATCGAGAAACGCCAATGCCTAGAACCAACGGCGGAGATCCATTCCCTCATAGAGAGATGCGACCTCCTCGGCATAGCCATTGAACATGAGAGTGGGCCGCCGCCTGAGCTCTCCAAGGCGACGTTCCCGTGCCTGGCTCCATCGGGGGTGATCCACCTCCGGATTCACGTTGGCGAAAAACCCGTACTCGTTGGGGATCGCCAGATTCCAACTGGTAGATGGCATGTCCTCCACCAGCCGAATTCTCACGATCGACTTGATGCTCTTGAAGCCATACTTCCACGGAACCACAAGACGCAGCGGGGCCCCGTTCTGGTTGGGTAGTTCCTCTCCGTAGAGCCCTGTTGCCATGAGAGTCAGGGGATGCATGGCTTCGTCCATGCGAAGCCCTTCCACGTAGGGCCAATCCAGGACGCGCCTGCGCTGACCGGGCATCTGGTCCGGATCATACAGCGTAGTGAATTCCACATACTTCGCTTGGCTCGTGGGCTGCACCCAGGACAGCAAATCTTTCAGGGGGAAGCCCATCCAGGGAATGACCATGGACCAGGCCTCCACGCACCGGAGGCGGTAGATTCGTTCCTCCGAGGGGAAACGGCCCAGTATATCTTCCACCGCGTACTCGCCCGGCCGTTCACAGTGGCCGGTGACCTCCACCGTCCATGGACGGGTAACGAGGGTGCCGGCGTTCCGGGCCGGATCCCCCTTACCTGTGCCGAACTCGTAGAAATTGTTGTAGGTGGTTACATCCTCATAGGGCGTAAGCTCGTCTTCCTGACCGCCCACTTCCGCCGCTTCGGCTTCCTCGCCCGTGAAGTCACAGGCCGCCAGGGAGCCTGGGGCGACGGCAGCCAGCAAGGCGATCCGCCCTGCGCGTCCGATGAACTTCCGACGGTTCAGATAGAGCTCGTAGGGGGTGACCTCCGACTCGGAGATCTTCCCGGGTTTTCGAATCAGCATGGTTTTGGAGTCCGCTAGAGTAACCTGGACCTTACTAACCAACGAACCCCCATTTTGGTTCCAGCTATCCGATGGCCAGAGCACCTTTCTGGTTCGCCAGATAGTCCACTACGAGGTGGGAAAGGGCCCTCACCCCCAGGGGCAAAGCTGTCTCGTCGGCAAAGAAATACGGTGAGTGGTTTGGATAAGCCTCTTCCAGAGGAATGGAATCCGGAATTACCCCAAGGAAGAAGTACAGCCCCGGGACCTCCTGCTGGAAGACGGAGAAGTCCTCTGCTCCGGTGCTGGGAGGCCGAGGGAGAGCGTTGCCGGGGCCTGCCACCCGTTCCAGGGTCGGCACCATCATCCTGGTCAAATCGGGATCGTTGTACGTGATGGGGAGACCCTGAGAGAGGAACACCTCGGCGCTCCCTCCACCGGCTTCGGCTATGCCTTCCGCGGTGGCTCGAATCCGGTCCTCGATCCGAATCTGCATATCCGGATCCAAGGTCCGGACGGTGCCCACCATGACCACGCTATCGGGAATGATGTTGCTGCGGAGCCCTCCGTGTATGGAGGCAATGGTGACGACCGCGGGAGCCTGGGTGATGTCGGTTTGGCGGCTGACCACCGTCTGGAGCCCCAGCACGATCTGCGCTGACATCACCACCGGATCCACGCCACTCCAAGGCATGGCCCCGTGGGTTTGTTGACCTTTGACGACGATCCGTAGGGTCTGAGCCGACGCCATGGCTCCACCGGAGCGGTATCTGATCAGCCCCGTGTGCTCCGGCCAAACGTGGAGGCCGAAGATTGCCTCGGGGCGAGGGTCCTCGAGAGCCCCCTCCCGAACCATGAGGGACGCCCCTCCCTGCTCTCCCGCGGGGGCGCCCTCCTCCGCCGGTTGGAAGATGAACTTCACACTCCCAGGAAGCCGATCTCGCATGCCGGCCAGCACCTCTGCCACCCCCATGAGGATGGCCGTGTGATTATCGTGGCCGCAGGCATGCATAACTCCCACTTCCTCACCGTTGTATTCGGTCCTGACCTTCGACGCGAAAGGCAGGTCTACCAGTTCCGTCACGGGCAGGGCGTCCATGTCGGCACGAAGGGCCACGACAGGCCCGGGCAAACCACCCCTCAGAAGCCCCACCACCCCTGTGTGTGCTACTTCTGTCCGGACTTCCACTCCCAGGGACCGAAGGTGCTCAGCCACGATCCCAGCTGTCCGAAACTCCCGGTTCCCGAGCTCTGGGTGTTGGTGAATGTCCCGCCTCCAGGCCACGACCTTCTCCGTAATGGCCTCAGCCCGCTCTTCGACCTCGGTACGCAGGGTCGTCAGATCGAACTCCTGGGCACCCGCGCTCTCGGTACTGAGGGAAAGAACAGCCGAGGAGCAACCGCTCAGGATGAGGGCGGTGAGGAATCCTCGAGTCATGGCATCGACTCCGCGACGGAAGGGATCAGAAGACCATCGACGAGAGAAACCCGGCCTCTAAACATCCAGGTTTCTGACGTACTTGGCGTTCTTTTCTATGAACAATTTTCTCGGCTCGACCTCCGCGCCCATGAGCTCGTCAAAGAGCCGGGAGGCCATGGCCCCATCCTCGATGTCTACACGGAGAAGCGTTCTGGTCTCCGGGTCCATGGTCGTCTTCCACAACTGCTCCGGATTCATCTCGCCCAGGCCTTTGTAGCGCTGAACGGAAATCCCTTTGGCCTCGTCCCCACCCTTCCCGTTACCCAGACGTCGGATGTATTCCCTGCGCTCCGACTCGGAGTATGCGTAGAACTCCTGTTTCCCTTTGAAAACACGGTAGAGGGGCGGTTGCGCAATGAAGATGTGACCGGCCTCGATAAGCTCCGGCATTTGTCGGAAGAAAAAGGTCAGGAGCAGAGTCCGAATATGGGCCCCGTCCACATCAGCATCGGTCATGATGATGATTTTGTGGTACCTGAGAGCCTTCAGATCGAAGTCGTCCCTGATTCCCGATCCGATGGCCGTGATCATGGCCCGGATCTCGTCGTTGGAAAGGACCTTGTCGATACGAGCCCGCTCCACGTTCAGGATCTTTCCCTTGAGCGGAAGAATGGCCTGGTAGGAACGGTCTCGACCCTGTTTCGCCGAGCCTCCGGCCGAATCACCCTCCACGATGTAGAGCTCACAGAGAGACGGGTCGGAGATAGAGCAATCCGCCAGCTTCCCGGGGAGGACCCCACTCTCCAGAGCACTTTTTTTCCGGGCCAGATCTCGGGCCTTTCGTGCGGCTTCTCTGGCTCGGGCCGCAGAAAGGGCCTTTTCGATGATGTTTTTGGCGGCCCTGGGGTTCTCATCGAGGAATATGCCCAGCTGTTCGTTTACTGCAGCCTCCACTGCCCCCCGAACCTCCGAATTCCCGAGCTTCGTCTTGGTCTGCCCCTCGAACTGGGGTTCCATCACCTTGACACTCAGCACGCAGGTCAGGCCTTCTCGGCAGTCGTCTCCTGAAAGGCCCTCCTCAGCCTTCTTGAAGAGGTTGTTCTTTCGGCCGTAATCGTTGATGGTCCTGGTGAGGGCTGCCTTGAGTCCGGTCAGGTGGCTACCGCCTTCGTGGGTGTTGATGTTGTTCACGAAGGTGTGGGTGTTCTCGCTGAACCCGTCGTCGTACTGCATTGCCAGCTCGATCTCGGCTTCCGGCCGACTGGCCTCGAAGTAGATGATCTTCGGGTGCAGCGGTTGGCGACTCCCTCGCAGGAATTCCACAAAGGAAGAGAGCCCGCCCTCGTAATGGTACTCCTCCACCCGAGGGGGCTGCCCGTTGAGGGGTCGCTCGTCTCGCAGAACGATCTTCAGCCCCTTGTTGAGGAAGGCCAACTCACGCAGGCGATTCGAGAGGGTAGCAGAGTTGAATTCCAGCTCGGTGAAGATGGCCGGATCGGGCTTGAAGTGGACCTTCGTACCCCGCCCCTTCGCCTTCCCCAGATCCTTCAACTCCGTCTCTTTTACTCCCCTCGTGTAACGCTGATGGTACCTCCTACCGTCCCTGACAATCTCCACCTCGAGGAACTCCGATAGGGCATTCACCACACTGACGCCGACGCCGTGCAGCCCACCCGAGACCTTATAGCTGGACTTGTCGAACTTTCCACCAGCGTGGAGAGTGGTCATGGCCAGCTCCACACCCGGAACCTTCTCGGTGGGGTGGATGTCCACAGGGATACCCCGACCATCATCGACTACCGTTACCGAATCGTACTCGTGGATGGTCACCTCCACCTTCGAGCAATAGCCTGCCATGGCCTCGTCGATGGAGTTGTCCACGACTTCATAGACCAGGTGGTGAAGGCCCCGGGCCGAGGTGGAGCCGATGTACATACCGGGCCGCCGCCGGACGGCTTCCAGTCCTTTGAGTACCTGAATCTGCCGAGCAGTGTAGCTGCCCTCTTCGCTCGTTCCCGCCTGCTTCTTCTTCGCCGTCATCGACTTGGGTCCTCTGCTAGCACGAATACGAGTCTCTCGATCCGAGCCTCTGATCTACCTTCATTCACTCGCTGAAGAATCTCTTCCTTCATGAGGTTCAGTTCCATGAGCCAGGAACTGGACCGCACTTCCACGATGAGGGTCGCTTCCCTGACCCCCTGCGCCTTGGTCACCCTGGCAATGGCCTCGCCTACTCGTTCCTCCCACTCGTCCACCACCTCGACCCTCAGCACCGATTCCCGAAGGCCGGCCTTTTTCAGGAAATCCCCCAGAACCTCGCCTACTTTCTGCGGGCCTCTCCGTTTCTCCTCGGTCATAGTCGCCCCTACCACTCCAACGCCCCTTCGCTAATGCGCCAGCGAGAGAGGGAGTCCCGTCTCAATCGGATGTCGCTCTCCTTCGGTACGGTCAGGATCACCTGACCGGTTTCCTCCTCCTCCATGAGGGAGAGGATCCGCTCACTCCTTCCGGGGTCCAGTTCCGCGAACACGTCGTCCATGAGGATAATGGGCTCCTGCCCCCGAGCTTCCCGGATGGTTGCCGCTTCCACGAGCCGAAGGGCCAGAGCCGCCGTCCTTCGCTGGCCACCCGATCCGAATTCCCTCAGATCCCTGTCGGTCCCCCCTTCCGCCACTGTGAGGAGAAGGTCGTCCCTCTGAGGTCCCACCACGGTATTCCCCAAGCGCAACTCCCGATCGCGGGCGTCCCGAAGAGCCGACCGGTAGGCCCCGCGGAGTTCGTCCATCTCTTCCGCACCCTCCAGCTTCACCCCCGGTTGATACAGAACGTCTCCCTCCAGGACTCCGGATACGTGCCGGTAATAGGAGGAGAACCCCTCCCGCCACTTTGTCACCCATTTCAGGCGTTCATGCATCACCCGGGCACCGGTCTCGGTCAGACCGTCGTCCCAGATCTCCACGGTGGCCGGGCCCCGGCCGTCCTTGAGGGCCGCATTCCTCTGGCCAAGGATCTGTCTGAACCGCTGGAGGGTCGTGAGGTACCCAGGGACATTGAGAGAGAGAACGATGTCCAGATACCGCCGTCTTGCCCCTGGGCCGTCACTGACGAGGGTTACATCGGCCGGGGAGAACACCACGGCAGCCAGCCGGCCCAAACCGTCTCCCAGGCGTTCGGGCTCGTCACCATTGACGGTGACCTTCTTTCGCTTCCCCTTGGCCTGGAAGGCTGCAGCGACTTCTACTCGATCCTCGGGGGCCGAACCTTCCAGAGACCCTGCCACCCGAAAGAAATCCTCACCAAAAGCCACCAGCCGGTCGTCCCGGGACCCGCGGAAGGACCTGAAGGTCTCGAGGTAGTAGATGGCCTCGAGAAGATTCGTCTTTCCCTGAGCGTTTTCCCCGACAATGGCGACGCCATCAGCTGGGAGGTCCAGCTGTTGGTCAACCAGATTCCGAAAATTCCGGATTTGAAGCCCACTCAGATGCACAGCGGGAGGCCCGGGAGGATCCCTTTTAGCATAAGAAAATCTAGCCTTTCAGAGGCGTCTTGGCTACCCCGCCGAAGACACCGAAAAGCCTTCTACTATAAGGAGTTCCGACACATTCGGCCCCCACCCTGGGAACCCCGATGGGGGGGGCCGGGAACCGCGGGGACCACGGTGGCTGGAAGGTGGAGCCTGAGCCCGGTTCAGCGTCCCTTGAACTCGGGTCTTCGTTTCTCCAAAAAGGCCGTCATTCCCTCTTTCACATCCTCGGTGGAGGCCAGGAGGCCGAAGGCCGTGGACTCGAACCCCGTGGCTTCCGCGAGGGTCGTATCCATTCCCCGGTAGATTGATTCCAGAACCATCTGAATGGCGAGGGGCCCGTTCTTGGTGATCTTGGCCAGGATCTCCTTCCCCCTGTCCATAAGCTCATCTCTGGGCACGACGTGGGTGACCAAACCCATGCCGAGGGCCGCCTGGGCATCGATCATCTCACCGGTCAGGGCCATCTCCACGGCCCTTCCAAGCCCCACGACCCGAGCCAAGCGCACCGTGGCGCCGTAGCCAGGTATGATGCCGAGACCTACCTCAGGAAGTCCGAACCTGGCATTCTCCGATGCGATCCGGACATGGCAGGCCAAGGCCAGTTCACACCCACCACCCAACGAGTACCCACCCACAGCTGCCAGCACCGGTTTGGGAAAGCGCTCGATGGTGCGAAAGACCTCCTGCCCGGTTCTGCTGGTCTGCACCCCACCCATAGCGTCCATTTTGGCCAACTCCCCGATATCCGCTCCAGCAACGAATGCTTTATTCCCGGCACCTGTCACGATGACGCCTCGGACTTTGTCATCGTAGCGGAGGCTGTCGAAGGCGATGGCCAGTTCAGAGAAGACCTCGGCGTTGAGCGCGTTCATCTTTTCCTGACGGTCCACGGTTACGATTGCCAGGTCGCCATCCCAGGCCACGGAAATGTTCTGAAGATCGGTCATGGGGTTCTACCACCTCTCTCGGACGAGGCCACCGGAGGAATGCTCTTGGTCAGCCCAAAAAACTAGGGAGGAGAAAATGCCCACGCCAGGAGCCATTTCCGTTTACCACATTCCTTCCTACCTTTCTCCCCACCCCGGGAGGAAAGCGGGGCCGCAGAACGCAGGTCCCTCATCAGAAAAGCTGACGTAAGGAGAACTCCAGGATGGCCCGGTCCCTGAACAAGGTTATGCTCATCGGTAACGTCGGTAGTGATCCGGAGATCCGGATGACGCCCTCTGGTTCGAAAGTGGCGAAGTTTTCTCTGGCCACGAACCGAACCTATCAGGACAGGACGGGTCAACAGCAGGAGAGAACGGACTGGCACCGCCTCACCTTCTTCGGCCGCCTTTCCGATATCGTGGAGCAGTGGGTCCATAAAGGGGATCGACTCTACGTAGAGGGTCGGATCGAATACAGCCAGACCCAGGACGACCAGGGCGGTACGCGCTACTGGACGGATATCGTGGTAAACGAAATGGTGATGCTGGGATCGGGCCAGGGTGGGCCCAGCGAGGGTCCAGGACGCGGTGCTCCCCCCATGGGCGGATCCGACGTATCGAGTGGCCAAGGGAGCTCCAGCCCCGCCGATCCGGACGACGACCTACCCTTCTGAACCCCGACCCTCCATTCCTCCTATGCAAAGACGGAGGGCGACTCCGGCCTGGTCCGGTTTCGCCCTCCGTGCATTTCTTCGGCCGAGAGCCCCTGCCTCAGTAGGTCCTCGGATGGGTCAGGGAGAGTCCTCCGAATCCGAATCGAGATGGTCTGACTTCCACAGGCCGATGAGATGCTCCTCGAAGCGGTCCGGATCGGCTCGATACTCCCGAGCCCAGGTCTCGAAGTCGGGAAGAGCCAACTTCCGAGACACCCGCCCCGTGGCCAGGTCTACGATCTGGTCGTAGGAAAGGTCCAAAGCCACCCCCGCTTCTCTGGCGGCGTCTTGAGCCAGCACGAACATCTCATCGGGACTCAGGAGGAGGAGGAGTTCCGCCACCTGGGCCGAACAGTAGTCGAGGTACTTGGCTCTGAGAACAGCATCCGGCTCCGACCCCTTCCCTTCGGGGGGTGAGGAGCCGCCCTCCGCAATCACGTCATTGCCTCCTGCGAGGGGGGACGTTGACGCCATACGTTTACGTGGAGCCGGACAACCGTCAAGATTTTCGAGAAAAGAGAACGCAGCCCCCGAAGGAGAGCTGCGGCCCGCCGGAGCCTGAATCCAGGAAGCAAGCCCCTCAGGAAGCGGTGGCTGGAGGGGATTCCCCGTGAAGGCCTGCGCCGGAATCCTGGCCTTTGAGGTGCCGGTAGATGGAGCGCCGCGTAAGCCCGTACAAGATCACTCGACTCAGGAACTCAGGGTCGGTCTTCTGGACCTCTTCGGCCTGAGCGGCCATGTCCCTGGGGAGTCGAACATTGATCTGAACGGAGCGGGTTTCCCACATCGGCTTGCCTCATAACGGCTTAGGAGAAAACGTTCGGAATTTACATACCCCAACACAGCCGTAGCCGCGACGGCCTGACGGGAACAGGGCTGGGGAATTCCGTCGACCGAACGAAATTAAGAAGGGTTTCTGAGAGGCGCAACCCTTTTCCCGACCAATCGGAAAAAAAATACGGAATTCGTAAGTCGTTAAAGGACAGTCACTTAGCAATTACACAAAAAACCGAAATCCACCTGTTCCCAACATCCACGAATTTTAGATTTTTTTAAATTTTCAAAACGTAAGTCCAATGTCTCCTAAGGGTTTACCGGACCGGGGACAAAAAAAACGGGCCGAGGCCCGTGACAGGTTTTTTACAAAAAATGCCGATTATGGAAGGACCGACCTCAGGAAGGCTTGAAGGGTTTGATTGTGGAAGCCGAGGAACCGATTTCGAATCGCATCGGGGTCTTCTTCACGGAAAATGTCGGCGGTCCGAACCGTTTCCATCTCTCCCACACGGTTGAAGACGATGAACCCCCGCCACGCTTCGTCGCGGCGAAAGAGGTTCAGCGTAGCACGCCAGCGAAGGCCTTCCATTTCCATGCCTCTCGACTCAACCGTGACCGGTGGAGAAGAGTGCCGGTGAGCTGGCGGCGAAGCAAACTCCTCACGAACATGAGCGTCAAGGTTCTTCGCCCGATCCTCCTCCCAAATATCTCTGGGCGGCAGGGGCAGGAGCTGCTGGAGGAAGAGGAAGAGGGTAGCCAACGGATCCTTTTCGACTTCGTTTCCTGTCTCACGCCCCCATTCTCGGGCCCGGGCGTAGAGGGGACGGATGGCCTCTTTCGGGAGGATCGAAACCAATCCTTTCGCCTGCCGACGACAGTAGTCCGCATACCGGGCATCCAGGGCCGGGTCCTCCCGAACCACCGGAGGGGAAGCCAGATTGGAGCCAGGGGTGGGGTGCTCAGGATTCCCTTGAAGGGTAGCCATTCGATCCGATACCCTCAGTGTACGAAAGCTCCACCCAGGTTGGGCGGGCCGGAGAGTGATTGGACCTGCTCCCGAGGCTCCCTGAGGTGGAGACGAGCCAGGGTCTCCCTGGTTCCAAAGGTCTCCATGACCTCCTGCAACGCCCGGTATCGATGAGGTTCGAACCTGGCCAGGAGATGGGCCAGCCCTTCACGAATCTCGCTCACCTGGGAGCGTGCTTCAGAAAAAGCAAGGGGAAGGGGAAACCTCACCTGATAGGAGATCCCCTCCGTCTCTCCAGATGGAACGATCCGCCTCAGATCCCTGGACGGGAAAGCTGCCCGAAGAGCGTCCTCCAGAATCTCGTCGGGGCCTCGGAACGCCGTTCCAAAGACCAAAGTGTTCCCGTCCGAGTCCAACCGGGCCCGGGCGAGACGCCCCCGCCCCATGGCAATTCGCACGGAGGTGCCTTCATGGAGATCCAGATCTCTGCAGATGTCTCTGAATCCGATGCGAAGGAGGATGGGGCGGGAAAGGGGTCCGTAACCCGCTCTGAGGAGGACCCGCATGGCGAGGTCGAAGCAATATGGAGCAAGCGCTCTACGAGCCTGTTTCCCCTGGTTGGACGGGTCTGAGGCGGCCCGGAGGAGATGGTGGACGTGCTTGAGAGTCGGTTCGTAGACCCAGTCCAGAACCACCAGCTCGGTACTGAGGTCGAGTTGCTTCACCCGGGCACTTCCGAGGTCCAGAACCTGGGAGGCCGAGGCGAAACTTCCATCCAGAACAAGAGCCAGGCCGATATCCTCGATTCGACCTTCGGGCAGGTCTGCTTCGTGGACGCCTCGGTACTGAACCACGGCTCGGGTAAGACTAACCTCGCATACCCCGGGGACATCGGCCATGGCCTCGGGCCGAGATGCCGGTTGGGGCGTAGCAAGATCTGGGGACAGCTCCGTCATGTAGAACCACCCTACGTTGTAAACCCAGTTGCACAGGCTGGGATTTGAACGATAACCATTTGTTTACCGGCCTCGCAAGAATGACGTTTTCCACTGATCCTGCAGGAAAACACGGCTCTGCCTACCGCTTGCGACCTCGGATCCATGCGAACATCTTTGGGGTTCTTCGGGAGCCCCTACCGAAGAAGCGACGCCCCCACAGCATCTTGGAGCCCCGTAGTCTTGGATAGAGTCCGCCGCCACTCAGTAGCCTTCCTAGAGCGGGAAGGAGAGACATGGGCGTGCTTTCTCGTGACCTTCCTCGGGTTGGATCACCGGTGGTACGGGTACTTCTCTTTTCGCCCCAAGCACGGGGAAGGCCTAGACGACGAGGTACGGACCGCAGACATATTTCGGGAAGCCTCGGAGGAGGAGATCCGCCAAAAAGCCCGGGCTCTGGGAAGGCCACTGCTTTCCGGCCTCCTCGCTTCGGCCCTCCACACAAGGAGTGACGGCCTCGGCGCGTCCCCGAAATTGCGCCGCTGGTTCCGGAAGATGTTGTCCGAGAATTCCCGGGGGCTTTCCGGAGATTGGGCACCAGGGGAAAACGAGGTCACTTCAGATCTGGACCTGGGAAAGCTCCACTCCCTCTATGCTTCCTACCGCCTGGACCAGGTCTGCCATTTCATCGCCCTGGTACAACCTGATGACTTCGAGGAGGCGGTGAACCAGATTCTCGAAGGCCAACCCCTGGACTTCGGCTCCCGAGACATCCTGCAGTTCGCCATGATGGTGGTGGAGTTCATCGACCTACACCTACCTTTGCCCCCCTTTGAGGTTTGGGCTGAAGATTTCATGGCGCACCAGCGGGATTATGCCCTCTATTCCCACACCCTCCATCGAGAAGGGCGGTTGCCCTGAAACATCCTTTTTTTTAGGTTTGTTTGCTAAGTGTGAAACACATTGAAGGGAGTGTGATCAGTTTGGAAGTTCTCGTCCAGGACAACGAAAGCCTCGATCGGGCATTGCGCCGGTTCAAGCGGAAGGTCCAGCGGTCCGGCCTATACTCCGAACTCCGGAAGCGGCGTTTCTATGAGAAACCGAGCGCCCAGAGAAAGCGTAAGAGGGAAGCGGCAATTCGGCGTGAGCGGCGGAGACAGCGGCGTCAAAGGCCCTGAGGCCATCTGTTCAGACGATCTTCCTCCGCCGGGAGGGAGAAAGAAAAGGGCTCTCCTGAAAGGGAGAGCCTTCTTGCATTGACCCGAGGGTTCGACCCCTCATCACTCATCAGCCCCAAGGCTGCTCAGGCCACTTTTCTGAGGAACAGGTCTCCAAAGGATTCCCATTCGTCCAAGGCACCGTTGGAGAGGCAATCCTCGGCGAGGCGGACCAACAGAAGTAACCGTCCATTCCAATTCCTGAGGGCCGATGGAGTCACCCCTGAATGGGCTTGTATCCAACGACAGAAATTTCCGTCCGAGGCAAAACCCAATCGGTAGGATGCCGAGAGGGTGGTTTCGTACGGATCGGACAGCACCCTTGCCGCGGCAAGGAGCCGGAACCAACGCAGGTAGCGGGAGGGCGACGGGAGTCCACGCCTCCGAAAACGTGCTTTCAGGGCTCCAGCCGAGATTCCGAACGCCTGCCCCACCTCTGCCAGGGAGGAGTAACGGATGGGGAATTCCAGAATTCGCCGGGAGAATCCCCTGAGGTTGGAAGGTAACCGCCGACCGACGGTGTGGGTGAGGTCCGAGAACACACCTTCCACCCATTCCGAGGCCTCGGCCGTCTCTTCCATCAGAGAGCGCAGTCGCAGCGCGCAATCATCGATCCTGGAAATAGCCAGGCCCTGGGTTTCCCAAGCCCATTCCCAACTCCGGAGCGTCGGTTCGCTGATAGCCAGTACCGGTACACACGCCTCATCCAGAGGGAGTTCCTCACGAAGCCGTCTCTGGTCCTTTGCTCGACATACGAGGAGCCGGGGATATCCGAATCGAAGAGCCTGATCCGCGTCCCCCATACGGTGAAGGACATCCTCCTCGGGGAGGGCAGCCCGGTTCACCGTTACCCGAAGGCTCCGGTCCACAATGGGTGCGACGATCATGGAGGATAGTATCGAGGTGCTGCGGCATTAAGGCAACTCAGTACCCCAATCCGGAAATACGATGGTATGTGAGCGCCGCTGCATCCCCGCTAGCGGCGTTGCGCTCATTCGCCGTACCACAGCGGGTACGCCTCAATCGCGCGCCTTGCCAGCGGCGCGCTTCGGCGCTCTCAATACATCACCGTATTTCCGGAATGGGGCACTAAACGTCCCTCTCGGTCTCGCCCATGAGATCCTTCGCCACTCCGTGGAAATGCCTCCGCACCCACCTCCGCCAGGAGGACGGAGGAGGTTCCAGGCTTTCCCCACTCTCCAGGCGGTCCAGGATGCCTTCGATCTCTGCCCGAACTTCCAACAGCCGCCTTTTGTGATAGTACCCCGTCACCCAACAGAGTCCACCCAGGATTGCAGATCCTGCTGCTACACCTACCGCGATCCCAAGGAGAGCGGGGCCCGCAGCGGCAAGGGCCCAACCGACGCCGATCCCTGCACCGGCACCTCCTCCCAGACCACCGATGATCCCGCCGGCCATGTAGTCGTCCCGGGTTCCCGGCTCGACCTCGATCTGGACCAGGGTCCGTCCCTCTTCCATAGGCTCCAGCCGGACTTCGACCCTCTTGGCCGAAGCCACGTAGTACTTCCGAGAGGTGGAGGAAGCGGCCCGGGCAATCTGTGAGGCCCAGTCGACTGCAGGTCGGTACAAGAGAAGAGAGGGTCCCTTCCGTACGGTTTGGAGCAGCTGGCCGGCAACCATGAACTCGTCAATCGTCTGGCCCAGCTCGCCTCGCTCCCCGGGGACCACTCTGGAGGCGACAACGAAATTGGGGCCATAGAGCTGGTTGATGGGACCTCGAGCCGTTGGCGGAGAGGAGCGTACCTCTGCCAGGGCCTTTCGGATGTGTCGCTGGTCCAAGCCCACATCCTGGGCGATACGGAACAGGTCCTTCTCCGTCAAACCCGAATCACCGCTTTCGGGCTCGGACACGGCGATCTCCGCAGCCCGACGAATCACCTCGTCGAACTCTTTCCTGGTAAGGCTTCGGCTCGGATCGACCATGAAGACTTCAGATCCCTGTCCTGGGAGAAACTCGGGACGAATCCTCCTCCGGAGGCCCCCCAACCTCTACGACGCCGTGGGCTACACCCCCGTGGCCCTCACATATAAAGGAATACCGTCCCTCGGGGGCATTTTGTAGCCTCAGGACAAACCGACTGCCCCGGTCGACCAGGGGAGGGCTGGCCATCTGGCCGGTAGCCTCCAGAAACGCCTGGACATCAGGGGCCAGAGAGTCAAGCACGAACTCCACCGTGTGTACCCGGTGATCCACGCTCAAGAACTCCACCCCGTCACCTGGCGCCGCCTGGATAACCGTTGGCACGGCGTGTTCTTCTGCTCCCCTCCCACCCAGGGTCACGCGATGAAGAACCGCCCCAGCTCGAAGGCCAACAGCCCGAACCTCTTCCTCAGCTCGGACCCGGGCCCCTCCATCGTCCTCCTGACATCCAGAAAGAAACGTCAGAAGGAGAAGGAAAGGAAGGAGGCCAGCTCCCCCGCAGGGAGCCGGCCTCCGAACCCCTCTCTGCCCCTCTTGGGACACCCCTTATCAGCTGCCGTTGCTCAGGGTCCAGACATAAGCCCCGACCGCGTTTACCTGCTCGTCGGTGAGGGGCATTCCGGCCCTGGGAAGCATGACGCCGGGGTGTTCCTTCGGCTCGGCAACGCCGGTGATGATGTTCTGCACGATGGACTCGTACGAGCCATCGATGTTCAACCACTCGTCGTCAGTGAGGTTGGGAGCAAGGGGCCCGCCGGCACCATCTTGCAGGTGGCAGGTCCAACAGATGCCAACGCTCCCGTTGAAGATCTCTTCCCCCTCGGTGA
This sequence comes from Gemmatimonadota bacterium, assembly GCA_050049805.1. Lineage (GTDB taxonomy): Bacteria > Gemmatimonadota > Gemmatimonadetes > Longimicrobiales > Gaopeijiaceae > JABDNZ01. The sequence continues at coordinate 16,048 of JASFVN010000023.1, forward strand.
CCATGGCCGCCGTCACTCCCTCGGGGAGTTCCATGTCCATCGCTGCTTCCTGAGCCGGAGCCGTCTCGGCCGGGGCCTCGGCTTCCTCGGCCGGAGGGGCACTGTCACCCCCTCCACAGGCGGCCATGGCAAGGATCAGTAGAACCGCTGCATACCGCATCAGAATCTTCACGACTTTACCTCCGTTCCGCAGGCGATACAGAACCGCCAGTTTAGCCTGAGCTCCTCACCACACGCCGGGCAAGGGACCAATTGCACGTTGCTTCCACAGAAGGGACAGAACCGCACCCTGGCCTGCTGGGGAAGGGCTTCCCTGCACCAGGGGCAGTTCTCGAAGGGAGGAAGGTCCTCTTCCTCCCCCTCCCCCTCGAGGTCCACGGTTTCGTCTTCCTCGAGTTCGACATCCTCCAGGTCATCAGAAACCTCGACAGGAACCTCCTCTGAAGCAAGCTCTGCCTCATCTCCACCTGAGGAAACCAGGCTCGCTCCAATGGGTTCCACATCCAGGGTTTCGTAGCCATCCTCAGCGACCTCCTGCTCCCCGGCATCACCCTCCCTCACATCCTCTTCCATATCCTCCTCCAGAATCTCTCCATCGGCAGGGTTTGCTGCAGACGCCTCGGAGGCATCCGCAGCCCGTTCACTGGCTATCTCGTCCAGGAAGCTCACGTCCAGCTTATCCGGATTCAGCCGGACATCCGCGGCTGCGAAGTCACGGTAGAGTCCGGTGTTCGGATTCGGGGTTTCCAGCTCCTCCCGAATCTCCTTTCGAGCCGTACTGGACTCGATACTCAGGAAATCCCCTTCCCCCGCCAGGAGGCGAAGGAGAGCATGCTCGTAGTCCGCGTTCATCTCCACACCCAGTTCGTCCCGGTGAGTCCGGTACGGAACCAGGTTTTGGTAGATCTCAGCCACGGTAAACGGGGCGTTGACGTGTTCCGGATCCCTGGCGTGGATCTCGCGTACCACGGCCCGGTGGAAACGCCTCAAGATCTCTTGTTCGTCGAAGGTCATTGGTGGGTGTCCTCTTCCAGCGTCAACAACCCTGCCTGAACAGCCGCACGGATAAAGCTCACGGGATCAGTGCAGGGAACCTCCACTCCGCGCTGCTCGTGCCAGCGCTCGGCGAGGCGCTTCATGTATTGGGTGATGGGCTCGTGGGAGAAGCCTGCGAGATCCCTCATCTGCCGGACGATGTCCAGCCAGGACCCACGCAGAAGTTGCCCATCGGGCAGTCGGACCTGGAGCGTCCCCCCGGGCTCTTCAGATGGATTGAAGAGCTCTAGCTGGCCGACGTCGGTGCCCGGGCTGAGACTCCCGCCGTGGACCGATGCCTCGATATCGGCCAGAAGCTGGTCCACGGAGTCCATAGAACCCTCCAACTCTTCCAGGCGCTCCTCCCAAGGAACCAGGCGGGTGTCCCCAAACTCCATCTCCCATAGCGCCCGTTTCAGTTCGATGATTCTCCAAACGGCCAGGGAGTCCCAGTGGTCCATGGGGGATACCCGCTCGAACTCCCGGAGGGCCGCTTCCCAGTCACCCCGGTCGTAGAGGAGGTGGGCCAGGTACACCCGGGCCTCGTGAAGGTCAGGATCGAGTCGCAAGGCCCGTCGCAGATGCCGGCTCGCCTCCACATCGTCCCCCATTCGATGTAGACAGTAGGCAAGGGCTGCTACGGTGTCGGCGAAATCGGGGCGCACCGAGACTGCCTTGGAGAAGTAATCCCCGGCCTGAGAATAGAGCCCCTCCCGGTATAGCGCCCTCCCCATGGTGAGCATCAGCTCCACGTCTTCGTCGAAACCCATCTCCCGGACCTCGCGGAAGAGGGCCATTGCCTGGGACTGGTGGCCCAGACGAAGAAGAACCTCACCCATCCCGACAAGGGCATCCTCATGAGTGGGATCCATGGATAGGGCCTGGTCGAAGGACCTCCTCGCCCAGGCGAATTCCTCTCGGGCCAAGCGGGCATACCCCAGGCCCACATAGAGATCGACGGCATTCGGATAGAGAGAAAGGCCCTCTCGAAGCATTTCGAGGGCCCCGTCATAGTCTCCATCGTTGTACAGCTTGTGTGCCTTTTCGTCGTATTCCTCGGAGCTGAGGAACCGATCTTCCTCCACGGGCGACTCCTTGAGGGATCTCTCTCGGTGAAGATCGACGGGGACATCTCGTGCCCCGCGGTTCAACTCACTCGGCGACTGAAACCTAATGTGGCGGGTGGCAAGGAACCACCCTGTAACCAGGACTTCCACCTCCTTCCCATTTTCCGTCCTGACCGGGGCTCCGGGAAGGCCCTCAGGATTTGCCGTACGCCACCCCACAAAGGGGGCAGAACCAAGACTTTCCCGACTTGACCAGGCGTTGTCGGGGGTCGTGCCGGGGGCAATAGATGTCGTCTCCCGCGGCCAGGATCTTCTTGACTTCCGCCTGTTCGGGTTTGGTTGCTTTGGGAATCTTCAGGACATATCGCAGGGACGAGGTGTTGCACTCCAGCAAAACCTCGCCTACGCCGGTCCGGCTTTCCCGGACACCCAGAACGTCCAACTGGCCACCGAGGGGAGATTCCAGTCGTTTCCCGGCGTAGTAGGCTTCCAGGACCTTCTTGGTTCTCGACAGGGGGATGGGATTCCCTGGACTCCCTGCCGGTGGGTCAGACACAGCCTTCCTATCCATCATTCACCATCAGTTCCGCTCAAAGAGATAGGCAGAATCGCCGATACGTGTGTTCCCGTCCACGCATACCGCAAAGTGAGCACCCGGAGAGAAAGCGGCTCCAGCATTGGTCCGGAGAAAATCTCGCCGGGTGTTCATATGCCCCTCCTGGATTCGACTCCGACCTGGAAAAAAGGGCCGGAAGCCTGGATTCCGAGTGAGATTGGGGGCCAAGTATAGTGAGGGCCCTCCCGGGCCGCCACCCGGTCAGGGAAAATCGGTAGGAGGGGGGGACGGAAAGGCGAAAAGGGCCCGGGGGAAAGTCTTCCGCCGCCCCCCGGACCGTTGCGCCTCAGCTTTCCTGAAGCGTATTCTCGCCACTGGCCTCCTGGGAAACCAGCTCATCCGGCGCCGCCTTGGACTCGGCCGGAGCCTGGGGCTCCGAGGCCTTTTCTTTGGGATCGAAGCCGAAACGCTTTCGGCCGTGCGGGATGGCCGGCTGGCAGAACCTGATGCCAACTAGATAAAGGTCCTGGAGGTCCGCGTCAGACAGGTCAGGGTAACGCTCCGCCAAGTAGTCGATGGTCTCTTCCATCCAGTGCTGCTGGTCGTTCTCTTCAGCCTGCAGGACGCCACAACGGTTGATGTGACTGAAAAGCTCGTCTCGAGCCCGGTTGATCACGTTTTCTTTGGACACATTCTCCTCCTGCTATTGCCTCACGGGAGGAGGGCGAACCTGCTCCCGGAGCATCTCTGGTCGCGACAGACTCTTAACCTAATGGAAGGATAGAACCATGCAAACACGGGCCCCGGAATCTCAAGGCACGGGCCCCGATCCCGTGAGCCTCGAGGTCTACAGACACCTCTTCACGGCTCTGGCCGAGGAGATGGGGGCCTCCCTCAGAAGAGCTTCCTTCTCCCCGAACATCAAGGAACGCCGGGACTATTCCTGCGCCCTGTTCAATCCACAAGGCGTAGCGGTGGCATTGGGGGACCACATGCCGGTACACTTGGGGGCTATGCCCATGAGCGTAGAGGCGGCCCTTTCCGAGGTGGGCACCCTGGAGTCCGGGGACGTGGTCATCCTGAATGATCCGTTCAAGGGAGGGACCCACCTACCGGATATCACACTCATCTCCGCCGTCTACAATCCAATCCGATCCGCCCTGCTCGGATTCGTAGCTTCCCGAGCCCACCATTCCGACGTGGGAGGAATGTCCCCTGGTTCCATGCCCCTCGCCCAGGAGATCTACCAGGAGGGGTTACGGATACCACCGGTGCGACTGTATCGCAGGGGTGTTCGAAACGAGGAGCTCTGGAAAATGCTGCTCGCGAACGTGCGCACGCCCGCGGAAAGAGCCGGCGACCTTGACGCCCAGCTGGCTGCCCTTCACACCGGGGAAACTCGACTGCTGGAGATATCCGACCGGAAGGGCACGCAGGAGGTCCTGGATGCCATGCAGGCCCTCATCGACTATGCCGATCGCCTCGTAGAGGCGGGGATCGAGATGATTCCGGACGGAAGCTACTCGGCGGAGGACGTCATGGACGACGATGGCTTCGATTCGGGTCCGGTCCCCATACTCCTCCGCATGGAGGTGCGGGGAAATCGAATGGTACTGGATTTCGACGGCACGGCCCAGCAAACCCGGGGAGGAATCAACGCAGTAGCCGCCATTACGGCTTCAGCCACCAGATACGTGATACGGTGCATGGTGGAAGCCCTCCTGGAAACTCCCCTCCCCGCCGGAGGAGGATCCATGAACGCCGTAAGCCTGCGACTCCCCCCTGGATCCCTCGTCAACGCCGCGCCTCCGGCCTCGGTTGCCGCAGGGAACGTCGAAACCAGCCAGAGAATCACCGACGTCCTGCTACAGGTATTCGGGAAAGCCCTCCCCAAACTGGCCCCGGCCCTCTCCCAGGGCACGATGAACAACACGACAGTGGGGGGAATCGATCCCCGGACCGGCGACACCTTCGCCTACTACGAGACCGTGGGCGGAGGCCTGGGCGCGGCCATGCAAGGTCCTGGGTTGTCGGGCGTCCACAGCCACATGTCCAACTCCCTCAATACGCCCATCGAGGCCCTGGAGCACGCCTACCCGTTCCGAGTCGCTCACTACGGGATTCGCAGGGGCAGTGGCGGCGGGGGTAAGCACCAGGGGGGGGACGGTCTGAGGCGGGACATTCAACTCCTCACCCCAGGGCGTGTCACACTTCTCTCGGAACGGAGGCTCCGGGCTCCTCGGGGAGCCGCAGGGGGAGAAGACGGGGCTCCGGGAGAGAATGTACTGATTCGGAACGGAGTCGAAGAGAGACTCCCCGGCAAAGTCACCTTCGATGCTTCGGCAGGCGACGTCGTCAGTGTTCGGTCACCAGGGGGGGGAGGATGGGGAAAAAGAAGCGAAGGGGAAGAGTGAGAGCCAAGGGGTTAGCCTGACATCCTGCGATCCAGCTCCGCCCAGCGGTCGAAGGCCTCCTCAATGGCGGCAGGTAGGGCGGTGGACCTGGCCGTGGCGGCCCGGATCTTCTCGGGATCCCCCTGGAAGAAGTCCGGAGCCGACATCTCTTTGTGAAGAGAGGCCAATTCCTCTTCCAGGGCTTCGATTCGGGCCGGGAGGTTCTCCCACTCCTTCTTTTCCATATAACTGAGGGGTGGAAGCTCCTCACCACCCTCCCCGGCCGAGCGCTTCACCCCTTTCCCCACTCCTCTCTTGGTGACCTTCCTTGGAGGCACCTCTACGCTGGCTCTGTCATCCATGGTTCTCCGCCAATCCGAATAACCGCCCACGAATTCTCTTACCACCCCCTCCCCTTCGAAGACCAGCGTGCTGGAACAGAGGTTATCCAGGAAGCTTCGGTCGTGGCTGACGACCAGGACCGTTCCTTTGAAGTCCAGCAGTCGGGCTTCCAGGAGTTCCAGAGTCTCCGCATCCAGGTCGTTGGTTGGCTCGTCCAGGACGAGGAGGTTCGCCGGGCGTATGAAGAGGCGGGCCAGGAGAAGCCGGCTCCGTTCTCCCCCGGAAAGGGAGCTCACCCGTTCCTTCGCCCTCTCGGGGGAGAAAAGGAAGTCCTGCAGGTAGCTGAGAATGTGCCGCTTCTTGCCGTCCACGCTAAGAAAGTCACTTCCCAGCTCAACGTTCTCTGCTACTGATTTCGTGTCATCCAACGTCTCGCGTTGCTGGTCGAAGTGGGACACCTCCAAGGCCAGGCCGTGCTTCACCGTCCCCTGGGATGGGGGGAGATTGCCCAGCAGGAGGTTGAGAAGGGTCGTCTTTCCACAGCCGTTGGGGCCCACTAGGCCGACCTTGTCTCCCCTGTAGATGGTGGTCGAAAGATCCTTGACGATGGGAGGTCCGCCGTAATCGAACCCCAGCTTCTCCGCCACGATCACCCTGGCCCCGGAACGACCGGCCTCCTGAATGCTGATGTTCGCTCCGCCAATACGCTCCCTTCGTCGTGCTCGTTCGGCCCGGAGCTGTTGGAGAGCCCTGACCCGTCCCTCGTTTCTGGTCCGTCGGGCTTTCAAGCCCTGACGGATCCACTCCTCCTCTTTTGCCAGGTTCTTGTCGAACTGAGCCCACTTCTTCTCTTCGTTCTCGAGAAAAGCCTCCTTTCTACTGAGGTACGTGGGGTAGTCGCAATCCCAGGACGTCAGCTTTCCTCGATCCAGCTCGACGATCCTGGTGGCCAGCTTCTGAAGAAACGTCCGATCGTGGGTAATGAAGAGAAGGCTTCCCGAAAAGCGCTCCAAAAAGTTTTCCAACCACCGAATGTTGTCCAGATCGAGGTGGTTGGTGGGCTCGTCCAGGAGGAGAAGGTCCGGTTCTGCCGCCAAGGCTCGACCCAGCAAGGCTCTTCGCTTTTGTCCGCCGGAGAGGGTGGAGAACTCCTGAGCACCATCGAGGCGAAGAATCGAAGAGATGCGGTCGATCCGGTGGGATGCCGGAGACCGGCCGCCGGTGCCTGAACGGATGACAGACCCCACCGTCCCGGAAAGACCTTGGGGAACCTGCTGGGGCAGGAGCGACACCCGAAGGCCAGGTTCCCTGACCACTTCTCCTTCGTCCGGGATGAGCTCCCCCGCCAGGACCTGGAGTAGGGATGACTTCCCTTCTCCATTTCGGCCCACCAACCCGATCCGCTCACCCGCCTGAATTTGAAGGTTGGATCTGTCCAGTAGGGAGCGCTCGCCGAAAAAGACCGTGAGGTTCCGGGCGCTTATCAGGGCCACTTATTCCGCCCCGCCTCGCATATGGCCCCGTGGCGCTCGAAACGCGGCTCGCTCCACTTTATCAGCAGCCTCCTAGTGGTTGTGTTCCCGCAACCGGACTTCGATCTCAATCCGGGTGGTGCCCCATTCCAGAACCATATGGCCGTTGTCCCCACCCTGGGTCTGCCAGTTTATGGTGAACTGCTCCACCGGTTCTGTCAGGGTCCTGGGAAGACCCGTGAAGGAGCCGACGTTCTGGGATATCACCCCGTCGTCGATTGGGATGCCCCAGCGCTCTGCATTGGAGTTGAGGAAGAACTCCCACTCGAACTCCCCAGCCACGGCGTAGAGAGAATAGCTTCCCGCTTCCAGATCGATTCCTCCCACCCGGGCCGGAAAAGGCAGGTGAAGCGCCGTGGCTTCATTCGCACCGATTCGCCAGGGCTCGCCAAACGGTATGAGGCCTCCTTCCACTACCCGGCCTCTCGCCGACGGGCGCCCATAGCATATTCTCCCAACGTGCCCTCCAAGCTCGATATCCGCCTGGCCCAACGGGCTCTGCCGCTCCATAGCCTCCGCCTCAGTGGTCTCTCCTCGGAGCCAACAGGCGATATCGACAGAGGCCTCAGCGGCCGACATCCCTGCCTCGGGCACTGATTCGCTGGAGGCCTCCGGCTCGGAGTCAGAGGACGGTCCGCAGGCACCCATGGAGACGATCAATGCAAAGGCGAAGGGATGGGAACGTGGAAAACGCATGGAATCTCCTCTTGAGCCGAAAACGGTCTACCCGAAAGAATGGTAGGCCGAGCCAGGGCTTGGCCAAGACCGCAGCCTACGGGTCAGTTCAACCATATACCAAAGAGCGTGGCGTACATCATCCTGTAGATGTCGGTGTTGTCCACGTTGTTGGGGAGCAACTCGGCGTTGAGCCCGTGGGCCTTGGCCACGATTCCGCCGAGGTTGTCATCGAAGGATGCCCAGGCGATTCCGAACGGCCACTGGTTCCCAAACCGATCCGGCTCGGACATGAAGGGTGGAGTCTGGGTCCCGTTTCTCCCATCCAGCATGCCTCCATTTCGGGTCGTCGGGGGAAGGGGTGTCTCCGCCACCAGGCTGTCCGCACTTCGGATGGGATAGACTTCCATTCCGCCGGCGTCACTGTCAGCCGTTGTAATGAGCAAAGTATTCGGGTTTTCCTCGACATAATCCAGGGCCACCCCGATGGCCTGGTCCGCCCGGGCGAGGGCCGTAAGAGCTCCGATGGCGTTGTTGTTGTTGGCGAAATTGTCCGAGCCTTCTTCCTCCACCACCATCAGGAACCTTCGACCGGAGGACTTCAGAAACGTCAGAGCAGTTTCCGTCATCTCTGCCACTGAGGGGGCCCAGTGTGAATAGAGTGAAAGCCCACGCTCTGCCAGGACTTCCTCCGATCGATCCCAGAAGGTGTGGGCAGCTCCGAATACCCCCAGAACCTTTTCGGTTTCCGGTGGCAGTGCCAGGAGTTCATCTCGGCTGTATACCACCTCATACCCCAGTTCCCTGGCCCGGTCGATGAGGTTGAGGGAATCCTTTCGGACTCCGGGGAGCATGAACGTACCCTCGACACCTTCCGGCAGGAGGAGGATCTCCCCCCCGGAAAGGATGATGTCCGTCCCGCTCTCGATGATTTGTCGAGTGATTATATCCGAGGCGTCCCTGGCAGGAGCGCTGGCGGCGAACACGCCGGTACCCGGCTCCGCGATATGCCCCGAGTTCACCAGGGCCGTGGCCAAACCGGCCTCCTGGGCTTCCTTCAGGATACTGTAGGGCTTGCCGGAGAGGGACGTCAGCGGTTCCGTGCCGTCCATCCCATAGGAGTCCCAATGCACCTTCACCCCGTAAGCGTGAGAGGTTGCACCACCGTGGGAGGTAGCGCCCATGGAGCTCTTCATGTGACCTCTATAGATGCCGATTTCCCCCAGTCGATCCCAGTTCATGGTTCCATCGGGGCCTACGGTGAGAAGACGTGCCGCGCCCCAGGCGGCCACTCCGGCGCCATCGGGATGGACGAAGATTACGCTCCCCTCTTTAGGGGCCGGTGCCGGCTCCTGGGCCTGGAGGGGTGTTTGAAGAAGAGTCACTGCGAGAAACGCTACTCCGGGCACGATGCGCATGATCATCTCGGTATTCCTCGATGGACGGGTTGGCCCCGTCTCGTCATTGTTCGCCGGTCTCCCTGATCCGGTACGATCCGCAGGACAAGGTTCCGGGGAGACTCGCTTCGACCCCAGGCAGGAGGCAAGAGGCCAGGCCCATTGTGATCGACTTGCCTGCCCCCATGGCCACTCCCATCTTCTTCCGGCCGAGGGGTCCAGCCAATCCAACCACCTCAGAGGGTCGGATGTTCCTGCAGCCGCTCAACATGTCCGTTGCTGTCCTGGCCCAGATCACCTGGGACGTTTCTCCCGAGATCTTCCGTCTGGGCCCCCTACCGATCCGTTGGTACTCCCTGGGTTGGCTCCTGGCATTCGCCGTGGGGTTCTATCTGGTCCGTTGGATGTACCGCAGGGAGGAGAAACCGGAAAGGGACCTGGAGTCGGTGCTCCTTTACATGATTCTCGGGGCCATCATCGGCGCCAGACTCGGCCACTGTCTCTTTTATCGCCCCGACTACTACCTCGCCAATCCCATCGAGATCGTAGCGTTCTGGAAAGGGTTCCGGGGGCTCGCAAGCCACGGTGGAGCCCTCGGGATTCTGGTGTCCCTCTACATCTACAGCCGAAAGCACCCGGACCAGCCCTATCTCTGGCTTCTGGATCGAGTGGCGGCCCCCACAGCCCTCGGGGGCTTCTTCATCCGAATGGGCAACCTCATGAATTCGGAGATCCTGGGGCTGCCATCCGACGCGCCCTGGGCCATGGTCTTCACGCGGGTGGATATGGTTCCCCGGCATCCAGCCCAGCTCTACGAAGCCCTCAGCTACCTGCTGATCTTCTTCCTGCTTCTCTCCGTCTATCGAAGAAGGGGCCGCAGCCTGCCGCATGGATTGCTCATCGGCATGTTCTTCATGACGGTCTTCGGAGCACGCTTCATCATCGAGTTCGTCAAGGAGAGGCACGCTGCCTTCGAGGCAGGGTTGCCCATCAGTATGGGCCAGATTCTCAGCATCCCCATTGTCGCTTTGGGGCTGGGTATGATCCTCTGGGCTCTGAAGCATGGTAAACCGGAGGGGGGGAACACGCCCGCTTGAGCATGGGAAACCGGTGGAGCCAACCCGGATTCCAGACAGTGGAGCGAGGACGTGCTCACGCCTTGGTTCGGCCTGCAGCGAAGTCCTGGGTTCGCTACGTGCTGGAGAGTGGAGAGACCCTCTACACCGCTGCGTCCAAAGACCGAAAGGCGTCCCGCCTGGAGGGGCGAAGACCCGTGTTCGTTATCCCGGCGAAAATACCGGCAGCCTGGGACAACGGGGAAGATTCGAGTGGATCCGCGGTGAGTTGGGCCGTCCGGCACTTCGTTCGAGGGGGGAAAATCGTGTCGGCGCTTCTGGAAGACAGATACTTCCGGATTGGCGCCCTACGGCCCTACCACGAGATTCGAGCCAGCGAAGAGGCTCGAACGCGAGGCATCCCGACCCCCCTGGTCGTGGCCGCTGCGACCTACTTCGATGGGCCCTTTTACCGAGCGGACATGGTGACGGAGTTCATACGGGAGGCCTCGGATCTCGTGGAGGCCCTCTTCGATGACAGACGAAAAGGTGCCGGCGGAGCGGCAGAGCGACTCGACGCTCTGCAAGCTTCAGGGGCCCTGGTCCGGCAGCTGGCCAGGGCCGGGCTTCGCCATCGGGACCTCCACGCTGGCAACATTCTCCTTCAGTGGAAGGGAGCGGCACCCCGAGCCTATCTCCTGGATCTGGACCGATGCGACATCGGCCCCGCAGGCAGGCCCATCAACCCGGTGCCCATGCAGCAGAGGCTCAAGCGTTCTCTGAGCAAATGGGAGCGCCTTACCGGACTTCGTGTTTCAGAGAGGGAATGGAAAACGCTGGATCGAGCAGTAGCTGGGTGAGGGACCGGGGGCCTCTCCGGGATGCACCCAGATCCCTTCTTATTGTCATGCTCTCCGCCATCGGGGACGCTGTTCAGGTCCTACCATTGGTTTCGGCCCTTCGTAGAGCCTACCCGGACCTCCACCTTTCATGGGTGCTTCAGGCAGGCCCCCTTTCCCTGGTTCGAGGGCACCGGGCAGTGGACGAGCTCATTCTCTTTCACCGGGGCGATCGACATCGGTTCGGGCGCTCCATGGTAACGGCTCTCAAGGGCATCAGCTCGACCTACCGACAGCTGAAGGCCACGGCGGCCAGGCTTCCCGGGGGTCGATTCGACCTTCTCCTGGACCTGCAGGTATACCTGAAGGCCGGTCTCATTACCGGCCTTACGCCTGCCGCAGTGAAAGTGGGCTTCGACAAACGGAGATCCAGGGACCTCAACCACTTCTTCACGACCCATCGGATACCGCCCAACCAGAGAACTCACGCCCACATCCAGGACCAGTACTTCGAGTTCCTTCACTTCATGGGTGTCGATCCTGAGCCGGTTGAATTCGGATTGGTTCTCTCCGACGCGGAGAAGAGAACCCAGGAGGTGTTCTTCTCCAACATCCACCGGCCCGTCGCCGCGTTGGTTGTAGCCTCCAGCGACCGCCGTAAGAATTGGGATCCTGAAAGCTACGCCCTGGTGGCTCGGGAATTGCGGAGCTTTTTCGGGCTTCAGCCCGTCCTGGTGGGAGGCCACTCCCCCCTGGAGGAGAGGATGGCCAGGACCATCCTCCATCGATGCGGTGCAGACGTACTGGATGCCCGGGGCGGGGGTCTCAGAAGGCTACTTTGGCTCCTGGACGGAGCCCGGGTAGTGATCAGTCCCGACACCGGACCGCTGCATATGGCCAGGGCTATGGAAGCTCCGGTGGTGGGCCTGTACGGGTTCACCAACCCCAAGAGATCGGGCCCCTACCGCCGGTTCACAGAGCTGATCGTAGACGGGTATGCCCATTTTCAGGGGGAGGAGTATCCCGTGAGCATGGAACGTCGCCCCGGAGGCATGGAACGCATCACGCCGACCATGGTCATGGAGAAAGTGGAACAGGCGCTAGTCTATCCTTGGCCAAGAAGGCAGGAGCGGGATTCGGGTTAGTCCTCTTCCCCTTCCGCGGGATCTTCCTCTTCCCCTTCTTGCCTTACCAGCCCCAAGATGGCCGCCTGGGGGACGACCAGGTACCTCTCGCCCTCGAAGGTGATCTCCACTGCAGCTTTTCGGAAAAAGATGGCAAAGTCGCCGACCTCAGCCTGAACAGGCATGTATCTGGGCTCCCCGGAACCGATCTTCCAGGGTTCGTCGTTGAGCTCAGCCGGGGCCCCGATGGGCGTCCCAGGCCCCACGGCCACAACCCTGCCCGTTTGCACGGCCTGATTGTCGATGGCCGTAGCGGGAAGATAGAGGCCGACCTTGGTTCGGTCCTCTCCCTCCCCCGGCTTCACCAATACCCTGTCCCCGACCACGATAAGTCTCTTCATCGCTTCAACCTTCTCTTTCCCTTGAGATCCGCTCCCCCGGGGGTCTCCTTCTCGCCCCACGAGGGTCCAGAGTCCCTTTCAGAAAATATGCGCCAAAGACCTTCGAAACCCCAGGGGCTATCCCTGAGAAGCCCTCACCAGAAGTGCCTGTGTTCGGAACCAGGACGCGGAGGCTACGGAGGTCCCTTTGGATTCAGAATTCCTCGACCCTGTATCGATGGAAGGAGAGCGTGTCCGACCAGTGCTCCCGAGGAAGGCCCGCCTTCAGCAACAGCTCTCCCAAGAAGTCTTCAGGATCGGGTAGCGACTCCCAGACCTGGGGGAGGAAGGTGGATCGATGGGTGGAGTCCTCCAGGAGCAGTCCGTCCATCCCGGGGTGGAGCTGTCTCAGAAGGTCCTCCCTGCTCTGCACATCCATGGGCTCGAGAGGGGTGAGGAGGCTGATGTGGAGCTCGATATCGGGAAACTCTTCGCCCGAAAGGGGAGGGAAGCGGTAGTCCATGAAGGCCGCCGAGTAGGCGTTTCGGCTTACGTCCTCAGCCAAGGAGCGATCGGCTTCGAAGCTGCCGATACAGCCTCTCAAGCGGCCATTGAGTTTCAAGGTCACGAATGTCGCACCGGGTTCCCGGAGAGCTGGCGGAAGGCCGGTCCGGTCGGTCTGGAGTGGGCGTCCTTCTTCCAGACCGAAGCGAATCGAATCCATGGCGATGGCCCTGAGGAGGGCCTTGTCTTTCTGGGCGAGGCTTCCGCACATCTCGGATTCCTCCAGGCGTACTCGAGGGGGCTCCGCGTCCATCCATCCCACCCTCATCGATCCCATTCGATTCGATCCTACTCTCCGAGCGTCCCCAGCGCTACCGGTGTCCGCCAGGTCCGAATCGAGCCCACGGAACATCATTCAAGCTTCAGGGGTTCATTTGGAACCTATTTCAAACTTGATGGGTTTTGCGGACAATGAGGAACCGAGCGACATAGGCCCAAGAATGACACTCCAGACCGCTATCAAGGAGAGAAAAATGAAGAGAATACTGATTCTGCCGACACTTGCCCTGGTCAGCCTGCTGATCATGGGCGCTGCCGACGGTACGCCCGAAGGCGATGCCAACAACCGTGAACCGATCCAGTGGAACGTCGATGCCTCCCACACGGAGGTCAACTTCTCCGTGACGCACTTTTTCACGCCGGTCACCGGCACCTTCCGGGACTTTGATATCGAGCTGATGTTCGACGCGGAAGCCCCCGAGAACAGCTCCGTCAAGGTGAGCATCGACGTGGCCAGCATCGATACAAAGAACGAGCGCCGGGACAACCACCTGCGGTCCGCAGATTTCTTCAACACCGAGCAGTTCCCTCAGATGACCTTCGAAAGCAGCTCAGTACGTGAGATTGGACCCAACCAGCTCGTGGCCACCGGGAATCTCACCATCAAGGAGATCACCAAAGAGGTGGAGCTCGCCATCGACGTCCTTGGCGTGAAAGACCTCCCGCCCGAAATGCAGGAGATGATGGGAGGGATCACCCAGGTAGCCGGGTTCCAGGCTTCTACCACCATCGACCGCCGTGAGTTCGAAGTGGGCGTCGCCAACTGGGCCCAGACCGTGATCGTCGGCGGCGACGTGGAGATCACCATTGCCCTGGAGGCAAATCACAACTAGGCCCTGGACAGCCCCTATTCAACGACCCGGAGGCGAGGGGGCCCAACGGAGGTCCCCTCGGGGATCCGCCGCCCGCAGCTGAAAAGCCCAACCTCCGTCCAGGTCGGCCACCTTCAGCAACACCCGGTTCCATCCTGCCTGGAGAAGGACCGGCACCTCCAGGTCATCGGGTACGGAG
>JASFVN010000219.1:0-7757 GCA_050049805.1 Gemmatimonadota bacterium
CAGATCGGCTGGAAACCCTTCGAGGCCAGGGGTAGGGGTGACTTCGATATCCTGGGGAGCGGTGGGGTTGCCGTCGCAGGCCAGGAGGCATGCTACGAGGACCAGCGGGGGAATGCCGGATCTTATTAGCCGCGCAGTCATGTGCCTCTCCTGCGGTGTGCGGACTGGGTCTGTTCTCTTCATACACGCCGAAAGGGAGGAAGACGTACCAACGGTTGAGGTCGTAAATGGGCGATTGGCTAGCAGCGTTGGGCCGAGAGGAGAAAGCCGTGGATTGGCTGGATCACGCCGCAGAGCTTCGAGGCCCGAGGAAGGAAAGGAGTCGCGCTGGACGCGCGAGCCCCTCCCTCTCCTTTTTTCTTCTAATTACAGACCACCGTGGTCAGGCCCGAGTGAGCCACGGGAAACTTCATGTCGTAGAGCTCGGTCGAAACGTTGGACACCGGGTCCCATGCACCACCCTCATACCCAGCTGTGGTCTCCATGCCGTTCTTCCCCGGGTCGTAGACCCAGTCGTACGCTTCTTGCGAACCCGACGCAAAGAGGTAGTCGAGGACAAATTCGACCTGTATCGGCTCCCCGGGATCCTGAATGTCGAATGTCCACGAGTAGCTGCGGCTTCCGTCATAAGGCGGGGTCTCACGGTACTCGGGGGACAACTCGCCCTGGAGGGCCCCGGGGTGGAGAATCCGGATGCGTCCCTGGCCCCAATAGTAAGGAGCACCGGGAAGACTTGTTTCCCCGTCGGCGCTGGCGGCCCCGTACTCGAAATCGACCTCCAGAGTGACAGTCGCGCCGAGGACCGTGTTCTTGTCTTTCCCTTTTCCGTATTCGAGGGTGCAGCTGGCGGCCGGGACCGAGAGGTTCTCCACATAGATGTTGCCAGGTGCCTCCGCTCCTTTCCAGATGGCATAGGATCGGACATCGGAATACGTTTCCAGCTCTCCGTCCTCATCATGATCCCAGATGCTCGTAACCTCTGGGACACCCTCGGCGGCCAACACTTCGCCCCCCACGACCACTCCCTCGGGATGGAAAAACCTGGCGCCGGTCTCACCTGTTATGGCCGCGGGCACGAGTGCGATGGGATCGAAGCCGGCCTCCGTGCCTCCCTCGCCTGCAACGGAGATGGAAGTGGAGGGATAATCCATGAAATACTTGAATGGATCGGAACTGCTATCCCGCTCCCCGTTGAAGCAGACGTCCTCGTGGCCCAGCATTCCCAGGTTCTCATCTTCCCTGAACTCCGTGTCCGCCCTGGGAGGGCCGCCGATGAAGTAGTACTCATAATGGTCATAGAGGTCCTGGTACCCGTTGAAGAAGTGGTCGTAAGCAACGTTGACCCCCAGACCGGTAAAGGTCCCCGAGACCACGAAGTGGATGCACTGCTCACCGGACTCGTTGGCGTAAACCCAAAACTCCTGAATCTCCGGCTCCTGGACCTCCACCTTCACCTTCTTGGCAAACGATGGGTCCACATCGTCGGGGGCGGTGAGGTCGTTTTCAGAGCAAGCTATAAGTGAGAACGCAGCGAGAACGAAAGTCAAATGTTTGACCGGAACCATGAAGGACTCCTTCCTCGAGGCTCAGAAAGTTGGACCGTGCCAAGCTATCGACCCATCGTCAAACTGGTGTCAATCTTGGTCGATGGCCAGCCAAGTTCATCGGAACCGGGGAGCGGACCTGGCGGATAGCCTTCGCGCGTGAAATATTGCTTGAAACAAAAAAATCCAGATGGTGCGATTCTCCGGATTGCGCGAACCGAAGGAGGTGGCTCGTGTCTACGCGGCTAGTGGTTGGGGCAGGTATGGCAACCGTACTCCTCGGATGGGCCTTCATGGCTGACATCGTGCCCACCGAGGTCGAGCAACCGGGAACGCAACCCAACGAAGTCGGCAGCCTGGAAACACCGGACAAATGCGACAACTGCCACGGCGGATACAGCGAGAGCGTCGAGCCCGCTTTCAATTGGGGCGGCAGCATGATGGCCCATGCCGGGCGGGACCCCCTCTTCTGGGCCACCCTGGCCGTCGCGGAGCAGGACTTCGACGGAGCGGGGGACCTCTGCCTCCGCTGTCATTCGCCGGCGGGCTGGGTGGGGGGCCGCTCCACCCCAACCGACGGCTCTGCGTTGATGGCCAAGGATGCCGACGGCGTCCAGTGCGACCTCTGCCATACCATGACCAACCCGGACCTGTCGGAGCACGTTGGCGTCCAGGTTCCGCCCTTCCACGCCTTCGACGACGAGACCGGTGAAGGGTTCTACGGCAGCGGCATGTACGTGCTCTCACCGGATGCGAACAAGCTGGGACCATACTCCGATGCCGATGCCCGACACCAGTTCCTCCAGTCGGCCTTCCACCGGGATGACGACTTCTGCGGCACCTGCCACGATGTCTCCAACCCCGTGGTGGGAGATCTGGCTCACAACAACGGTGCCCAGCCCACGGCTGGCGAAGTCATCGCCAGCGGAATCCCCGGCAGCGATATCACGCTGAAAGCCGCGTTCAACAACCTTCCCTTCCAGTATGGAATCGTGGAGCGCACCTACAGCGAGTTCATGTCGGGAGCCATCAGTACTACCCTCGTTTCGGAATACGAGTCCCTTCCGGAAGACCTCCAGGGGGGCGCGTTGCTCGCCGGGTACGAGAGCGCCCTGAGCGCCGGTACCGGTGGGGACTACGAGGATGGAACCGCCCGGTACTACACCTGCCAGACCTGCCACATGCGGCCGGTGGTAGGCGCCGGCGCCAACAAGAATGGGGTGCCCCAACGCAGCGACCTCCCCCTCCACGACATGACGGGCGGTAACTACTGGATGCCCGATGCCATCATTTCATTGGACGGGGCGGGACTGCTGCGGTTGGGCGGTGGCCTCTCGTCGACGCAGATGGCTGCCCTGGAGGCAGGAAAAGCCCGGGCCTTCAAACAGTTGAATCAGGCCGCGACCCTGAATGTCAAGGACAACACGGTGAGGATCGTGAATCACACGGGCCACAAGCTGATTTCCGGGTACCCGGAGGGACGCCGCATGTGGCTCAACGTGAAGTGGTACGATGACACCGATGGGCTGGTTCGGGAGGACGGCAAATACGGTAACATGACCGTCGACCTCGACGGATCCCCTACCGAAGTGCGGTCGCTGCTGGACCTCCACGATCCGAACACCAGGGTTTACGAGGCCCACTACGGGATGACCCAGCAGTGGGCCCAACAGCTGTTGGACCTGGCTTACTCCCCCAACCTGCCCCTCACCTTCGACCGCACCACCGGACTGGTGGAATACACCCTTGAGGACCTGGCTGGCGGCGATTTGGGGACCCACCTGGAGACCTTCCACTTCGTACTCAACAATGAGGTGGTGAAGGACAACCGCATCCCACCCTACGGGATGGAGTATGAGGAGGCTCGGAAGCGGAATGCCCTACCCGTACCCGCCGAGCAATACGGAAACCCAGGGCCCAGCGAAGTCTACGAATATTTCGACGATTTCCCCCTCAATCCACCGGCTGGAGCCGCCTACGCCACCATTGACCTGATGTACCAGCCCACGAGCTGGGAATACATCCAGTTCCTGTACCTGGCGAATCAGGGCCGAAATCCCTTCTTGGCGGCGGAGGGTCTGAACCTGCTGGTAGCCTGGATGACTACCGGCATGGCCGAGCCATACGCCATGGCGTCTACCACCTGGGGGGAAGCCTCGACGACGCCAGACCCGGTGACCCCCCCTGTCATGACCATCACGGACCTGGATACCTGGTGCCTCGGCAAGGGGGGGAGTTTCTCCCAGCTCTGCGACACTTTCCGGGACCGTGAGACCATGGGATGGATCGTCAGCGTGCAAGATGAGTCAGGAGCTCCGGTTTCCGGAGCCCAGGTGTTCACAGAGGTTTGGGATGACGTTGGCACCACGATCACGGAGAAGCAGGGATTCACAGACGAGCTCGGTGAGGCATTCCTGACCTGGAGGATCCCGCGGCGGCAGGCTCCGGGCACCTACACGGTGGGAATCGTCGACGTGATTCACGGCAGCTACGTGTACCAACCGGGCAGCAGCCCAACGTCGGTCGAGTTCACGATTCAGTGACCTGATTGAAGGTCTGAGGAATTTCCTGGACCTGGCAACCTGCGGCCCCCCGGTCTATCCTATCGGCCTCCAACGATCCGACCCGACCCCCAGGTCAAGGAGGCCCCTCGATGTCGGTCGAAGCTACCAGACCCATCCGATTCGCCACCATAGCCCTGCTGTACATCCTTCTCCTTTTTCCCGTGGCAACGGCCGGCGCCCAGGAGGTGGCCTCGGACACACGGGACCCCGGGCAGATCATGGACGAGGACTTCGCGGCATTCTTCGCGAAGTGGACCTCCGAGCCTCGATATGGAAGCCCCCTGGTGGATCACCTTCCCGTGGTACCTGGAATCCCGACTCCGAAGGAGGTCCTGGGCCACCACATCGGGGAAACCAGGACGCTGACCTACTACGAGGACATCCTCGCCTATTACCGGGCACTTGCCGAGGCCAGCCCCCGGGTCTGGATCGAATCCATCGGCTCCTCGGACGAGGGACGAGACCTGGTGGTGGTCTGGGTTTCTTCTGAGGAGAACCTGGCGCGCCTCGAACAGAACCGGGAGAACCTGGCCCGCCTCGCCGATCCTAGGGGCCTTTCCGAGGCTGAGGTACAGCGGATCCTCAACACGACCAACCCCAACTACCATGTCATGGGAGGCCTCCACAGCGGCGAGACGGGGGCGCCCGAAGCACTCATGGAGATGGTGTACCGGTTGGCTACGGAGACATCTCCCTTCATCACCCGCATCCGGGACAACGTGTTCGTCTCCGTCACACCCGTGGCCGATCCCGATGGGAGGGATCGGATCGTGGACTGGTACTACTCGGGCCTGGAGAGGCAGGCGGAGCTCGACGCGGAGGCTGCGGCGAAGGACAGCATCACCGCCGAGGAGGGAGACACGGTTGCCGCCGAGGAAGAGGCCCGCCCCCCAAGGCGACCCTCTGTGCCTTACTGGGGGAAGTATGTGCTCCACGACAACAACCGGGACATCAACCTCTCCCAGGTTATCGTGCGGGCTCTCACAGACTGGTACTTCACCGCGTTCCCCCCCATCATGCATGACTGCCATGAGTCCGGAACCCTCCTCTACACCTACAGCGGCGGGCCTCCCCAGAACCCGAACCTCGACCCGGTCCTCTTCGGTGAGCTCTCCTGGTTCTCCAACTGGGAGATGACTCAGATGGCCAAGTGGAACATGCCCGGCGTGTATACGCACGCCTTCATGGACGCTTGGTCGCCGGGGT
The DNA here is from genome assembly GCA_050049805.1 of Gemmatimonadota bacterium. Lineage (GTDB taxonomy): Bacteria > Gemmatimonadota > Gemmatimonadetes > Longimicrobiales > Gaopeijiaceae > JABDNZ01. Next base: position 5,315 of record JASFVN010000219.1, read on the forward strand.
ACCTCGGTTCGGTGGTCTATAACCACAACGGGTTGATGCGGATGTACGAAACGCAAAGCCCGAGAGATATAGACGTGGACTCCCTCCGGGCCGCCCGCCAGGAAGAGGAGTCATCAGAGGGCGAAGAAGCGACGGAGGGAGAAGAAGCGGCGGAGGAAGAAGAAGAGGAAGCCGACAGTGTGGCCCTGTTCCGCTCCACCCGGCATCTGGGCGCGCCGACGGGCAGGGGAGGGAGCCAGGCTCGAGAGTGGTACCGGGGGCATCCGGTGCCGGACGACGCCGTGCAGACCTTCACAAGGCGAAACAACGTCAACTACATCCAGACCGGTCTCTTGTCGGCCATCCAGCTCACGGCCATGGCTCCCCGGACCATCCTGGAGAACTTCTACATCAAGTCCCGTAACTCCATAGAGGAAGGCCGAGACGAGCCACCCTTCGGCTACGTGATCCCTGTGCAACGGGACATGACTCGGGTCACCCGGCTTCTGGAGGTCATCCGAGCCCAGGGTATCGAGGTGGGGCGCCTGAACCGGGAGCTGGAACTGGAGGAAGGAACCTTCCCGGCGGGCTCTTTCCTCATCAAGCTCGACCAGCCCTACGGCCGCCTGGCCAAGAATCTCCTGGAGGTTCAGCACTATCCCGATCCGGAGCTTCGTACCTACGACGACAGCGGGTGGACCATGGGGTACGCCTTCAACGCCGAAGTGGAGGAGGTCGGGGACCCGTCGGTGTTGGAGGCGGAGACCACTACTTACGACGTGGCCCGATTCGAGGGTGAGGTAAGGGGCGACGGGTCGGCCAGCCTCGTCGTCGCCCATCTGGGCTCCACCAACATGATCACCTTCCGGTACCGCCTCAGGGACATGGACATGCGGATCACGGAAGAGTCGTTCAGCGCCGAAGGCCTGGAATTTCCGGCGGGTTCATTCCTGATGACCGGCACCCCGGAGGAAATCGAGGGTGCTCGGGCCCAGGTCCTGGACCTCGGCCTCACGGCAGCGGCCCTGAAAGAGCTTCCCGAGGTCCGGAGTCACGACGGCGACGCACCCCGAATCGCTATCTACACCGAATGGCAGCGCACGCAGGAAATGGGATGGTACCGTCACGCCTTCGACCAGTTCGAGATTCCCTTCGACCTCATCTACAAGGAGAGAGTGGCGGAAGGAAGCCTGGGGAGCCAGTACGACGTCATCCTGATGGCGGCCCAGGACCTGAGTCGGCAAAGGGTCCTGGCCGAGCCCGCCGATCGGCCCGAGCCGTACCAGCAAACCGAGGAATACCGATACCTGGGAATGTACGGGTCGACGCCGGATATGACCGGGGGGTTCGGAGCGGAAGGGGTGGAAGCCTTCGAGGAGTTCCTGGAAGAGGGCGGCACCCTCATCGCCACGGCCCAGGCGGTGAGCTTCCCCATCGAATTCGGGTTCGCCCGGACCGTATACACGGAAAGCCCCGAGGACGTACGAGCCCAGAAGCCCCTGGTCCAGGCCGTGATTTCCGACATGGACCATCCGGTCTTCTACGGGTTTGCCGACTCCATCTACCCCATGAAGTACGGCCAGGGACCTGTGGCTTTCCGGGTAGGAGTGGCAGACGAGGATCGGGTGTTGGCGCGTTACGTAGGAGGGGAGTCATCCGTGCTGAGCGGACTCATGACCGGGGCCGAGAACCTCGGGGGGAGGGCCTTCGCCGTGGATTCCCGACCCGCACACAACGGGGGGGGCAGGGTCCTGATGTTCGCCAACAATCCCATTTACCGGTGGCAGAACCACGGTGAGTTCAACCTGGTGTTCAACTCCATTCTGAACTGGAATGACGCGCCTGAGAAGGAGAGGGAGCAGGGGCCGGGCAGGATCGCCTCGGGGTTTGCTCCAGGTGCATTGCTTCCACCATCCAGCCCCTCGGATTGAACCGGGGTCCACATTCCTCGCTCTTTCAGGTAGCAAGCCAAGGGCCCCCAGAGTCTGACGACTCTGGGGGCCCTTTGCTTTCTTAACGGAGCGCGAGGGACTCGAACCCCCAAGCCCTTTCGGGCGCTCGCTTTCGAGGCGAGTGCATTACCATTCTGCCAGCGCTCCAGAGCGGCTCCGCCCCCGCGTAGCTAGGTGCGCATCCGCCGGAGCGTCAATTACCAGAAATGTAAACAACGACGGGACTTCTCGAGTCGGGGCGCCCGGATGGAACTGCGACCGGCTGCGCCGGTCTCGTTCGTCTCGGGGGTAAGCCTCCGGATCTACCCCGACCTTCTTCGCCCCTCGGCTTGAACCTCCGGTTCAAACCCGGACGAACATCCATGAAGCTCTTCGACCAACCAATCGGGGCGCCCGGATTTGAACCGGGGACCTCTGCGTCCCGAACGCAGCGCTCTACCTGACTGAGCCACGCCCCGAGGCACGAACAAAAAAGGCGCCTTGCCATGGGCGCCGAAGTAACGGACGGGGTG
>JASFVN010000388.1:0-4110 GCA_050049805.1 Gemmatimonadota bacterium
GGCCCCAGCGGCCACACTGATCTCGGATTCATCCGACGCATGAAGGGTCCCGACACTCACGGTCAGGCTCACCACGTAGGTCCCCACCAGGTCCGGTGTAAAGCTGGCGGACAGGGTGGCGGCGTCCGAGATCATGGCTCTGCTCCCGTCCGGTTTCGACTGAAATGACCAGAGGAAAGTTGGAAGATCACCATCCGGAACGAAGCTACCACTCCCGTCGAGTTGAACGAGCTCTCCAGTCATTGCGGCTTGGTCCAACCCCGCATCTGCTATCGGTGTAGCCTTCGGCCCGGTGGCATCCTGGCAGGCAGATGGGACCAGGGCGATCAGGGGCAAGACGTTCAGAAGGAAATGTGAGCGTTTCATGAGATCACCTCCTTGATCGAGTTTCGCCTCCCTTCCCTGGTCTCAACGCTATGAAGCACCCGTACCCTGAACGTTCCGGGAGAACCCCTAGCCTCGAAGCCCTCGGGGAACGCTCAGGGAACGCCTCACCTGGGTGTGACCGAGGCCGGGTCCTGATCTGCCGGGAGGCGGAACCCCCGACTCTTCTTCTCGCTTCACCCCACCTGTCCACCGAGGCTTCAACCTGATAGACTTCCGCCTTTCTTGTGCGCGCCTCGACACGTCCTGGAGCTAACGGAATCGATGGGAAGTCGGCGTACATTCAGGGTTCTGGCAATCTTCATGGCCGGAGGGCTGGGGCTCCTCGCGACCCCCTGGCTGGGCGCGGCCCAGGGCGGACCCGGGACGGGCGGCCGCCTGAGGGTCTTCCTCCTGTGCGAGGGGATTGGGTGCGAGCCGGAACGCTACCAGTCACAGGTGCCCTGGGTGACCTGGGTGGACAACGGGCCCGAAGCGGACGTTCAGGTCACCGTCACCAGCCAGGCCGGCCCGTCAGGGGGCAATGAATACGGCCTCGACTTCACGAGCTCTCTCGACCTGGACCTCGGAGACGATCACCTCTTCTTCCGGTCGCCCTCCACCGACACCGAGCAGGACCAGATCGACGGTGTCGCAAATGTCCTCACCATCGGCCTGGCGCGATACGCCTCCATGGCGGGCTACCGTGAGTTCGTGGCCCTGCGTTCTCCCGTTGCCCCGGGCATCGACCCCGATGAGCGCATCGTCACACCCCAGGAGGTGGACGACCCCTGGGATCTCTGGGTCTTCAACGTGGGTGGCAGCACCCGGCTCTCCGGAACCGAAACCCGTAACACCCGGCGCTTCTCAGGGAACTTCTCGGCCAGCCGCACCACCCCCACCTGGAAGTTGTCCTTCAGCGGCCGTGGCAACGTCAACATCCAGGAGATCGAGCGGAGTGACGGGTCCATCTTCGAGAGCGACGAGCGGGACTGGACGGTCAACTTGGGAGTCACCTACGCCTTGGCCGAACACTGGTCGCTGGACTTCTCGTCCCTCACGGCCAGACTCCCCCGGTATAACCAGAAGTTCCGGGCGGACCTCACGCCCGGCATCGAGTACAGCCTCTTTCCCTATGAGGAAGCCACGCGCCGGAGCATCACGCTTCGTTACACCGTGGCGGTGACGTATCGGAAGTACGAAGAGCGGACGATCTACAACGAGACCGAGGAGACGCCCTGGGAGGAGGCGCTCCAGCTCCGGGCCACCATGCGTCAACCTTGGGGCGACGGCTCCGTCACCGGCACCGCCTCCCACGTACTGGGAGACCTGGACAAGCACAACTTCTCCCTGCGGGGACGGGTGAGCTTCCGCCTCGTCCGGGGACTCAGGTTCAACGTGGGAGGGGACGTCGCCTGGGTGACCGACCAGGTCTACCTTTCCGCAAGCGGGGTCACGGACGAGGAGGCGCTGCTCCGTCTCCGAACCAGGGGCTCTGACCTGAACACGGGCCTCAACTTCGGGTTCTCCTACCAGTTCGGCTCCATCTACAACAACACGGTGAACAACCGCTTCCCCAGGATCAGCGGCGGAGGTCCGGACATGGGAGAGGGTTTCTGATGCCCACGCGACGCCCTGGCGCCCTGGGTCGGCCTCGCCGCTCCGGCCGGCCTCGCCACTCCGGCCGGCCTCGCCGGCCTCGCCACCTCCCACGCCTCCCGGGCCCCCTGGTGCTCCTGGTGCTCCTGGCGGCCTTCATGGGCCCCGCACCCCTCATGGGACCTGCGTCCCTCTCCGGCCAGGAGCCCATCGTGACCCCGGCCTCCTCCCGCCTGAGCGTCTTCCTCGACTGCGAGGGCCGGGAGTGCATGGAGGCCAGCACCTTCTTTCGCACGGAGATCGACTGGGTCGACTGGGTACGGAACAGGGAGGACGCTGACGTCCACGTGATCCTGACCAGCCAGACCACCGGCTCGGGAGGCAACGAGTACCAGCTCGACTTCATCGGCAGGGAGGCTCTGGAGGAATCCGACGACCAACTCTTCTTCCGGTCCTCGGGCACCGACGTGGCGCAGGAGGAGCTGGACGGGGTCACCACGACGCTGGCCATCGGTCTGGCGCGGTACGCGGCCCTGTCCGGTTTCCGGGACTTCGTCGCCTTCGAGCCCCTGACACCAGAGGCCGTGGATCCCGATGCCCGTGTCCTTGGGCCCCAGGAGGTGGATGATCCCTGGAACCTTTGGGTGTTCGAGGTCAGCGCCAGCGGGACCCTGGACTGGACGAAGACCCGTGACAGCGAGCGGATATCCGGCGACTTCATGGCCTCCCGGACCACACCTACCTGGAAACTCGAGGTCCACCTGGGCGCCAACCGCAACGTGGTGGAGACTTTGCTGAGCGACTCCAGCGTCTTCGAATCCACGCTCACGGATTGGGCGGCGGGGGGCCAGCTCGTCTACTCCTTGGCGGAGCACTGGTCCGTGGGCCTGATGTCCTCCGTTGCGAGGCTGCCCCGGGAGAACCAGCGCCTGCGGGTAGAGGTCACTCCGGCCGTGGAGTACAGCGTGTTCCCCTACGTGGAGGCGACCCGAAGGACGCTGACCGCACGCTACGCCGTCGGCCCGACCTACAGCGACTACCTTTCGGAAACCATCTTCGAGAAGACCGAGGAGACACGCTACCAGGAATCACTCCAGCTCCGCTACGCCCATCGGCAGCCGTGGGGAGACGGATCACTCTCCGTCATCGGCTCCCACTTTCTCGACGATATCGAGCAGCACACCATCACCCTCAGGGGTGACGTGAGCTTCCGCATCGCCCGAGGACTGAGCCTCGATGTGGGGGGTAACATCTCTCGGGTGACGGACCAGATCTACCTCTCGGCGGAGGGGGAGACGGACGAAGAGATCCTCCTCAACCTCCGGACCCGGGCCTCGGACAAGAACTGGGGGTTCAACGTGGGCTTCTCCTACCGCTTCGGCTCCATCTACAACAACGTGGTGAACAACCGCTTCCCCATGATCATGGGTGGATAGGGTAAACCGTCGCAGACAGTGGTGCTGGGGCACGGGAGGGCCCAAAGAAACCGCCCTCAGATAAACCGGCGCGGTTCTCCTCACGGCCTGACCTCGACTCGCTGGTTTTCCGGGATGGCCGACGTCGACCCTCAACATGCATTGCCGGACCAAGCCGTGCATCAAGGCAGTTCCAATCCAATGCTTGCATTTTTGTACGCGGTATTGTATACAATATTCCATGCAACCGTATAGGCGTGCCTCCCTCCCCCTGGAGGCTCTGGCCGCGGAGTATGGCACTCCCCTCTATGTCTATTCCATGGACTGCGTCCAGGAGCGCCTCCAGACCCTGACCCGGGCCTTCGGATCGGTACCCCTCCTGGTAGCCTACTCGGTGAAGGCCAACGGAAGCCTGGCTCTGCTCAGCCGTCTGGCCAGCCTGGGCTCCGGGGCCGACATCGTAAGCGGGGGAGAGCTGCACCGGGTCCTGCGGGCTGGCATACCCCCGGGCAGAATCCTCTTCGCCGGCGTGGCCAAGTCCGACGCGGAGATTCGGGCAGGGTTAAGGGCCGGGATCTATTCCTTCAACGTGGAGTCGGTCGACGAGCTCCATCGCCTGGATGCTCTTGCGGCAGGATTGGGCGCCCGGGCGCCCTTTGCCGTCCGCATCAATCCCGACATCCATGCACCCACTCCCCACGAATACACTCGCACCGGCCACGCAACCACCAAG
>JASFVN010000449.1:0-3539 GCA_050049805.1 Gemmatimonadota bacterium
ACCGCTGGGGTGCGTCCCGCTCCCACCTCCGGGCCAGGGGCATCGACGTCCACATCGGATCCCAGATCGTGGACCCCGCACCGTATGTGGCGGCCCTCCAAACCGCCCTCTCCGTCGTGGCCCAGCTCCAGGCCGAAGGAATAGAGCCGGAGTTCGTGGACCTGGGCGGCGGCTTCGGCATCCCGTACGAGTCGGAGGGGATGGACATGGGGGCCCTGGCCCATGCTCTCCTACCACTCTTGAGAGATTCCAATCTCCGTTTGGTATTGGAGCCTGGACGCTACCTGGTGGGGGAAGCCGGCGTGCTCCTGACCCGGGTGCGATGGGTGAAGCGAGCCGACCGGAAAACCTTCGTCATCACCGACGCCGGCATGTCGGACCTTCTTCGGCCGAGCCACTACGGGGGGTATCATCCCATCGAACTGGTGAACTCCAGCCGCACCTGTGAAACCCGGGGCCAGAAGAGCGACCATCCCGAGCAAGGAAAACGGCTGGAATCCACCGGGGCCGACGCCGGGCCCGCCGTCGGATCCCGAAGCGCCGAGACGCACGCGACAGCAGCCAGACAGCTCGTCGACGTCGTGGGCCCCATCTGCGAGACCGGGGATTTCCTGGCCCGGGACCGCCTCCTTCCCCTTCCCTGCCCCGGTGATCTCCTGGCCGTCCGCAACGTGGGAGCTTACGGATTCTCCATGGCCTCCAATTACAACGGACGGCCCCGGCCGGCTGAGGTCATGGTGGAAGGCGGGAACGCCTACCTGATTCGTGAGAGGGAGCGATACAGCGACTTGATTCGGGGGGAGACCATCCCGCCCCCTTTCGCACCAAACGGTATACAAGATAAGGTACATCTTTGTGCAGAGAGTGAGATCAGACCCGGCACCGAGCCTGATCCGCTTGCGGACCGACCTCTGAGTCCGACCAGCCCAGGGGAGTCGCAATGAAGAAAAAGGACAGGAGTCGTGGGCAACTGGCCGACGCGGCCTACGAACAGATCCGTGAAATGATCTTAAGAGGATCTCTGGCCCCGGGGGCTCGGATCATGGAAAGCGAGCTGGCCGAACATGTGGGCATGAGCCGAACCCCGGTTCGGAGCGCACTGTACCGCCTCCAGCAAGGGGGCTATGTCCGAGCCATGAACGGGGGGAAGAAGGCCAAGCTCATCGTGGCCCCCCTTACCAAAGAAGACGCCCGGGAGATCTACCACATCGTGGGAGCCCTGGACGGTCTGGCGGCCTGGCACGCCGCCCATCTCCCCGACGGGCCGCGAAAGGCCCTCGCCGAGCGGATGACCCGAATCAACGACACCATCGAACAGATGGGGAGCGCGGCCAAACCCGAGCACCTGCGCCTCTTCGACCTCCACGGCGACTTCCACGACGTGGTCCACGAAGCTATTGCCGCCCCCAGGCTCCTGGCCCTCCACGGCACTACCAAACCCCAGGCCGATCGCTATCGGCGCATCTACTCCAGCGGCGATTTCGGCCAGCAGGTCCGCTCCGTGAAAGAGCACCGGCGCATCATCAAGGCCATCGGCGCCGGGGACCCGGACCAGAGTCTCTGTCTCACCCAGGAGCACTGGATGGCCGCCGCCGACCGCCTGTGCGACATCATCGAGATCCTGGGCGAGCGGGGTAACTGGTAGGAATTCAAACCATGGAAAAGAATCCTTGCATTGTTGAAATCACCATAGTACCCTGTTTTGTATACAAATTACCATGCAAAAACAGATACGTGTTTTCGCACGCTAGTCACCCTCTTCATCAGGGCCTCCTCAGGCCTCCCCTCCTGCTCCGCCTCAGCGGAGGAAACGTTCACGCCCGGAAGGAATGCCGAACATGATCAAATTGAAGTCGATCGTAGCTATCCTGTTGGCCCTCGGCGGCATACCCACATGCCTGCACGCCCAGGGTACCGGGACGGTGGTGGGAACCATCACCGACGCAGCCACTGGGCGTCCCCTGGCGGGCGCACAGGTGGTCCTCGTAGACACTCAACTTGGATCTCTGTCCGCTGCCGACGGACGCTACCAGATCCGGAACGTTCCCGCCGGGACCCACACGGCGCGGGCCATCCTCATGGGATACGGAGCCGAAGATCAAACCGTCTCCGTGCCTTCGGGGGCCACCGTCACCGTGGACTTCCGCATGGGCCAGGCCGCCGTGGAGATCGAGGGTCTGGTGGTCACCGCCCTGGGGATCGAGCGGCAGGAGCGCACCGTGACCACATCGGTCCAACAGGTCGGGGGCACCGACCTGGCCAGCGTCCCCGACCCCAATGTGGTGGCCTCTCTTTCGGGTAAGGTCGCCGGAGTGAGCCTCTTCAACTCCAACACCCCTGGAGGCTCGAGCCGGATCGTGATCCGGGGGGCCAACTCCCTCACCGGAAACAACCAGCCGCTCTTCGTGGTGGACGGAATCCCGGTGAGCAATTCCACGGGGTCGGGGGTGTTCGGGAGCCGGGGGTACGCCGCTATCGATTACGGCAACGCCATCCAGGACATCAACCCCAACGATATCGCCTCCATCTCGGTGCTGAAGGGCCCCAACGCCGCCGCTCTATACGGCTCCCGGGCGGCCAACGGCGCCATCATCATCACTACCAAAGGCGGGGCTGGAGCCTCGGGAACAGCGGGGGTCACGGCTTCCATCAACACGACCTTCGAGACCCCCCTCAAGCTCCCGGACTACCAGAACCTCTACGGCCAGGGGAGGAACGGCCTCTACAGCTACGTGGACGGCAAGGGGGGCGGCACCTACGACGACATGGATGAGAGCTGGGGCCCCCGCCTGGATATCGGGCTCAGGATTCCCCAGTTCTTCTCCAACGGCCAGGCCGTGCCATGGGTGTCTCATCCCGACAACGTCCAGGACTTTTTCGAGACCGGGCGCACCACCACCACCAACGCCGCCCTGAGCCTGGGCTCGGATCGGGTCAACGCCCGCCTGTCCATCGGGCGCTTCGACCAGAACGGCATGCAGCCCGGATTCCGCCTCCTCCGCACCACCCTGGGGGTGAACGCCGCCGGTAGCGTAACCGACAAGCTGACGGCCCAGGTGTCGGCCCAGTACCTGAACAGCGACGGGTTCAATCGTCCCGGTCAGGGTTACAGCGCCGACAACCCCATGTTCGGGTTCGTCTGGTCGGGCAGGCAGGTGGACATCAACCTCCTCAAGGGCCACTTCTACAACGAGGACGGCACCCAGTTCAACTGGAACAACCGTTGGAACAACAACCCCTACTGGGTCGCCACAATCAACAAGAACTGGGACAGCCGGGACCGGGTGATCGGGAGCGGTTCCTTGACCTACGAGTTCACGCCCTGGCTAAGCGGGATGATCCGGAGCGGAACGGACTGGTATCAGGATCACCGAAAGCGGATCTTCGCCGCCGGCACCCTGGGCCAGTCGGGAGTGGACGAGAACGGCGCCTTCGGCGAGGGAGACGTCTTCCGCCAGGAAACCAATACCGACTTCCTTCTGACGGTCACTCCTGAGCTGGAGGGTGACTTCACCCTCACGGTGAACGCCGGTGGAAAC
>JASFVN010000220.1:0-7640 GCA_050049805.1 Gemmatimonadota bacterium
TGGACGGTTTTCAAGAGCTCTTCGAGCTGGGGGGATTTCCTGAACCCTTCTTCAGTGGCTCCCAGGTGGAGGCCCGCCGATGGTCCCGGGAGTACCGAAACCTCCTGATCGCCGACGAGATCACCCAGTTGGAACAGGTTCAGGACCTGGGCAACCTCGAGCTCCTCATTCTCAGGCTTCCCGACCTGGTAGGATCCCCACTTTCCGTGAATGCACTCCGAGAAGATCTCCAGGTCAGCCACAAGGCCGTCTCGACCTGGATCGGAATCCTGGAACGGCTCTACGCAGTATTCCGCCTCTCGCCCTTCGGAAGCCCGAGGATCCGCGCAATCAAAAAGGCGCAGAAGCACTACCATACGGACTGGCATTCAGTGGAAGAAACGGGGCCGCGGTTCGAGAATATGGTGGCATGCCACCTCCTCAAATGGGTGCATTACCAGCAGGACACCCAAGGTCGCGACCTTGAGCTGAGGTACTTCAGAGACACGGACGGACGAGAAGTGGATTTCATTCTGGTCGAGAAAAGCCGACCCCTCCTGGCCGTGGAGTGCAAGGCCTCCCAGGCTGCCGTGGACCGAAACCTCCGGTATTGGAAGGCCCGGTTTCCCGAATGTGATGCCTGGCAGATTTCTCCCTCGGGTGCCAAGGACTTCGTGAGCCCGGAAGGCATTCGGGTGACCCACGCCCTGAAGCTTCTCTCCGAGTTGGTCTAGGACGTCGAGACCGAACGGCTCCATCAAAGTGGCCAAACCACCGGCGTTTCATGAGGTCAGGAGGAAAAGATGTTCCCTACCAGACGGGAGTTCCTCAGAGAAACGGGTCTGGCGGCCCTGGCCATGGCTCTGTCGCCCACCGCCTCCTGCTCAATTCTTCAAAGGCGCCGGCCCAACCTGCTCTTCCTCTTCGCCGACGATCACACCTTTTCGGCCATCCGGGCCTTGGGAAACGACGAGGTCTTCACCCCCAACCTAGACCGCTTGATCAAGGCCGGGACCACCTTCACCCACGCCTACAACCAAGGTGGGTGGGGTGGGGCGATCTGCATCGCCAGCCGGACCATGCTGACGACGGGTCGCTTCCTCTGGAATGCCCACGCCCTGGAATCGACGCTGGAGGAGGAAGCCCGATCCCGCCGTATGTGGCCACAACTCCTGGAGGATGCTGGGTATGAGACTTACATGAGCGGGAAGTGGCACGTGAATGTAGATCCGGCCAGCGTGTTCAACCGCACCGGTGTAATCCGGCCGGGCATGCCCCAGGACACGCCGGAGGGCTACGATCGCCCTAGGGTGGATGAGCTGGATCCGTGGTCGCCGTCGGATCCGCGCTTCGGGGGGTATTGGGAGGGTGGAAGGCACTGGAGTGAGGTACTGGCCGATGAAGGAGAGGTCTTCATCCGGGAGGCTGTTGGCAGTGACAAGCCCTTCTTCATGTACCTCGCCTTCAATGCACCCCACGATCCTCGCCAGTCACCGCAAGTTTTCGTCGACCGATATCCTATCGACGACCTGGACGTTCCGGAGAACTTCCTCCCCGAATACCCCTTCGCTGAGGACATGGGAGCAGGACGGCAGCTCCGGGATGAGCGGTTGGCCCCTTTTCCCAGGACCGAGCATGCGGTTTTGGTGAACCGGCAAGAGTATTACGCCATCATCACCCATTTGGATGAACAGATCGGACGGATCCTCGCGGCTCTGGAGGCTTCGGGTGAGGCGGAGAACACCGTCATCCTCTTCACCGCCGATCACGGACTCGGCGTCGGGCAACACGGGTTGATGGGCAAGCAGAACCAGTTCGATCACAGTGTCCGTGTCCCCCTGGTCATTGCCGGCCCTGATATCCCCACGGGAATGATCCTCGACACACCGGTATACCTGCAGGACGTGATGCCCACCACCCTCGAATTGGCTGGTATCCCCATTCCAGAGCATGTCCAGTTCAGGAGCTTCATGCCACTCGTACGCGGACGGGAGGACGAGAGCTACCAGGCCATCTACGGCGGTTACCGTCACCTTCAAAGGATGGTAACCCGGGGGGATTACAAGCTCGTCCTCTACCCCTCCATCGAGAAAAGGCTGCTGTTCAACCTGAGGGAGGATCCTCTGGAGATGAGGAATCTGGCGGAAGACCCCGATCAAGCCGAACGGATCGACCGCATGATGGCGCTACTGGTAGATCTTCAGCGGCAGACTGGAGATACGCTGAGGCTTCCGGGCTGGACGAGATAGAACGGGTTCAACTGCGGGTATTCGCCCCATCGGCAACGGATGAAGCGACTGCTAACGGAGGAACGGAGAGGGAGGCCTGAACCACGGCTTCCCGGACCCGGGCCCACGGGGAGGCAGGCAGGATAGTAGATTACCTCCCCCCGGAACGTGTAATCAGAGAGATTGTCCTGACCACGGCGGGGACCCATGCACGCAAAACCTCCCTGGATTCGTTCCCTGCTTCTGCTGACCCTGGGCCTTCTCTTCGGGTGTGACTCGACGGGGCCAAAGAACCAACCGCCTTGGGTCAGGATCACATCTCCTGCTACGGGATTGTATGTCCGAGCAGGCGAAGAGGTAACCATCACGGTGGAGGCCTCCGATCCCGACGGTTCCCTTCGCCACGTCTCTGTTTTTATCGATGGTGTCCTGCTCGGCAAGAGGGTGGGTCCTCCTTACGAATGGACTTGGCAGGTCGACGTGGATCCCCCGGCAGCGTACAGGATTCTGGCCAGGGCCGAAGACGATCTGGGGGCCCAAAGCCGCCATCTCCTGGTGGTGAATACCTGGTGGATCTATTCACGACCGGAACAGACGGATGACGGGTGGGAGACCGCCTCCATGACCGAAGTGGGAATGGATTCTGCCTCGTTGGAAGGCCTGGTCAACCTCCTCCACCGAACGCCGGACCACCTGGTCCATGGCATTCTGGTCGTCCGGCACGGGAAACTGGTATTCGAGAAGTATTTCGACGGGATCGTTCACCCGACGCTGGGCACCTATCCCGTGGCCTACGGAAGGGAAACCCCACACGTCCAGTCCTCCGCCACGAAGAGCTTCACTTCCGCGCTCCTCGGGATCGCCATCGACAAGGGGTGGATCCTGGGTCTCGATCAGAGGGTCTCGGATTTCTTCCCGGAGTTCCCTTGGTTGGCGGAAGGGGAAAAGGGTACTCTCACGCTCCGGCACATGATAACCATGTCGGCAGGTCTGGAGTGGGACCAGACATCGCACCCGATCCTGGATCCCCTGAATGACATAGCGGTTTTCCAGCGGTCACCGGACCCTTGGGAGATGTATTTCTCCAGGCGTCTGCTGGTGGCCCCGGGAACGGTCTTCGACTACAGCGAAGCTTGCATCAACGTCGTAGGAGAGGCCATCAAGCGGGCCACCGGGAAACGGTTGGATCACTTCGCCGAGGAGTACCTCTTTGATCCGTTAGGAGTGGAGGATCCGTGGTGGTACCTGGTGTGGGGACACCAGGACTGGATCTGGGCCTCGGGAGATCTCCGGGTGCGGCCCCGGGACATGGCAAAGCTGGGCCAGATGTATCTGAGTGGAGGGAGATGGAAGGGAGAGCAGATCGTCTCGGCCGACTGGGTGGCCCAGTCCGGCGTCCCCTTCCATGCCTGGGAGCGTGACGGGAGAGGTCGGGCAGGGTACGGCTTGGCGTGGTGGGTCATGGCCCCGGAGCTCGGTTCCGGGGCTTACACCGCTTCTGGATGGGGAGACCAAACCATCTTGGTCCTCCCCGAGCACGACATGGTGGTGGTGAATACGGGTGGCTCGTACTACGACGCTCCCTACCTACGCAGCCACCAGATTGCGGAGGCTTACGTGCTCCCGTCCATCATGGGGAAGGACGGATCCGGGATTCGCTAGGGCGGGTACGTGGAATCAGATGGGAACCCTACCCACCTTCAATGAGGTCCTGCTGAACGGGCTCGGAGCGGCCTTAAATCGCCTGCCCTCCAACCCCGCTTGGTTTGCCAAAGGCCGTAGGCGACCCGCAATCAACCGTACCGAATCTTCTTCCCCGTCAGATCCCGGTGTGAGACCCCCGGAGTGAAGGTCGCGGAGCTGTGGACCGGCCCGTCAACGCAGGTTCGCTCCCCCGTTTCGATGGAGCACTTCCCGCAGATCCCGATGCCGCAGCTGGTGTAGCGCTCCACCACGTGGAAGATGTCCTCCGGCGGGGCGTATCTCCTCTCCGCCTCGTCCAGGGCCTTCATGGCCAGCTCGGGCCCGCAGTTCAGAAAGACGGGGTTCCTGAGGTCTTCTTCCGCCAGGGCCTTCTCCATGAGCTGGGCTATGTATCCCTGAAAACCGGCGGAACCGTCGTCCGTTGACACCGAGGTCTCCCCCAGCTGCCGGAAGGAGTCGAGGTAGACGAGCTCCTCGGCGGTGACCGCCCCGATGAAGATCCGTTTGGGCCCCGCGTGGATCTTGGCCGCATGGTGGATGGGGGCGATGCCGACCCCTGCCCCGGCCAATACCACCGGCCGGTCTTCCGGCAGCCTGAACTCATGCCCGTACGGCCCCCTGATCCTCACCACGTCGTTCACGTTCAGCTGGCAGGCTCGATGCGTCATGGGTCCCACGTCCCGAACCAGAAGCTCCAATCGATCCTGGTTCGCCGCCACGGAGAACGGTTTGGAGTCGGTATTTCCCACCTTGAAGAATACGAACTGGCCCACCCCTACGTCCGCCTCCAGCCGTTCCCTGAATTTGATGACCCGGACCGTGTCGCTATAGACGTCGATCTCTGACACCACAAAGGGATGGTAGTCCATGAGCATCCGGTTCAGGGTCATCCCGGTGGCCAGATCGGTGCCCTCGGCCAGGTCCCTTTCCAGAAGCTGGAAGTACTCCTGGATCTCCAGAGAGGTCAGGCCGCCCAGGGCCGTCCCGATGGCGTAGAAGAGGTTCGGATCGATGGCCTCCAATCGCCTGATATCACCGGCCCCCCGGATCCCGCCCATGGCGATGATGGGCACGGACACCACCTTTCGGAGACGGGTGATGGCATCCACGGTGGACGGGAAGATGGCGGCCCCGGAAAGCCCCCCGAACTGGTTGCTCAGCTCCGGGTTGGGCCCCCCGATGGTGTTGATGGCCGAAAGGGCGTCGGCTCCTCCCTCCACCGCCGCCACGGCGATCTCCTCGAGCCCGCAGACCCCGGCGTTGAGCTTCACGATGACGGGCTTCTTCGTGGCCTTCCGGGTGGCAGCCGTGATGCTTCGGACGCTGTCGGGGTCCGAGCCGATTAGGATTCCTCCCTTGTCGGCATGGGGGCAGGAAACGTTCACCTCGTAGCCGTCGGCGATGTCGCCGGCCGCCTCGAAGGCGTCCACGCAGTGGGAAAAGGTCTCTTCGTTGCTCTCCCCGATCTGGGCCATTAGAAAGACGTCCGCCGGCGTGGACGCCCTCAGGTCCCGGAAGCCCTCGATGGTGGCCTCCAGGCCTGGATTGGTATAGCCCACGGCGTTCCAGAGGGCGTCCGGCGCGGGCTGGGCAAGAATGTCTTCCCGGTTTCCGGCCCTGGGTTGGATGGTAGTGCTCTTACCCTGGTAGAAGCCGAACTGAGGAACATGCTCGAACATCCACCGGGCCACATCGCTGTTGGTAGTGATGACGCCGGAAGGAAACCCGAAGCGGCCCCTGATCTCTTTTCCAAGAAGGTTATACATGCGGTTCTCGATCCCGCCCTTCAGAGGACGACTGCAATGTCGCGAAGCACTTCCCGGGCAGCAGCCCGCCGGTCCGGGGCCCCGGTGATGGCCCTCCCCACCACCAGCAGAGAGGATCCGGCGGCCACGGCGCGACCCGGCGACATGACCCGCTTCTGATCCTCACCGGCCGGCGTGGCGGTGCCCTTGATACCCGGAGTCACGAAGAGGAAACCAGGATTCAGTTCTCCCGCCAAAGCGCCGAGGTCCGCCGCCGAACAAACGATTCCGTCGAGCCCCGAAGCTTCCGCACCTTTCGCCAACCTGAGGACCTGCTGGTCAACCGTGCCTGGTACCCCGCACTCCTGGTTCAGCACCATCTGGTCTATGCTGGTGAGAACCGTCACACCGATGACGGCAGGCCGGGAGTCTGGAGCCGGCGCGGCTTCCTCCACGCCTTCTACGGCTGCCCTCATCATTGCCACCCCGCCGGATGCATGGACGTTGAACATGGCCACGCCCATCTCCGTCGCCGCCCGGGCTGCCCCCCTCACCGTGTTTGGTATGTCGTGGTACTTGAGGTCAAGAAACACTCCTGCCCCCTGGTCTCTCACCAACCCGACCACCTCCGGCCCGAAGCGGGTGAAGGACTCTTTTCCGACCTTGAAGCGTCCCACGAACGAGGTCAACTCCTCGACCAGAGCCCTGACCTCGTCCAGGGAGTGAAGGCCATCCAGGGGTAGGCAGACCATCTCCCTGGCCACCTGTTCTTGAGGGGAAAGATGGTTCACGAAGCCGTTGCCTTTCCGTGGATGAATGATCGATTCACGAAGCCATGGCCCAATGCGGGAGAGCGAGACGGTTTACGAAGACGTCGCCGGTTCCTGGAGAAGAAGTCACTCTCATCCCGCCTTCGGAAAACCATGCTTTTCCCCCCAACCGAACGGATCCTGTCGCCATTCCGCCAGCAAATCGATCTGCTCCTGGGAGAGAAAGCCACCTTCTTTCGCCGTGGCGAGGAGGACCGGGAAGGTGAGGAGGGAGGTGAAATTACAGGGTGGGTCCAGTGAGGCGAAATGCTCCGCCGCTTTCTCCAGCCCGTAGCTGAAGATCGAGATGCACCAGCCGCAGGAGCCGTTGGCCTCCCGAACCGCCTCAACGGCCCGGGCAGAGCTCCCCCCGGTGGAAATGAGGTCTTCGATCACCACCACCGATCGTCTCTCCAGGTCCGACTCGGCATCCAGCCCCTCGATGCGGTTCTTCAAGCCGTGGGCCTTCGGTTTGTCCCTGATGTAGATGTACGGCAGGGCGAGGACATCGGCCAGAAGAGCACCGTGTGGGATTCCCGCGGTGGCCGTCCCGGCGATCACCTCCGGGGCCAATCTCTCTCGGGCGATGATGTCGGCCAGCCCCTGAGCGATCGCTCGCCGCATCTCCGGGTGAAAGAGGAACATCCTGTTGTCATTGTAGATGGGCATCCGGTAGCCGGAGGCCCACTGGAAGGGATCGTCAGGATTGAGCTTGATAGCCCCGATCCTGAGTCCGAATTCGGCGATTCTCCTGCCCAGGTCGTCGATGGTTCGCTCCTTCCCGCGGTAGCTGTCGTGGACCTCTCGAGGCTCTGATCGCCGGTATCTTAGGGTGCCCCCGGGGGGTGTCAAGCTGAACGCTTCCCCGCACTCCCCTCCCCTTCGGCCCCTCCACTCCCTCTCCGGAACCTCCCCTGCTCTGCTACCGAAGGTCCGCGATAGGGCAGAAACATCACCATCGAAAACTTTTCCCTTCCGCCCTAAATCTCCTCTTGATACCTTTACGAATACTACCCACAAGACGAACGGCGAAGGAACCCTGATCAGAGGGAGGAGTGTGCCCGTGAAAAACCGACATCCTACGCGGAGAGAAGCCATCAAAGCCGGCTTCCTGGCCGGGGCCGGCCTCGCTGCCGGACGGCTCCCCTTGGTGGCTGCAGAGCCGGTCAGGCCCC
>JASFVN010000221.1:0-7632 GCA_050049805.1 Gemmatimonadota bacterium
CTGGCAAAGGTATTCGCTGCGCTGGCCAATCCTGCCCGCATCAAGATCCTGGACATCCTCGCGAGACAACCTGAGTCCATCGTGGCTGACATCGTGGAACAGCTCCCACTGGCCCAATCCACGGTTTCGCAGCACCTAGCTGTCCTTCAGGGAGTTGGTCTGATCTTCGATGAGGGCGCAGGATGCGGGCGCTGTTGCCGAATCGATTTGGATGCCCTGACGGCATTATCTCGAGACGTGGTCGGTTGGACCATGGAGCTTGCTGCGGTTTCCGGAGGCGGATCGGGCCCGGACCCCTGTTCCGGCGATAGTTGTCCTGAAGGGGCCCAGGGAGAACAGGTCGTCGGACCTTGCCCCCCTGCGCAGTCACCGGACAACTCATGACGTACCTTGGCCGGGCGGCACGTGAGGCATGGAGGGCTCTGGCCCAATACCCCCGTCTCCTATTCCTCGTAAGCCTGCCCACGGCCGTCGGGATTGCCACCGTGGCGTCGGTCTTAGCCGTAGCCAACGATACGGTACTCTCGAACCTCCCCTTTCCTGCTCCGGAAGAGTTGGTGGACATCCGTGGACAGTCCAACCGGGACCCTGGTGTGCCCCGGTCGCTTTCATACCCAGACTTCCAGGACTTGGAAGAGGCGGCCCGGGGAACACTGACCATGGGCGCTTATTCGGGCTCCAGACCTTTCAATCTCGAGCATGGAGGAGAGGGGGTGGCCGTCACAGGTGAGTTCGTCTCCTCCGGCTTCTTTGATGCGTTGTCCATACAGCCGTACCGCGGTCGGTACTTTCGTTCCCAGGAAGACATCTCCGGATCCGGCTCGGGAACCGTGGTGGTCTCGGAAGCCCTCTGGCAGAACCGCCTGGGAGGGAGCCTGGCCTTCCCGGGATCAACAATCCGGATTGGTGGAGTCCCTTTCGAAGTCGTGGGGATCGCTCCCCCCGGTTTTCAGGGACTGAACGACGGCGCGGATCTTTGGATGACAGTGCCGGCAGCAGGCTTGATCTGGGGTCCGGAGTTCGTGAACCGACGGAGCCTTCGTTGGTTGATGTCGGTGGGGCGACTGGGGACGGACACCAACATGAATGTGGCCCGGCAGGTCATGAGCCGAGCCGGCGGAGACCTGGAAGAGACGTACCCGGAGATTAACAAGGACCTCGGGGTAATGATCCGGCCTCTTCCAGGGAAGTACCTGCCGGACTTCCGGGCCAGCCTAGCAGCTCTCGGGGCCGGAGCAGTCATGCTCCTGGTCCTCGTGACGGCAAACGTCGCATCCGTGCTGCTCATCGATGCCCTCAGGCGATCAGAGGACATCGCGCTACGCACAGCCCTCGGTGCAACTTCGGCAGATCATCTTGCGCAGATCACGGGCCGCGTTCTGGCCCTCACTGGGCCCGGGGGCCTGGTGGGCCTGACCGTCGGAATGTCAGCGGCTGGACCGCTGCTGCGGCTCAGCCAGGTAGAGGTGCCGGCGGTCTGGGGATCAACTGCTCGGCTAGGATCCATCCTGGGATTGGTGGGAGTGGTGGTCCTGGTGGGTGTTGCGGCTGGGCTGGCACCGGCGGTGCTCCTCCGTCGGCAAGCGACCGCCAATCGGAGGCGCGCAGGGATTCCGGTCGCCGCAGCCCGGGGCTTCCGTTGGCTGGCTGCTCTTCAGGTGGCCCTGGCTCTGGCTTTGACCTGTGGCACTCTGACGTTGGTCCGAAGCTTCCGTGGTTTGATGGACACGGAGCTGGGATTCTCCCCCGAGGGAATTGCCACCCTGCGGGTCGCTACCAGCGACCGGGCCTTTCGAAATCAGGAGGAGTTTCGAGCGTTTCTGAATGAGCTGCACAGCACCGTCGCCACCACTCCCGGAGTGGAGGCAGCTTCACTTACCGGACCTTCACTTCCTCTTGAGCCCATGAACGGCGCTATGGTGTTCTCCCAGGAGAAGCTCGAGGATGGTGCTGACACCCCCACCCTGATCCGGCTTATCTACGTGACTCCGGGAACCTTGGATCTCTTGGGCCTCTCCCTGGAACAAGGGCGGCACTTCGACCGGCGTGATCAGGCTGCCGATGCCCAGAGGACCATGGTTGTGAGCCGGGACCTGGCGGAGCGGTTTTGGCCAGGCCGGGATGCCGTGGGGCAAAGAATGGCCCTGGCGTCGGGACTCGACAGCTGGAACGTGGTTGGAGTATCCTCCCGGGCACTCATGGAAGGCAGCCTTTCGGAAAGCAGCCGGGACCCCTTCGGCTACTTCCCAATCTCTCAAGCGCCCAGCGGACTTTTGCCCGTCGTCAACATTCTCGCCCGCCCGTCCTCTGGGAAGGCGAGTGGGCTCTTGGAACCCATCAGGCGGCGAATAGAAAAACGGTTTCCGTCCATGGAACTCTTCGATTTGGCGACCCTTTCCGATCGATTTCATGGGCAGATGGGCGGTGCCCGTTTTCTGGTATCCCTCCTGGCAGCGTTTTCTATCCTCTCCGCTTCAGTGGCGGTACTCGGGACTTTTGGCGCTTTTTCGCAACTCATGGCTCTGCACCGACGGGAATTCGCATTGCGGCTCGCTCTGGGATCCACCCCCAACCTCATCCGGAGGCTGGCGGTCCACAGGGGCATCTGGCCCGGCCTCGCGGGCCTTATGCTGGGATCTCTATTGGCCGTCGCTCTGTCTCCAACGGTTCCCGCGATGGCGGCCTGGGCGGCAACGCTACAGGGGCGTGACCTGCTCACGGCCACGGCACTTCTGGGGTTCGGGATCTCCCTGGGCATCCTCCCGGCCTTCCGGGGAATCGCCGCAGATCCCATGGCCATCCTGCAATCCGAATAGGGAATGCTCTGCGGGGGTACACCTAGCCATGAACCGAAGCTCTGCACGGGTTCCTTCCCTTCACACTCCTCTCCCCCCACAGAACGCCAAAATCGGACCCCTATTCCGCTCCCAATACCGATACTGGGTCAACCCTGACGAGGCGTCTCGCCGGCACATAACCAGCCACGACTGACACCAGGAGGAACAGGGTCCCGATACCGACATACGTAAGAAGGTCGAAGGACCCGATGCCGAACAGGAGTGCGGAGATAAGGGGACGAAGCCAGAAGGCACCCACCAGCCCCAACGTAACGCCCACGGCTCCTGTGACGGCCGCTCTCCGGATGACCCCACCGAGAAGTGCACTATCTTCGGCTCCTAGAGCTTTCATTATCCCGATCTCCCTGGCCTGTCGGGAGACCTGCCGTGCGGTGAGGCCTGCAATCCCCACAGCCGCCAACGCCGTAGCCAGGAAGGCAAAAAGGGTCATAAGGAGCGCCCGAAAGCGCTCCTCACTGGCCGACTCTGCGATGGCTGACTCCAGCGTTCCTGATGCGGAGACAGCCAACTGCGCGTCCACATGCCAAACCGCTTCACGCAGTTGCGGCAGAAGGGCCTCCGGCCGGTCACTGGCCCGAGCCGCGAAGGTCACCTTATACCGAGACAGTTGGGCAAACGGGACGTAGAACGTGAGGGGAGGGTCTCTCTGGAGGGTGGCCTGCCTGGTGTCACCGGCCACCCCCACCACAGTCACCGTCCCATGTGGGTAGATCATCTCCTGACCTACGGGGGAGCGATCTCCCCAGAGAGCCCTGGCCAGGGATCGGCCCACTACGGCCACGGGGGGCCCCTCCCTGTCATCCGATGAAAGGAAACCGCGCCCCTCCAGGATGGGGATCCCCATGAAATCAAGGTACCCTGGTGCCACGTTGTAGAGCTCGGGCATGAGGTACGTGCTGTCCTCAGGGTTGGTCCGGACAGCCCACTCCGAAGGATTGTCCGGAAAGGGAAGAGCTTGGCTTGCGGAGACCGCCTCCACGCCGGGGATAGCCGTCATCTCCCGCATAACCTCATTTGCGAAACTCCAGGCAGCTCCCTCCATCTCCCATCCGTAACGAGCATCGGGAAGGTCCACCTGCACCGTGGCCAGATTCCGGGGGTCGAAACCGAGATCGACGCTGAACATCCGGGTGAGGCTCTGGGCCAGGAGGCCGCTGGCCACCAGGAGAATGACGGTGAAAGCGATCTCGCCGGCCAACACCCAACGCCCCCAACCTCCGTGGCGTGCGGACCCCGTCCTTCCACCAGCCTTCAGTGTGGAGCTCACGTTCGTCCTTGCGATGAAGACGGCCGGTGCCAGGCCGAAGAGAGCCCCGGAGAGGGTCCCCAACCCTGCGGAGAAACCGAGGACGACGAGGTTCACCTCGACCTGGTCGATACGGGCAATCGGAGGGGCGTACGCCACGAGGAGCTTCGAGCCCAAGAGCGCCAGGAGGGCGCCAAACGCGCTCGCTACGAAACCCAGGACCACGCTCTCGGTGATGAGCTGACGGCCGATGCGCAGCCGCCCGGCCCCGATCGCCGCCCGAGTGGCAATCTCCTGGGTCCTTCCGTGCATCTCTCCCAAGGAAAGTGCTGCCACGTTTCCGCAGGCGATAAGAAGAAGAAGACCGGTGGCGCCAAAGAGGAGGAGGATAGGGGAGCCGAGGCCCCGCACTTCTTCCCGGACCCGAAGGCGAATGAGGGCATCGGGCTGCTGAGATGACCACGTCTCTTTCAGGATACGACTTGTCTCGATCCGAGCTTGTTCCAAGGTCGCTCCATTGGCCAACCGACCGACCGCCTCCCACATGGTGCTTCCCGGGGACTCATCCCACTCCGGGGACCCAACCGGGACCCAGAAGTCCCGTTGCCCCGGGTCGTCCGCGCCAGAAAGGGAGGCGCTCAGCCATTGCAGGCGAAACCCGGAGGGGAGGACCCCGATGACTGTGTAGGAAATCCCATTGATGAGGACGGCAGTGCCGAGAATCTGTGGGTCCTCAGCAAACCTCCGCGACCACATGTCGTGGCTCATGACGGTCACTCTGGCCCGATCCCCCGCACCCTCCCCTTCTTCCTCCGGGAGAAACCAGCGACCCAGGACCGGGGTGATTCCCAATACCGGCACGAGGGAGGCCGTGGCCGGACCCACTTCCACCAACTCCGGTCGGGAACCTCCGCCTAGCGTGCTCTCTCCCCAATCCCCCGCATAAACCGCCACATCCTCCCACGCAGAGCTCTGTTCCCGGAGCGCTTCATACTGGTGGTACATGAGCCGGATCTCGCCGGCCTCCGTATATCCTTCTCGCCCCTCGATCCGCTGCCAGATGGTCATGAGTCGATCCGGCTCCCGGTACTGCACATCGGCCAGGAGCACGGCATCCACCACGGAGAACATAGCCGTCGCGGCACCGATCCCGAGGCCCAGGGTGATGATCGCGACGCTGGCGTAGACCGGTCGATGGAAAAGCGTGCGGACGGCGAAGCGAATATCCTGGGCAGCCGACTCCAGCGGGCCGAAGATTCCTCGCTGAGGGTTCTTCTTCGGGTCTGGATTCGGGGATTTCCCACGGTTCCGGCGTCTGGCTCTCAAAAGAACCACCAGACGCCACATCGCCGGTCCCAGCGTCTGGCGCCAGTACCAACGCCGAGCCCGATACCTGCTCCACCCTGCACCCAATCTCTCTTCGAAACCCAGGGCCAAGTTCTGAAGGATCTCCTCGCTCCAGTCAGCCGGGAGGAGTGTCCGCAAGATTCCGACTGCAAGCTTCGGTGGCACCGGAGGTGTCATGCCGGCTCCACCCCCTCCCACATCTTCTCCAGCGAATGTCGGGATGTTTCCAATGCCTCCCAACCCCCGGATGTGAGCTCGAAGATGCGCTTTCCCCTGCCACCCTTTCCCTCTTCGGGCGCAAGACTGGTGGAGGTTACGAGGCCTTGCTCTTCCAGGCGCACCAGGGTCACGTACACGGTCGCCACGGAGACCTCCCGGCCTGATACCCGCAGGAGCTCGTCTTGAATGGCGCTGCCGAAGGCATCCCCCCTCAACCTTGCCACGGCCAGCATGGTGAGTTGCTGGAGATTCCCTAAATGGATCGGTTTGTTATTCATGTTGCTCTGCATCGGATTGATCCTCCTTCGATGGGAGCCAATTTGACATTGTCATGTTCCGGCCGCAAGGCTTGTCTTCAAGAGGCGTGCGTGCATGGCTCGGAGCTGAGCGCGGATTCCCCCTTCCGCCGCCTGGTTTCACCCCGCCTCGATGGTGTCGGGCATTCCGAGACCGGCCATTGTGTTGTGGGTCTTGCAGGCGAGTCTGATTTCGCCTCGTTGCCGACCGAGAGATCTGCCTCTCATCCGCTGACCGAGGAGGGCCTTGTACCTGAACACGGCGTTCTCCACCAGGCTCCGGCGGCTGTAACCGGAGTTGGCGTGCCGCTTCCTTCGCCTCGCCCTCCGCATGGACCGGGTGTTCCGGTTTCTTTCCCTCTGCCCAGGTGATCAGACCGAAGACGGCTGAAGGGGGATGAGCACCTTCACCCTAGTCCCGTTTCCCTACCCCTGGGCAGCCTCGGAGACCGCTCCCGCATCGTAGACTCCGTCCGCCGTGAGGGAGGGCACCTCGTCATCGATCTGGTCCAGGAGTCCTGGCACCCGCACGCAATCGGCGGTGCGTTGGTTCGTCCGGTCCGAAGCCAGGACCTTGCCGGTGTCGGCGTTGACTGCCAGGTGAAGATTCCGCCAAACCCTGCAGCCTCGATGGCCAGGTCCGGGTCGGTGTGCTGCCCGCCAGGCCTCCCAATGGCCGGAGCCCGCCTGGTCTCCAGGGGCACGTCGGAGAGCCAGACTGTGAGCACTCCACGCATCTGGTGCCCGGCCTCGTACTGAGCCCAGTTCTGCACCCGATAACGGGACTTGACGTATCTGTACTGGCTGCGCTTGGGATATCGCATCAAGACGGGCTCCTGATCGAGGGTGCGGGACCCTCAAGATGCATTCAGGGCCGGAGCCATGCACCGACGCCGCCGCTCCGCGACACCTCCAACACCCGACACATCGTCGCTACCCGGTAGGCGGCCTGATTCGCCTTCACGAATCCGTACGCTTCGGAAGGGTAATCGACTCCCGAGCCGGGCACCGACGCGAAGCGTTGGTCGGGCCGCGGCTTTTCCCAGGATCTCCCGCTCCAGCTCCATCTGCTTGACCTTGCGCCGGAGCTCCCGGGGTTCTTTACGTTCCGCCCTGGTCAGACCGTCGGCTCTGCTTCCCTCGTCCAGATCAGCCTGGATCGCCCACGTCCGGATCGTGTTTGGCGACGGCTCGAACTCTTTGGCCAGTTCCTCCGGGCTCCGGCCGGTCCAGACCAGCTCCACAATCCGCCTTTTGAACTCAGGCTGGTATACCTCTCTTCCACTTGCCATGCGGACACCTCCTTTACCTCAATTCTTGGGTGTCCACCGAATCGGGGGAACCTCAGGGCCGGAGCCGTGGGCGAGTAGCCCGGGCGGTTGCCCGCCCGAGCCCTCTCAGATCCGAGCATGGAGATTTCCACCACTCGGCTCTTCCGTTGAGGAGTCTTACGGAGCCCTCACCCAGATCTGAACGCAGATCCGGGATGGTGGAAGCGGGTGGGCCTTGAGATAGGCCAAGAACCGCTTCCAGGTCAGACGATCGCCGCGCTGGCCTCGTTGCCGGAGCCATTTCAACCACAGCCGTTCAGTGCTGCGTAGTGTCAACGCCGGTTGAAAACTCCCCATTTGTTGGAGTGAACCCCTGAAGGTGGACAAAGCTGGTC
>JASFVN010000222.1:0-7624 GCA_050049805.1 Gemmatimonadota bacterium
CGGCCGGTAAGGTCAGCGCTTCTCCCTGAACCCCGGCCATGGCCAAGCCGATGATGCCGTGGCCGCACATGGTGCTGAAACCTTCATTGTGAAGGAAGAGGACGCCGGCGTCCCCGTCGTCGGTCACCGGCTCGGTGAGGATGGCCCCGTACATGTCGGCGTGCCCTCGAGGTTCCCACATGAGGGCAGTCCGAAGTACGTCCAAATGCTCCTGGGCGTAGCGGCGCTTTTCGAGGATCGTGTCTCCCGGGATCTCCGGGATTCCCCCGGTGATGATCCGGAGGGGTTCGCCGGCCGTATGAACGTCCAGAGAAGTGATCCTCACCCAGTCTTCCGGCGGCTTCCATTCGCTGGTCATGGATGTTTCCTCATGGGCTATCCCTCATTTCCGGAACGAAATCAGAAACGATCCGGGCGGAGCGCCGCGAGATCTACCCGCGGATCGCCAGGAAAGGCGGACACCTTGGGAGGTGCGCCCTCCACGATCCAGTCGGCCAGTATCTTGCCGGTGATCGGCCCCAGGGTGAGGCCAAGCATGGCGTGGCCATTGGCTATGAAGAGACCGTCCAACCCAGGTGCAGGGCCGAGGATAGGCAGTCCGTCGTGTGTGACTGGACGTAGTCCGACCCAGTCGTCCACAGAACGCCCTCCCTCCACTCCTGCCAGGTAACGGCTCGCGGAGCGGGTGAGGTTTTCCATGCGGTCGGGGACGATGGTGTGATTCAAACCTGAAAACTCCAGGGTCCCGGCCAAACGCAGAAAGTCCCCCATAGGGGTGCAGAACACGTACCGCTCCCCGAGCATCATGGTGAGCCTCAACTGGCGGGTCCCCCCCTCTCCCGTGGGAAGGTCCCGGTGATAGCCTTTGGCCGGCTGGATCGGAAGCTCCAATCCTGCGGCCCGAGGCAGGTCCAGGCTGTAGACCCCGGTGGCAAGGATCACCACGTCCCCTTCTACGACGTCCCCGTCTTCCAGGCCCACTCCCCCCAGACGCCCTTCGGGAGCGATGAGGTCGGTGACTTTCGTCCCGACTCGAATCTCAGCTCCGTGGCTCTTCGCGGCGCGAGCGAGCTCGCCCAGGAACCGCCTCGGGTCGACGATGGCCGATTCGGGGAAGAAGAGCCCACCCACGGTTCCCGGTTGTAAGGCCTGCTCCATTTCCTCGAGGGCAGGGCCCAGGATCGCACGTGTGTCGTAGCCGAACCGCTGCTGGAGGGAGATTTCGGGTCGGGCCCCTTCGAAACCTTTCTGAGTGCGGAAGATGTCGTAATACCCTTCGGCGACGAACTGGCAGTCCAGGCTTTCCTCGTCCAGGAGCTCATCGAAAAGGCGACGGCTCAGGTGCCCGAGAGGTCCCAGGATCTCCATGCTCCGGTGGACATGTCTCTCCGTGCAAAAGGAGTTGAAGCGGAGGAGCCAGACCCAGAGAGAAGGATCCCAGCGCAAGGGGAGGAAGAGGGGGCTGGTCGGGTCGCCCATCCATCTCAAGGCCTGGAGGACTCGGCCGGGTCGGGTCATGGGGCCGTGTCCAGGGGCAATCGCTCCAGCGTTTCCCGACGAAGCCCCGGCGCCGATCTCGTCCCTTTCCAGTAGGAGGACCTCTGCTCCGGCTCGGGCAAGGTAATAGGCGGAGCAAAGCCCGATGACTCCCCCGCCGACCACGATCACCCGTCGGTCAGCCATTCAGACCTCCGTCAGGCCTTCGGCCCTGACATAGTCCGCCAACTCTCCTCTCGATGAGATGCCGAGTTTCTGGTAGATGTTGGAGAGATGGGTGCTGACCGTTCTGGGCGAGATGCTCAGGGCTCGGGCAATAGCCTTGTTGGAGTTCCGTTCTTCCACCAGGCGGGCGATCTGCAGCTCCCTGGAAGAGAGCTCTCCCTCACCCTGCGGAGCCCGTCTGGGTGGGCGAGCGTCCAGTTCCCTGAACATTCCACGGGTCTTCTCCAGCTCGATCTCGGCACCGAGCCGGAGAAAGATCTCGTGGACCTTCCCCAGCTCCTCCAGGGCCCCCTTCCGGTCGCCCACATCGGCCAATCGCCCGGCTTTCATCCTTCTCAATCGGGCCGCGTCCCCGATCATGGGGACGTCCTCCAGAGCCTGAGCGGCGCCTTCCATCATCTCGGCGCCCGTTCCCGGGTCTCCCTCCAACCACGTCACCAGGGCGTCGCAGGTCTGACCCCAGGCCAAACCCAACTTGTGCTGTATCCCGGAGGAACCGCTCCGGAGCCGTTGTCCCATCTCCTTTGCCCCCTCCAGATCTCCTTTCCAGAGGTATGCTTCGGCGAGTAGGGGTACCAGGCGGTGAATCGCCCATAGACCGTAGCCCACCTTGTCGGCGATCCCCAGGGCTGCTCTGCCGATCCGGATGGCCTCGTCCGTGTCCCCCTGGGCCAGGGCCAAGTATCCCATTCCGATGTATGCCGGGATCTCGGCGTGCACGTTGGAGGTTCCCTCCTCGCCAGCCCCCGACACGGCCCACGCCTCCTCCACCAGGGGCTTGGCCAGATCGACTTCTCCACGGGAGAGGTAGATGAGGGCGGTCCAAACAAGCACCCTCGGGAGGATGGTGTTCTGGGAAAGACTTCGCGCCAGTGCGATAGCCTGTTCGCCGATGATGATTCCCGAGTCCCACTTGCCGGTGGCAGCAGCCTCCTCGATGGCCAGTTCCGCGCTCCGCAGGCCCAGAACGGGAGACCTCAGCTCCTGAGCTACGCGGTTTGCGCCCTCCACATGCTCAGCCATGATCTCGGTATTGCCCAGGAGCCCTTCCAGGACGGCGAGTCCCCAATACGTCCAGAACTCGACGCTCTTGGTGCCGGAACTCTTGGCCAGCTCCATGGCTCGTTCGCCGTGGGCCCGTACCCTGTCCGGATTCCCGGTCCAGATGTGGAGTAGAACCAGGGCCCGATGGGCCTGGGCCAGGATCACCGGGTCCTGGAGCTCCTCCGCCATCTCCAGGACGTTCTCCAGCTCGTCCCTGGCTTCTTCCAGCTTCCCCAGCTCCTCCAGGGCGACCCCCCTTCGGAGTCGCGTCCTGGCAAGGAGAGTCGGGGAGAGGTCTCTGTCTGGAGAGGAGAGTATCTTGTCGTACTCCGCCACGGCGCCGGCAGGGTCGCCGTGATAACTCTTGATGATGCCGATGCGACGCCTGCACTCGGCGGCCTCATCGCGGTCACCGTCTGCCTCGGCCAATTCCCGGGCTCGTTGCCAGAGCGGCACCGCCTCGTCGTACCGGCCGAGGGGGCTTAGAGCCCTGGCCAGGTCTTCGACGATCTGTCGAGTTCCTCCCTCGATTTCCACCGGGGGCGCTCCCCTGGATTCTCGCTTGTCCGCCAACGCCAGGGCCGCCCCCAGGAAACGGGCAGCCTCGGCGTTTCCGAATCGTTGGAGAGCGTCTCTCCCGGCCAGAGCCAGATTGACGATGGCCGACGGGGTGTCCTCTCCGGTGGCCTCCAGGTAGTGGTAGGCCAGGACGTCGGCGTGCTGGCGAGCTGCCTCGCCGAAGCTCTCCTCCAGGGAAAGAGCGATCTTCTTGTGAAGCAGCTGGGACCTCGCCAAACCCAGGTTCTTCAGTAGAGTCTCCCTTACCAGGGTTCGGCGGAAGTCGTAGACGACTTCCCCGTCGTCCATGCTCTCCGTCAGGATTCTCCGCTTCACCAGGAGGTCCAGGTTCTCCAGGAGTTCCCCTTCGGGTAACGGGCTCAGGGACTGGAGGATGGAGAACGGGGCCCGAAACCCCAGGATGGCCGCCAACTCGGCCAGACTCTGGGCGTTCCGGGGGAGTTGTTGCAGGCCGTCGAGGATGGAATCCTTGACGGTGGGAGGAAGCTCCAGCTCCCGAACCTCCCAGCCCAACCAGGCTCCTCCTTTTCGATAGAGTTGCCCGGAGCGGATGAGGCTCTGGAGCGTCTCCTCCAGGAAGAAGGGGTTCCCCTGTGTCCACTGGTGGAGGCGGTCGACGAACTCCACCGCCGCTCCTTCCTCGATCCCGAAGGCCTTCTCCAGGAGAAGCCCGGTCTCATTCCGGCTGAAGGGTGGCAGGGAGGTTTCCTCTGCCATCCCCTGACTCAGGAGAGACCGCTCCATCTCTACCGCTCGCGCTTCGGCTTCCTTCGCCAGCTCGTCCCGGGTCAGGACAAGGAGGGCCCGGACATCGGTGAGATGTCGAGCCAGGAAGTGCACAGCTTCCAGAGAGGACGGGTCGGCCCATTGGAGGTCGTCCAGGAGGATGCAGAGAGGCTCACGGTCGCTGAACCCCTTGACGAGTTCCACAAACGTCCAGAGGATTCGGGTCTTCAGCTCCCCGGGGCTTTCACCAACGGGGTGTTTTCTTCCGGCGGAGGGTGGCGCCAAACCTGGGAAGAGTTGTTGGAGTTCGGCTGATCCCCCCCGGGAGAGGACCTCCAGGGTTTCTGGAGGCTGGGCCCTGAGGAGAGGAAGGAAGGCATCGGAGAAGAGGGAGTAGGGGACCCCCACCTCTGCTCGATAGGCTCGACCGAAAACCCCGGTCAGCCCTCGCCGTTCAGCCTCGCCCAGAAGGTGCCGGCAAAAGTGGGTTTTTCCGGTGCCCAGCTCGCCCCGGAGGATCAGGGTGCGGCCGCGCCCGTCCAGGGCTTCCTGCAGCCCCGCCACCAATCGCTCCTTGGTTTGCTCACGGCCGATGACCGGCAGGGTAGAGAAGTCGATCCCCGTATCCATCGGGAAGTGTCATTCCTCCTGGCGCTCCACCCGCTCCTCCCCGGGGTGGTACCGTTCGATCAGGTCTCTTTGAATGTCGGCCTCGGTATAAGCTACAGGCTTCATGCGGTTGTCCGCGAACATCTCTGCCTGGTTGTAGAAGTAGGGCGAGTCCTCCTGGTTGCTGTTTCCGTAGAGAAGAACGGAATATGCCTTGGGAATCTCACCGAACTCCACCGCCAATACCCAGGCGTCGCCGGTTCGCGCCCGGAACTTTCCGTCGTCGTCCACACCGTACCCTACGACCCGGAAGCACCCCAGGTCCCCGGTGCACCCGCCCACAGGAATGTCCAGGTCACCGGCCCGGATCCGGTGCACCTCTCCCCAGGTCACATCCCAGGTACCGAAGCGCCGCCTGGTTTCCTGGAGTGCCCAGCGGAATGCCTCCACCGCCTTCTCCTCGTCGCCGATTCCCAGGGGCGTCCGGGCTGGATCGCTCTCAGACCAGGGAACCAGGTAGACACGCTCCGGGTCCGCGATCCGAAGATACCGGGTTGCCCAGAACTTGAAGAGGACAGCGCCCCGGCTGTCCCGTGCCGCCCTGTTGTCCCATTCCGCCAGGGCCTGAATAGCCTCTGATACCTCTCGTGGAGGGCGGGATGCGTGGAGGATTCCTACGAGTTGGTCCTTCACCCGGTCGGCCAGGAGCATCTTGAGGGAGTGCTTCATCTCCACCACGTCCTCCAGGCTCAGGACCTCGTCGGTATGCACCAGCTCCAGGGAGTGCTGGGAGCGAAGGCGGAGCCGGGGCTCCGGGAAGTTTCCGGGAAAGTCCTGGGGGCTGATGGGCTCGTTCAGGTTGGTGAAGTACGGCGGATCGTTGGCGTTTTGTATATAGCCGCCTGCCGGATTCAGGAGTTGGGGTAGGTCGTCCCAGGGGAAGACCTCGGTCCAGACGTCTCCGATCGCGTCGGCGAAAACCGGAGCTCCATCGGAAGTCTCGTGCGGAAGGACAGGGAGGGTAGCGTTCCAGACGAAGAAGATGTTCCCCTCGGCGTCGGCGTAGGTGAAGTTGGAGGACACCTTCGCCTGAATTCGCATGGCCTCCTTCCACTCCTCGAGGTTTCGGGCTTTCATCATGCGGAGCCACTGCTCGCCGATGCGGGGTTGTCTGAGCCTCGTGGTCTTGAGGACGAAGACCGTATCCGTAACCTCCAGCAGAACCGGCCCGAACTCGGTGAAACGAAAATCCCGGGTGGCAAGGGCTACGGTATCCGAATCCAGGTATTCAACGGCTACGGTTTGTGTTCGAATCGGTTTCGGGCGCCCGTCCAGGAGAAAGGCATCGGTGTCGTCAGGGGCCTTGAGGAAGGAGTAGATCTGATCCGGTTCCCCATAGTTGTTGGTGGTGGACCAGCCCAGATGCCGGTTGAAGCCACCGATGATGGCAAAAGGGCCGCCGAGGCGAAAATCTCCATAGAAGTCGAGGATTCCGGGCACCTTCAGGTGGGCCTCGTA
This sequence comes from Gemmatimonadota bacterium, assembly GCA_050049805.1. Lineage (GTDB taxonomy): Bacteria > Gemmatimonadota > Gemmatimonadetes > Longimicrobiales > Gaopeijiaceae > JABDNZ01. The sequence continues at coordinate 6,199 of JASFVN010000222.1, forward strand.
GTACCCCGAGGTATAGGAGAGGTGTGGGTTACGGACCAGGATGGCTCGACCGGACCGAGTCCGCTCGGGGGCGAAGGCCCAGGCATTCGATCCCACATCCGAGCCCTCGGCTGCACCCCATTCCCCCTCGAGACTCCGGCTAGCCTGGTCTCCCGGTTCGGTACGGCTGCGGAGCAATCCTGCGACGGCCCCCTGGTCCCAGACCGACAGGTCCCGGGTGGCGATGTCCTGTGGCGTGAACTCCGGTCTGGCCCACTCGGGGAGACTCCGGGCATGGACCTGGATGAAGTAGTTCACCCCGGCTGCGAACCCCGTAAGGATGTCCTGCACTTCGGATGGAAAATTTGGGTAGACCTCCTCCGAATAGTCGTGGGCCAGCCGGCCGGAGAAGTCTCCGGTTACGGCTGACTGGCCCTCCACGGTAGCCCATCTTCCGTTGGCGGCCAGGATCTGCCTCGGGACGTCTTCCCGATAGTCTTCCATCATGACCCAGGCCAGCCCGAAGGCTCCCGCCTTCAGGTTTTCGGCAAGGATGTGGGGAACACCGTACGACGTCCGCCGGATCTCCACCTGCTGGACCAGGGCCGGAGGCTCAGGGCGGGGAGACTCAGGTTCGGGAGGTCTCTCCTGTTCGGGAACCGGCTCTTCGGCAGGAGCAGGCGGTTCCGGCGTGGTTTCCAGGGCCGGGGCGCATGAGGCAAGAAGGAGGAGGGTCGAAAGAAGGGCCGATAGATCAGCTGAAGGACGGAACCGTTGGAACAGGTTCTCGTGCGTGTGTGGACCCCATTGAACCGAGGGGCGATGGAGCATCAAATCCTCCATTTGTTTTGTGTTTCCAACGCGTCAGAGCGACTGCAGAAGTTCCTGGTAAACACCGAGGTTTCCGGTGACCATTCGGTCGACGGAGAAAACCTCTCGCACCCGCCGTTGACCTGCCTTGCCCATGTCTTTGCGTCTGGCTTCGTCGGCCAGGAGAGAGGATACCGCCGAAGAGAGGGCATCTGCATCCCCTGGCGGGACCAGCAGGCCCGTCTCCTCATGCACGACGGCCTCGGGAATGCCTCCTGCGGCGGAAGCCACCACCGGAAGGCCGGAGGCTCCTGCCTGAAGAAGGATGATCCCCAGACCCTCCATGGTGGCCGGGTGCACCAGGAGGTCCAGGCAGGGCAGGAGAGAGGGTAGGTCCGACCTGAAGCCGGGGAGTCGCACGATGTCCTCCAGTCCTGCGTCTCGAACCCGGTCCAGGACCTCCTGCCGCCCCGGACCTCTCCCGAAAAGGATGAATCTGGATTCGGGTTGATCCTTCAGAACGTTGGGTATGGCCCGAAGGAGAACGTCGTGGCCCTTCCTGGGAATGAATTGGGCCGCCATCCCGATGACCAGGGCGTCCGCTTCCAGTCCAAACTCCTCAAGCAGGTCTTGTCGG
>JASFVN010000223.1:0-7611 GCA_050049805.1 Gemmatimonadota bacterium
GGTCGGCGCAGGTCGGAGGGGGACACCAGGATCCCCGGCTCCGATCTTGAACCGAATGGTTCGTTACACCAAACGCCATTGACGGAGGGAATAGGGGCGCAGGGGCCTTCTCGCCTAGCCGAGACTGTTGAGGAAATCTGAAGGCCTCAAAACCAGGACCCCGAGAGGACGCTTCCCAAAATACGGCCCGAAGTGACGCAGATCGCCGGTGATCAAGTGAGTTGCTCCTGATGCGGCGGCACCTCCGAGGACCGGCCAGTCTTTTTCGGGCAAGTCCACCTCCCGCCGAAGTTCAGGGGGCAGCATCATCGCCTCACCGACCTCCACTTCCTCCAAAAGTTTCGCCAGTCGGCCCCGCTGCTCTTGTTCGGAGAGATTCCTCCGAGCCTCTTCAACCACATAGGATGAGGTTACGAGGGTTACCCCTGGGACCTTCCAGAGCCGAGCCACTCCCGCGTCTGGCCGATAGGCAGCAGAGAACAGGACATTCGCGTCGAGGAAGAGACGACTCACTCCGAGTCTCGCTTAGGGTCGGACGTGGGGGATGGAGTCCGGATCCACGCCGAGTCTGAGTACTTCCTCCCTTGCCCTGGCGTAGTCCTCATCGTCCACGGCATTGGAGAGAAGGAATTCGGCCTTCCGCTCCGCGGAGTAAAGCTCTAAGGCGATCGTCACCGCTGGCCGAATCAGGATTCCCTCGGGAGTCTCCTCCGCAATTACTTCCGATCCTTCCACGAGGCCAAAACGGCGCCTCAGAGCTGCAGGAATCACGAATGTCCCTCTCTTTCCTACTTTGCTCGATTCCAAAACTGGCATGAGCCCCCCTTCCGTATGTCTGAATATCAGATACTCAGAATCATAGATCAAGTTCCCAGCTCTGGGGCACGGTAGGATTGAGTCGGCCACGTGGTGAGGCGTATGGTGTAACGCCCGGTTCAAGCTCGCGCCTCAGATTTTCCCCGAACTACTGTGGTCTATCGGGGAACAACGGCCCGGCCCTCCGGGATCTCGCCGGGGAGGAGTAGGCGGACAATCCTGGTCATCTGGATCACCGGCTCCGATCTTGAACCGAATGGTTCGTTACAAGAAGAACCGGTTAGCAGGAAAAACCGAAGGTAGGAAGACCCACGCGGAGGCACCAATGACGGATCAAGAGCAAACCATGGGCCGAAACCTGGAGGTTTCCGATGAACCGGCAGGGGACTCCGTTTCCCTTTCCCGGCAGTCTGCCGTGAACGCAGTCTTCCGGGGAGGAACAACGGCAGTTCTCGCCCTGGGGGCGACCTACGCGTCAGTGTCCTTTCTGCCGAGCCCCTTCTCTATACTCGTTGCGCTCGGAACGACGTTTGTCGCAGGGGCCGGGCTAGTTGAGCTTGGTAGGGCTGCTCGGCATCTGCTCCGATTCGGATCTCGACTTCCCGCTCTGGCGCTTCTATCCGCCGGCGGCTTCGGAGCCTTGGCCCTAACTTGGTCCGTGCTCATGGGAATGCAGAGCGTCGGGCTTCTGAACGTTCCGATGGCTCTGCGGCAGCTTCTTGGCGCCGCATCAATGGGCACCGGCGTACTCCTAGTCCTTTCCGTACTCGGAATCGTACTCCAGTGGGCATTTTCTCCTCGACTCGACGCGGATCCTGAGGCCGACGGGGCGTAGCCCAAGTCCGCTCCGAGTTCAAAAGGGGCCTGACACGCCCGTTCTGCTGCCGGCAAGTATTCGAGGGAGATTCCCAGGCGTTTTTCGCCATCCACATTTATCCCGGTCTGCAGGAGAAGCACAAATGGTCAGTCGGTGAACAGTCGAGGGACCGGAGTCGGGAGCTGTCTAGGTCGGTTCTTCCTTGTAAAGTTCGTTACCCTCTCATACTTATGAAGAAACGAAGAATATCCCCAGGGAATCCCTTCCGCTTGCACTTCTTGCTCATTCCTTGGCCGCATCATCATAATGCCTGATGGTGGCTGACTGGGCTGGAATGGGCAGTCTACTCTCACCGGAGCCATCAAAGTGGCCTCCAAGCTCTCGCTTTTCCTGGCTGAGTTGAAGCGCCGGAAAGTCACGCGTGTGGTGGTGGTGTACGCCCTGGTGGGGTTCGGGGTTATCGAGGCAGCGGAGATGATATTCCCCCGGCTTCAGGCCCCCGATTGGTCCGTCAGCCTCATCGTGGGTCTTGTCCTTCTGGGTTTCCCCATCGCCCTGGTCCTGGCATGGGCCCTAGAGGTTACGCCGGACGGAATTCGCGTCACCGACGTAGCGCAGGGGGCCGAGAAGGGTGGGACCGCGCCCGCACGTCCAGGAATGGCGGGCTATACTCTAGTATTTGCCCTTGGAGCAATCCTTTCCCTGGGGGTATGGGCGTTGGCCGGTTGGGTCCGAGGCGGTGATGGTGATGCTCACAAGGTCCGGAGTCTGGCCGTCCTTCCTTTCACGGCTCTTTCCGATGACTCCAGCGACCGATGGATGGCCCAAGGGCTCCACGACGAGATTATCACTGAGCTGGCCGGTTTGGAGGGCTTGGACAAGGTCATCTCCAGGACCTCCGTTCTTCAGTACGCAGAGAATCCCCTCCCCATCCCCGAGATCGCCCGGGAGCTGAACGTCGATGCCGTCATCGAGGGCACGATTCTACCATCCACGGATCGTGTCCGGATCAACGTCCAGCTCATTGCCGGGGCCACAGAGGGTCATCTCTGGGCTCAGGTCTATGACCGGGCTCGGGAAGAGGCTCTGGATCTGGTGAAGGCCGTGGCCCAGGACATCGCGGTGGAGATCCGTCTCCAGCTCAGTGCTGCGGACGAGGCACGGCTCCGGATTGAGCAGCGCGTGAACCCGGCGGCCCAGGAAGCGTACTTCCGGGGCCGGGCATTCTGGAACGAACGTACGGAGGGGGCGCTGGAGCGGGCCGCCGAACAGTTCCGGCAGGCCATCGAAATCGATCCGGAGTACGGGGCTGCCTACGCAGGGATGGCGAGCTTGAATGCCCTGGGAGCTGAGGGTGGGCTGGCCCATGTCGAGGAGTACGCGCGTGAGGCGCTGGCTCTGGACCCGGGCTCGGCAGAGGCGTATACGGCGATCGCGTATGTCGAGCTCATCGACGAGCAGGCATGGGACCAGGCGGAAGAGCATTTCCGGACCGCTGTCCGACTTAATCCCGGCTACGCCACGGCGCACGCATGGGGTGCGGAGCTGTTGATCGGTCGCGGACGCCCATTGGAGGCGTTGGAGTGGATGCGGCGAGCCCGGGAGCTGGATCCCTTCTCGGCCATCATCGCTTGGCAGGAGCTTCGAATACTCTACGTGGCCGAGCGGTACGACGAATGCATTGCGGCCAACGAGCGGTATGAGGCGGAGTTCCCGGAATATGGAGGGTTTCGGGCGGGCAATCTTGCCGATTGCCTCTTAGGTGCCGGTCGATATTCGGAGGCCGCAGAGGTCCTGGAGGCGCCCGACTCGATTCTCGAGGCGATTGCCTCGGGGACGCCGAAGGAAGTCTGGAGGTGGATGTGGAAGGGCGAGGCCAGGCTCGATGTAGACATGTTCCTCAGATCCCTGGCTCAGTCGGGTGAGGATGACAGGTTCTTCCAGGCCATGGATCAGGTGATCGAACTCATTCTCGAATGCCCTGACGGCGCTTTCTGCCGGAACCTTCCCATGCTACTGGCCGACCCCCTCGTGAGGCCCATGCACGAGGACCCTAGGTGGCGGGAGATTGTCCTGAGTAGGCTGGGACTCTCGGAGTGGCCTGGCTAGAGACCTCCCCCACTTTCCCTTCTCCAAGGCCTGAAAGAGCGGAATGGATCAATCGGGCGGGTCATGTACGAGAGCATGAGAGGGTAAAGTTCGTTACGAGACTGCCTCTTGCTTGGCGGCGCGAGAGGTGACAGGCACAACTTGCGGAAGAGGACTCTCGAAGAGTCGGTGAGCGAATCACTCCTTCGAACCGGAACAAGCACCCCTAGCAATCCATGACGGAAGACTGCGGATGACGACGTTCGAATACCTGGCGGTTCTGATCTCCGTGATCGTCGGCTTGGCGATGACCCACATTCTCTCCGGGGTTGCACGCCTCCTCGTCCAGCGAACCCGTTACAAGAACGATTGGATTCACCTTGTATGGACCATTTGGGCGTTCGCTTACCTTGCCTACTTTTGGTGGTTTTCCTTCTGGTTTGGTACGGTGCAGGAATGGACTCCCGTTCTTTTCTCTTTCTTGGTTCTGCACTCCGTAATCCTCTTCATCATCTGCTCGGTCCTGATGCCGACGGACCTTCCGGAGGACAAGGATTTCACGCGCTATTTCTTCTCGCAGAAACGCCTGTTCTTCGGGCTTCTGATTGCCTCTCAGGTCGTGCTTTGGATTGATGGTGTTCTAAAAGAGCATCCATTCCCGGGCCCAATGCGAGTGCTTTGGTTGTTTGTCCTCATGGCCCCGGGGCTCTTCACCGAAAACCGAAAGTACCACGGCTTCGTAGCCATTTGGTGGTTATGTGGAGTGTTGTATTCCCTATTTGCCTTGGGGGGTGGCTATGCGGCCGCGGGCTAGCCTGGCGCCATCGAACTCCTTGGATTTCTCGGCAGACGTGAGCGCCACGCCCGATTCAGGTTTGCGGCAGTCTTCGTAACGCCTAGTTCCCGCTCCGGCCCTCAGATCTCGCTTTCGCTCTTACGCTGTTGGGCAGTATCCTGAATACCACGGGCCGGGCCGCTTCGCGGAGCTTGGCCGTGCGAGTCATGGAGGGAAGGGATCCGGCACCTCGGCGCACGGCCCGCTCGGGAACTAAATGGTTCGTTACTGGAGAGGCCGGAAGATCAATTGGCAGATCCGGATCAAGGTCTGCCCCCCCCTCTTCTTGCCGATCCGTGGTGTCCCTAGGCATGTTCACTTCAGGGCTTGGACCAAGGGGACTCTTTCCGCCTGGAGACCGAAATGTCCTTCCCCTCTTTCCTAAAACGACTCAAACAGCGGAAGGTCGTGCAATGGGCTTTGGCCTTCGGGGCTGGAGCCGTTGTGGCTGTTCAGTTGCTTGATGCTCTTGCCGAGCCCTTTGGCCTCTCCCCTGCGGCACAACGAGTCATCCTTCTCCTCCTGGGGTTTGGCTTTCTGGCCACGCTTGTCCTCGCCTGGTACCACGGGGAGAAGGGACGCCAGAGTGTGAGCAGCCCTGAACTCCTGATTCTATTTGTGTTACTACTCGCCGCTGGGTTCTCCGCCTCGAAACTCAGTAGTTGGGGGGAAGTCCGAAAGCCGACTGGAACGGACGCCATTATGGCCCCAGATGACAGCGCCGTCCGTATAGCCCTACTCCCTCTTGATGATCTGAGCCCGAGCCCGGAGGATGCCTACTTTGCAGACGGCGTGCACGAGGAATTGATGGACAGACTTTCCCAGATCTCCTCCCTGGAGGTTATCTCCCGGTCTTCCGTTGAGCGGTATCGAGTTCGTGGGGAGAGGCCTCCTGTCTCCGAGATTGCGGAGGCTCTGGGTGGGGTGGATTTCATTCTTGAGGGAAGTGCCAGGGTGGGAAGCGGCCAAGTGCGGATCACGGTCCTGCTAATCGATGCGAGAACCGACAGGCATGTGTGGTCAGGCCCGTTCGACAGTCCCTACGCGGTTGAGAATTTCATTCTGCTGCAAAGCGAACTGGCCAGAAGGATCGCATCAGAACTCGAAATCGAGATCGCGCCCGAAGAGCAAGCGCGCATTGGAGCCCTCCCCACCAACAACGAGGGTGCCTACCAGTTCTATCTCAAGGCTCGAGCCGTCCAGGATCGCGTGGGTGTGAACTGGGACACGTTGGCCACCGCTATCGACTTTCTCGAAGAAGCGATCCGACTGGACCCCACGTTTGCTCTCGCCCATGCCACGCTATCTCAACTTCACGGGGAGTTCTACTACCTCGGCCCGGATCATTCCGAATCGCGATTGGCGGCTCAAAGGACCGCCGCGGAGGAGGCCCTTCGTCTTCAGCCGGACCTCCCGCAAACCCGATTCGCAATCGGGTACCTCTACTACGCCACAAAGGATTACTGGAAAGCCCTGGAGGAATTCAACCGTTGCCTGGACGGGATGCCCAACGAATCGAGAGCACACCATTACGCTGCCATGGCCCATCGGCGACTCGGAGATTGGGAGGAGGCACTGTCCTCGGCGAGACAAGCGATCAACTTGGACCCAGATCGCGCTTCGTGGCATGGCGACATCCTGGGCTTGACCCTCTGGGCTACCCACCACTACGCGGAGGCGTCCATTGCACAATCTCGGGCTCTGTCTCTAGAGCCGGAAAGGTGGGGTGCGGCGCGCGCAAAGGGAATGATCCACCTCGCATGGGAGGGACAACTGGACACCCTGCGGGAAGGTCTTCGCCGCACTCCGGGAGTTCCCCTGGAATACCAGGTTCAGGTGAGACTCTTGGAGAGGGAGCCCGACAGCGCACTCGCCCTCCTGCGCGGAATCCCCAACAGATGGTGGCCAGACGACATCTACCTAATCCGGGCGCAATCCGAATTATCGGGCTGGGCCCATAAGATGAAGGGGGAGGATGGGGCGGCTACGGCCGCCTTCGACTCGGCTCGAGTGATCCTGGAAGCCTACGAGAAGGAACACCCGGACGATCCAAAAATCCAAGGTGGGCTCGGTTTCACCTATGCCGGGTTGGGTAGAACCGCCGACGCCATCCGCGCCGCGAATCGCCTCGCTGAAGCCAACAGGAGCTACCCCTTTGAATGGGCTGAGATGGGGCACGCCGTAGCCCAGATCCTCGCCCAGGCCGGGGCGGTGGAGCAGACAATCGAGGTGCTGGAGCCTCTCTTGGCAGGGCCTTCATACATCAGCGCCAACACGGTCGATACGGACTGGGCATATGACCCCGTCCGGAACGATCCCAGGTTCCAGGCTTTGCTTGAGAAGTACAGGAACAAGGGAAGTTCTTAGGAGGATCGGTTCCAAGGTCCCCGCTGTCGGCGCTCTCCAGTAACGCCCCCTCTGAAAAAGGGGAGCGCAAGGGGCAGAGGGATCCCCGGCGTCTGAACGGACCCCAGCCAGACACGGTGAGGAGCGGAACCGCCGGGGCCGTGGTCTTCGGTGGGTTGCTGATAGAAGGAGACTTCAACCGCCTCTTCGTGCGCTGTTGGGCACAGGATCCCGTGTTCGAAGGAGGTGGCCCACCCGGATTGACGGCGGCCCGCATGTCGGGCGCCAGGCGTTCTATGAGAGCGATTGTCAAGGGCGCACTCCTCCTGCTCTGATTGCCCAGCGTTTTTGGCCTTGGCAATCAGCCCCTTGGTTTTCTTAGGCGAGGCCTTTCGGCTTCCCGGGTCTTTTCGAACCGTCTTCTTCGACATCGTTCTCCTCGATTCAGGAACCGGATCCATGGGGACGTGTGCAAGCGCATGGGTCGTACGATGCGAACCATGGTTCTATCTGAGACTCGACCACGTGGGTCTACGTGGGCCGGCCTGACGCTTCTTCGGGTTCAGCGGGGGAGCCTATGGTTACGTGAGTACCTCGGCAGACTATTGGCCGGGCGAACGCCTCGCTTGAGACTGCCCCCCGCGCCCTGGGTCCCGGACTCCGGAGCCACCGTCGAGGGGAACGTCCCTTACCGGTGCCTCGCGGGTCC
>JASFVN010000025.1:0-28576 GCA_050049805.1 Gemmatimonadota bacterium
CTCGCGCCAATAGGGTGCCGGGGCACCCAACACCACCTCGTCGTCGGGAAGCACACCGGCTTCCATCCTCTCCACGCTGGTCAGCAGCGAGTCCAGCTGGGCCCTCCCCGCAGAATCGGGATCCACCTCCAGACTTGCGACGTACTCCAGTTGGCTCCTGAGGACTTGGAGGAAGGGACGGGCAGAAGCAGCCAGGACCGTGACTCCCGCCAGGGAACCGTCTCTCCGGGCGATCTCAGGAGCGAGGATCCCTCCCAGGGAGTGGCCCAGGAGGAACACCCTTTCTGCGTCTACCTCAGGTCGTCCTCTCATCAGGGACAAGGCCGCCAAAGCGTCATCGATGACCTCGTCTTCGAGGCCGATGTCCGGCGAGAGCTTCGATGCGTGAACCTTCGTGCGCTTATCGTATCGCAAGACGGCGATCCCTCGGGAGGCCAATCCCCAGGCCAGATCCCGAAAGGGGCGGCTTGCGCCGACGGTCTCATCCCGGTCGTTGGGCCCGGAGCCGTGGACAAGGACCACTCCGGGAACCGGACCCTGAACCTTCGGGAGGGAGAGGACACCAGGAAGGAGCCACGGCTCGGCTCCAAGGCTCACCTCCACCTCGTCGAAGGCGCTCCGGTCCACGTACTCCGGAGGCTCATAAGGGGGCGGCTCCGCCGGGAGGAAGTAGAGGCCGGAAACCTCCAGGGCGTCTGTCAGGGTGATTTGGATGATGAGGGCCTGGGCCTGGAAGGAGGCGCGGAGCCGGACGATGTGGTAGGGTCCGGTTTCGGCCACCTGCCCGGGGCTCACGGACTGGAGGGGGCCGACCTGGGACGCCAGCTGAGTCCAGATGGTCTCCAGCTGCTCAGGACTCATGGCCCCGGCCGGTACCGCCGGATCCACCCGGGCCCCTGCTTCCTCGAAGGACCCGCTCTGCAATGCCTGGATCCAGTCCAGAGCTGCCCGGTTCCAGCGGTCGGTTGCCAGCGTAGGCTCCTGGCCGCCCAGCTTCACCGGGAACACCATCATCGTCCCCGCGAGCAGGAAAAGAGAGAAGGCTCGAAAGAGATTACGGGGCATGATGAGCTCCCAGAACATGAGGGTCGAAAAACCATGGGCGCCAGGTTGGATCCGTTCGGGACATCCCGCCCCAACCTCATGAGCTTTTTTGTCACCGGAACTCAGAAGATCGCCGCCCGAATTTCTCCCTCCTGATCCACCCATCCTCGATACATACCCTGTGTGCTGAAGCACATCTCCACGTACCCCTTCCGGTCCATGGCCACCACTCCTCCCAAACCGCGCCGCAGACGCTCCAACTCCCCCTTCACGACTTCCGCAGTAGCGTCCCTGAGCGACAACCCCTTGTACGCCATACGGGCCTGGATATCATGAGCCACGGCGTAGCGTATGAAATACTCCCCCCAGCCCGTGCAGGAGACGCCGCAATGGGATCCAGCATAGGTCCCGGCGGCGATGACAGGGGAATCTCCGATCCGGCCCCACTTCTTGTTGGCCGAGCCCCCCGTAGAGGTTCCGGCCACCAGCTTTCCGGTCTGGTCAAGGGCCACCGCGCCCACCGTCCCGGACCGATCTCTGCTCGGCACCGAGTCCCCGACATCCACGGTGTTGGGCCGCCCCTCTCCCTTTTCTTCCCGAGCCTTGGCAGCCTGCAGGTCGTCCCACCTGCGCTGCGTGAAAAAGAACTCGGGGGTTTCCGATGCCATGCCCACGGATCGAGCGAAGGCTTCGGCCCCTTCCCCGGCCAGCATCACATGGGGGCACTCTTCCATGACGTGTTGGGCCAACCGGATGGGGTACCTGACGTCCTTCACTCCGGCAACGGCCCCCGCCTCCAGCGTATCACCCACCATGATGGAAGCGTCCATGGAGACGACACCATCAGCAGTGAAGTTGGACCCCCGGCCCGCATTGAAGAGAGGGGAGTCCTCCATGACTTTGATGGCCTCGACCACCCCGGCCACGGCACCTCCACCCGCCTGCATGGACTCGAACCCACTCCTCAGCGAAGCTTGGAGGGCCTCCAGATAAGCCGCCTCCAGCTCCGGCGTCAGGTCCTCCCTGGGCAGGACCCCGACGCCGCCATGAATCACCAGGCCCCACTCCACCCGGGGCGTCCCTTCACGTGTGGCTTCGTTCATGTAAACCGTGGCTCCCTTAAAACTCCCTGTGCTCCGTTCGCTGGATGATCTCATCCTGAAGGGTCTTCCCGAGATCACAGAAATAGTCGGAATATCCAGCCACTCGTACGATGAGGTCCCGGTACTGATCTGGTTCTTTCTGGGCCGCCCTGAGGGTCTCGGCGTCCACCACGTTGAACTGAATATGGTGGCCGTCCATTCGGAAATAGCTCCGCACGAGATGGACCCACTTCTCCAGCCCTCCTCCCCCGTCCAGGAGCCCGGGAGTCAGCTTCTGGTTCAGGAGGGTACCTCCTGTCCGAGCATGATCCATCTTCCCGGCGGACTTCAGGACCGCTGTAGGTCCCTTTCGGTCCATCCCCTGGACAGGCGATATCCCCTCTGAAAGAGGCGTGCCGGCTCTTCGTCCGTCTGGGGTGGCTTCTACCACGGAGCCGAAGTACACGTGGACGGTGGTCGGCAGGAGGTTGATGCGGTAGCTGCCGCCTTTGGTGTTGGGGCGACCGTCTATGGCTTCGAAGTAGGCCTCGAAAACCTCCTTCATGACGCCGTCGGCGTAGTCGTCGTCGTTGCCGTACTTCGGGGTCCGCTCCAGCAACGTCAGTCGGATCTTTTCCTCGCCCTGGAAATTCGAAGCCAGAGCCTCCAGCAGCTCCGCTGAAGAAAAGGTCCGCTGGTCGAAGAGATGATATTTGAGGGCCGTGAGGGAGTCGGTGACGGTCCCCAGACCCACCCCCTGAATGTAGGAGGTGTTATAGCGGGCCCCTCCGTCATGGTAGTCCTTCCCCGAGCTGATGCAGTCGTCGATGAGGAGGGAGAGGAAGGGAGTGGGGATGTGTTCCGCCCAGAGCCGCTCGATGACGTTATTGCCCCGGATCTTCACCTCGACGAGGAAGCCGAGCTGAGCCCGGAAAGCGTCCATGAGCTCCGGGAACGTGCTCCAGGAGAGGGGGTCGCCCGTATCGATTCCAACCCGTTCGCCGGTCCGAGGATCCTCCCCCCGGTTCAACGTGAGTTCGAGGACCTTGGGAAGGTTGAAGTATCCGGTGAGGTTGTAGTTCTCCTTCCCAAACGCCCCCACTTCCACACACCCGGACGATCCCCCTTCCCTGGCGTCCTGCAGCGTCTTCCCCTGTCGAACCAGCTCCTGAACGATGAGATCGGAGTTGAAGATGGACGGCTGTCCGAAACCAGTGGCGATGATTCGCCCGGCCCGTTTGAGGAATCGATCCGGATTCTTCCTGCTGAGCTGGACCGAGGAGCTGGGCTGGAGGAGGCGCATCTCCTCGATGACATCCAGGATCAGGTACGTCACCTCGCTCACAGCGTCGGAGCCGTCACGGTGGAGGCCCCCGGTGTTGATCTGGGCGAAGTCGGTATAGGTCGCACTCTCTTCTGCGGTGATTCCCACCTTCGGCGGCGCCGGATGGTTGTTGAACTTCACCCAAAGGCACTGGAGGAGCTCTTCCGCCTCGGCCCTGGAAAGGGATCCATCGGCCAGGCCAGTTTGGTAAAAAGGCTCCAAGTGGTGGTCAAGATGGCCCGGATTGAAGGCGTCCCAGGTGTTCAGTTCGGTAATGACACCCACGTGCACGAACCAGTACGCCTGAATGGCTTCCCAGAAGTCCCTAGGAGGATGGGCGGGGACGTGCTCGCAGACGCTGGCGATGCGGAGGAGCTCCTCTCTTCGGACCGGGTCTTCCTCGGACTCGGCCAGATCCCGGGCTTGGATGGCGTGCCGGCCGGCGTAGAGGATGAGGGCCTCCGCGGCGATCTCCATGGCCTTCAATTCCTCTTGCTTGGCGTAGGCCTCCGGGTCGTTCAGGAAGTCCAGGCCCTCAATGGAATCCTGGATCTCGGCGATGAGGTCCAGGAACCCCTTCCGGTAGATCTTGTCATCCAGAACCGTATGCCCCGGGGCCCTCTGCTCCATGAACTCGGTGAAGACCCCGGCGCGGTACGCCACCCTCCACTTCGGCGTCATCTCCCGCATGATGAGCTCCCGAAGGGTCCGGCCGCTCCAGAACGGAGCTATGGTATCTCGATAGACCGCCTTGGTTTTTTCCGAAACCGCAAACGAGATCTTTTCCCGGGTATCCAGAGCTACCAGGTCTTCCTCGGAATGGCAGCAGACCTCGGGATAGGTGGACGCGGCCTTCGGTGCCGGCCCTCGCTCACCGACGATGAGCTCCCCTTCCCCGATGAAGATCTCTTTGTTCTCCAGGATATAGCGGAAGGCCAGCGCTCTCTTCACCGGCGCAGACACCAACCCGTGCTCCCTGGAATAAAAATCCGTGATGAGCTGACCCCGTTCCGGCGACAAGGTCACCGGCGTATCAAGGCTCGCCTGCCGCAACCGACGGATTCGCTCAGTCATGGTCATGGTTCTCTCCCCGCACAGAAACGCTCAGACCGGCCTCTGCCAGAAGTCCCACCGCAGAAAATACCGCCTCCTCCGTAGGAGGTGCCACGTCACCCAAACCGTATCTCCTTCCCATCCGCCCATATTTGTCTACCCCCAGGCGATGATAGGGGAGCAGGTCCACCGGCGGCTTGTTGGGTAGCCCGGCTACGAACCGGGCTGTGGCCCTGAGGTTTTCCTCGTCGTCGTTCACACCGGGGATCAACGGGATGCGCACGGTGAGCCCGGGACGTCTCTGCTTCCCTGCCCAACGGAGATTCTCCAGAATCCAGCGGTTGTGCACCCCCGTGTAATGTTCGTGGCGTTCTTCGTCCATGAGCTTCAGGTCGAAGAGGAGGTGGGATGCCAGAGGCGCCAGCTCCCGAAAGAGGGCCGGCTCCGCGTGACCACACGTGTCCAGCACCACGGGAAGCTCCCGGCCGGCACACCCCAACAAGAGCTCCCGAAGGAAGTCGGCCTGGGAAAAGGGCTCTCCACCTGAGAAGGTGACGCCGCCCCCGGACTCATCGAAGTAGATACGGTCGGCCTCCAGGATCGTCAGGACCTCCTCTACGCTCTTCGACTCCCCCACCAACTCCAGGGCCCCGGGGAGGCAGGCCCGGACGCAAGCCCCATCCAACCGACAGCGCTCCCAGTCGATCTCGATCTCTCTCGAATCCTCTCTTCCACCCTCATGGCTCCCCGACGTGCCCCCTGGTTCCAGGCTGATGGCCTCGTGAGGGCAGGCGGGCACGCAGTCCCCACAAAGGGTACAGCGGTCCGGCCGAAAGAGGAGCTCCGGTCCGTTGCCCTGTCCCTCGGGATTGTGGCAGCCCAGGCACGAGAGGGGGCATCCCTTCAGGAAGACCGTCGTCCGAAGGCCAGGACCATCATGGATGGCGAAGCGTTTGATATCGAAGATATTGCCTGAATTCATGGTCGTTTTGCCATGGTTCCGAATGCCAGGGTCCCTGCCTTCGACGTTGCAGGATCGAGGCCGTACCATGCATTCTACCGGATTCCGGAGCGCCCAGGAAAGCTCCGGCCACAAAAACCTCCTACACGTCGAGGACCATGAGCGCCCAATCAGCTGGCTCCGGCCCCCGGAAACTCCCGACCACGGCATATGAGCTGAAGGACGGCGAGTCCTTCGTGCCCCTCACCTACGGGGAAAGCCTCACCGAGTTCACCTGGAAGGCGGTGATCACGGGTATCATTCTTGGAGTCATCTTCGGGGCGGCCAACACCTATCTGGGACTCATGGCGGGCCTCACCATCAGCACGTCCATACCGGTGGCAGTGCTGACAGTGGTGACCTTCCGGATTTTCACTGCGGCCGGCGCTGGACATTCGATACTCGAGTCCAACATCTCCCAGACGGTGGGCTCCGCCAGCTCGTCAGTGGCCTCCGGGGTGCTGTTCACCATTCCAGCTCTCTTCATCTGGGGTATGGACCCGGCCTGGATCCAGATCACTCTTCTGGCCATGGCCGGTGGCCTCATCGGCGTGCTCTTCATGATTCCTCTCCGTCGCTATCTCATCAAGCGGGAGCACGGGACTCTGCCCTACCCCGAGGGGATGGCATGCGCCGAGGTCCTGGTGGCCGCCGAGGGAGGGGGGAAGCAGGCTCATGGCGTATTCTGGGGGATCGGCGTGGGAATGCTCTTCCAGCTCATTACCCAGGGATTCAAGTTCGTCAAATCGGCATGGGAAGTCGGACTTCCCTTCAAAGCCAGCATCTCCGCCAAGGTGAACGCCCCCCTGCTGGGCGTCGGCTACATCCTGGGAATCCGTATCGCCACGGTCATGGTGGCGGGAGGAGCCCTCTCGTCCATCATCATCATCCCCCTCATAAACTGGTGGGGGCAGGGTCAGACCGCGCCGGTCTTCCCCGAGACCGAGCTCCTGATCAGAGATATGACCTCGGGCCAGATCTGGGACCGATACATTCGGTATATCGGTGCCGGTGCCGTGGCCACGGCGGGTATCATCACCCTGATCAAGTCCATTCCCACCATGATAGAGTCCTTCAAGCTGGGCCTTGGGCAACTCACCCAGCGCGTCGGGAACGCGGTGGCCAGCGTGGACAGAACCGACCAGGACCTGAGCTTCCGGACCGTGGGCATCTTCCTGGGCATCATTCTCCTGGTGCTGGCAGCGACCCCCGGCCTCCTGGGTTACCTGGAGTCCTTCCCTGCCAGGGCCCTGGCCGCCGTGTGCATCGGCATCTTCGCTTTCTTTTTCGTCACCGTCAGCTCCCGGATCGTCGGCCTTGTGGGAGTTACGTCGAACCCCACCTCAGGAATGACCATCGCCACCCTCCTGGGCACATCCATGGTCTTCTACCTCATGGGCTGGACGGACATGGTGGGGAAGGCCACAGCTCTCATGGTGGGAACCGCCGTATGCATCGCAGCCTCCATTGCCGGGGACACCTCCCAGGACCTGAAGACCGGATTCATCCTGGGCGCCACACCCTACAAACAGCAGATCGGGGAACTCATCGGTGTCATCACGTCGGCGGGGTTCGTATGCCTGGTCATCATCATCCTGAACCAGGGAACCCCCGGAGGGCTGGGGGGAGAGGAGTTGCCTGCTCCCCAGGCCGTACTCATGAAGTTGGTTATCGACGGCGTGCTGGATCAGAGCCTCCCCTGGGCCCTGATTCTCATCGGCGTAGGCATCGCCTGCGTAGCGGCACTCTTCAAGATTCCGACCCTGGCATTCGCCGTAGGCGTTTACCTGCCCCTGTCCACCATGGGCGCCGTCTTCTTCGGTGGGCTCTTGAGATGGTACCTGGGCAGGAACCAGGACCCGGCCACCAAGGAACAACGCCGGGAAAAAGGTGTCTTGTTTGGCTCAGGATTGGTGGGAGGTGGAGGTTTGACAGGTGTCGTCCTGGCCGTTTGGGTGGTGGCGGTGAGAAGAGGCGAACCCATCGCCGGATTCGCGCCAGACATTCCGGACTGGGCCTCCATGCTCCTGGCAGCAGCCACCATTGGACTCATCCTGGCCACAATGGCATACTACGCGAAGAAGAGCGACGCGTAGACGAACCCTCGGGGAAGGAAGATTCTGGTACCCGTCGTGGAAGGAAAACGAATCACCGTCTTTGTGGCCGCCGTTTTGCTGGCCCTTGCTGCGGCTTCCTGCAGTCGAAAAGAGCCTGGCTCGCCCTTCCGGGCGGTGGTGGACCGGCCGGTCCAGTTGGAGGTGGACAACAACAACTTCCTGGACGTCAACGTCTACGTCGTGGCCAGCGGCTCCAGCGTTCGCCTGGGGAGCGTCGGTGGGAAGAGGATGCGTGAATTCACCCTCGATCCAAGAAGGGTTTCCATGACCGGCGGCCTTCAGTTCCTGGTGGACCCCATCGGGGGGACCCAGACCTACCTCTCGCCCACCGTCTACCCATTCAGGGGCGCGACGGTGGAATTGAACGTGGGCGCCTTCATCGAAAAGAGCTTCGTCTCCATGCGTTGAGGCTCCCAATGAACGGAAGGGTCCGCCCCCCCACTGGACGGAAGAGGCCCACCCCAGCCGGGGCGGGCCTCTTTTCTTTCAGGGGACCCGGCGAACCCCTTCAGGTCCGCCGCACCTCCGATGCCCCGAAGCTCAGTCTCCGCCGAACTTGATTCCCTGGGCCAGGGGCAGTTCGGTGCTCCAATTCACGGTGTTGGTCTGGCGGCGCATGTAGGTCTTCCAGGAATCGGAACCTGATTCCCGCCCCCCGCCGGTGTCCTTCTCGCCCCCGAAGGCCCCGCCGATTTCGGCGCCGCTTGTGCCGATGTTCACGTTGGCGATCCCGCAGTCACTTCCCCGATGGGAAAGGAAGGTCTCGGCCTCCCTGAAGTTTTCGGTGAAGATGGAGGATGAAAGGCCCTGGGGGACGCCGTTGTGGATGGCGATGGCCTCCTCGATTTCGTCCACGGCCTCCGCCGGAGAAGCTTCGGGGTTTCCGTAGGAGATGATGTAGAGAATGGGAGCGAAGGTCTCCTCCTGAACGATCTCCCACTCGTTTCGGACTTCGGCGATGCAGGGCGTCATGTAGAGCCCACCCGGATACTTGTCGCCTTCAAGCCGCTCTCCGCCATAGAGGATCTTTCCCCCGGCCTCCCGGACCCTGGCCATGGCATTCTCCACATCCTTTACGGTCTGGGCGTTCACCACCGGACCCATGACCGTATCCCGATCCAGGGGATCGCCGATGCGGATGGATTCGTAGGCCGGGATCAGGCGTTCCAGGAGCGGCTCCTTCATGGAAGCATGGACGATGATCCTGCGGGTGGAAGTGCATCGCTGGCCCGCCGTCCCCACAGCGCCGAACAGGATGGTGGGAAGGACCAGATCCATGTTGGCGGAGGGAGTCACGATGATGGCGTTGTTTCCGCCCAACTCCAGGATCGTTCCGGCCAAACGCCCGCCCACCACCTCGGCCACCCGGCGGCCCACTTCACAGCTCCCGGTGGCCGATACGAGGGGGATCCGACGATCGTGGAGAAGCCGGTCACCCACCGTAGAACCCTTCCCTACCGAAAGGGAGAAGATGGCGGGATCCACGTCGTTGGCCCGGCACACCTCGGCGGCGATCTTGGTGACAGCGATGGCCGTAAGAGGGGTTTTCGAGGCGGGCTTCCAGAGAGTGGAGTCTCCACAAACCGCTGCCAGGGCCGAGTTCCAGGCCCAGACCGCCACGGGGAAATTGAAGGCCGAGATCACCGCGACGACGCCAAGAGGATGCCACTGCTCCCTCATGTGATGGTCTGGACGCTCGGACTGCATGGTGAGACCGTACAGTTGCCTGCTGAGACCCACGGCGAAATCGCAGATGTCGATCATCTCCTGGACCTCACCCTCACCCTCGGCGATGATCTTCCCCATCTCGAGGGTCACCAGAGCCCCCAGGTCATCCTTCTTTTCCCGCAGTGCGTTCCCGAGCTGTCGCACCACTTCGCCCCGCTTCGGCGCAGGGATTTTCCGCCACTCCAGAAAAGCGGCATGGGCCTTCTCGACGATGGCATCGAACTCCTCCTCGGTGACCTGCTGCACGGAGGCGATCTTGGCTCCATCGATGGGGGTGAAGACATCCAGAACCGGGCCCGAACCGACCCACTCCCCGGCGAACCCTCCCAGGTTCATATCGTCGATCCCCAGCCGTTTCAGAAAATCGTACATAGCTCCCAACCTCGGTCGTATCTCTGGACTCGTTACCTGTGTCGGTCCGGAATTGCCTCACCGGAACCCTGGCTCAGGGCGAACAAAAAATGGTCGGCGGTAGTCTAAGCCATTCCCCGGCAGGAATCCATCACTCGCCTGCGATGGCATTGAACAAGACCTTGAAGTTCGCCACCATCTGGGCCCGGTTATGGAGGCTGAACCCCACGAGTATCACGCGTCCGTCCCCGTATGGCACCTCTACCACCGGAGCCCTCCCTGCGACGGCTTCCCCGCCTTCCAGATAGCCGCTCAACAGCAGAGGCCCTTGGGTCGGGAATGACCCCACAACCCGGGGGGTGCCAACGTGGCCCTCGCTTGGGCTGGTGCCCTCTGTGCCCCCGGCGGTTTCGGCGCCCTCGACGGTTCCGGTGCCTCCGGCGGCCTCGAACATCTGGGTCCTGGAAGTGACGAACGCCACTCCCTCGGGGTCCATTCCCCTGGTAAGGGGAGAATCGGGATTCCAGGAGAATCTCAGAATGGATCCGGCGGAGTAGAAGCCCCCATCCCTGCTCTCCTCAGAAACCTCCTGAAGGGGAAGGTCGAAGGCCTCCAGGGCGAGCTCCGCCGAGCCTTCGTGGAAAAGGAGTGTGCCGCCCTCCCTGGCAAAAATCTTCAGGGCTTCCACGCCTTCCTCACCGATTCCGCCCACATACTGCGCAGGTACGGACCCTTCCCGGTTCCCATCCAGGAGCGATCGAGCCCCTACCGAGGGAAGAATGATGGCGTCGAAGTCCTCCTTCAACGCACCGGCTCGGACCCGGTCGTTTCGGAGCTCGGTGAAAGGGAAACCGTAGTGCTCCAGGATCCACCGAATCCACCCCTCGTCCATGTTGCCCTGCCAGGGGCGGTAGAGGGCCACCCGGAAGGGGCTCAAGGGCCGGGTGTCAGCCGTGGGGCCCGCGGACCCGCTGAGCGCCGCTCCGGCTTTTGCTACCCTGCCCATGGCCAGGAACACCTCTCTCAAATCCTCTCCGTGGCCGGTTTCAACCACGAACCTTTCCTCCCCTCGGGTCTCCACGGCCACGGGCACCCCCCGGGCAAGGAGTCCGTTCAATGCTCGCCAGCCGCCGCCGTCGCCAGGGTAGAGGTACCAGATGCGGTCGGCCATGCGGTCGGAGGGGTTTACCGACCAGATGTCCTGGAAGGGGCGCAGGGAGAGCTCCGAGGCAGGGGATGATAGCTCAATGGCTTCAAGCCCCATCTGAAGAGGAAGGGTCCAACCTGCTACGTCGTAGGGACGTAGGGGTCCACTCTCAACGTCGACTCTGCGAGGGATTCCCTGCCAGAGGTGGGTCTTTTCTCTCAGGTCCGGATAGTCCTGCCGCTCGAAAAGGGTTTTCACGAAGCCGCCGAAGGGCTGGCTGGTAGGGATCACCAAGGTCTCCTGCGGCAGGGTCCGGCCTCCGGCGCTGAGCGGCTCCACGGCCTGATACACCTCGATCCCCAGCAACTCCATCTTGTCCACGAGCTCCATCAACGCCATGGGATCGCCCTGGTCCAGGGGTAGAGCCCACCCGTAAGGACGCTCCTCCTCGAACCTCTCGATATTCGCCTGGGCCAGTCGGTACTTGGAGAGAAGCATGTCCTCCCGGTACCGTGCCACGACATCGAGAACGGCTTTGGAGGCCGTGAGGCAGTACTCTACGGCGTCACCGATCCGCCACCAGCCGCCCTCCCACGGCGTGGTGTAGAAGGCCGACTTCTGAAAGTCCCTCCACTCTTCCGGGATGTCCTCCAACGAGTATTCGTGGGGGGTGGCCAGATAGTAGAGAGCCGTTTCCGTCAGAATCGAAGGAATATTGTGGTGGGTCACCACCTGGGTCATGAAGCCCGGGTACCAGGCGTCGAAGCTGACCCTGGACACGGCACCCGGCTTTCCCTCTGCATCGAAGGCCATCCCCATGGCGGCTCCGATGAGGTTCTCCCACCGAATCACCTCCCCGGGCTTGTTGGGGTTCACCGGCTCCCCGTAGGGAGGAATCCAGATCCGGGTCGGGAAGGGAGCCGTCTGATGGTGATTGTAGACGACGTTCGGAAACCACTCCTGGTTCTGGAGGCGGCTGACGTTCCTGACCTCCTCCTGCGTGACATTGTAGGAGTCCCGGTTGTTGTCGTGGCCGATGTAACGGTTGTAGAGCCAGGGCATCCGGCTCCGCTCGAACTCGGTACCCACGTGCTCCATGTACCACTCGGCCACCATGGTCATGCCGTCCGGGTTCGGGAAGACCAGGAGGGTTATGAGCTCATCCCTGATCCGCTGGGTCCCAGGGTCCTCATCCACCACCAGATCGTAGGCCAGCTGCAGAGCGTGCTCGCTGGGCGCCGCCTCGGTGGCGTGGAGTCCCACGTCGATCCACGCGATTCCCTTCCCTTCCACCGCCAACGCCTGAGCCTCCTCGGGGCTCAAGCCTCTCCCCAGGCTCAAGCGCTGGGCCGTCTCCCTATAGTCTTCCAGCCGGGCCATGTTCTCGGCGGAAGAGATCACGCCGTACCGGTGGAGCCGCCCCATTCCCGTCACCCCCATGTCCAGAACCCTCATGCGACCCCCGGAATACTCGGCCAGGTGGTCGAACCACTCCATGGCTCTTTCGTAGGTCGTCAGGTGGTAGTCGGCACCCACGGGATATCCGAAGAACGCCTCCGGCGTCATGGGTTCCTGGGCTTCGCCAATCGAGGGGAACCCGCCCAGAACGACCAGGAAGGCGAAGTGGAAGAGGAGGGCCCTGAGGCTGAGAGAAAAAACCGGTTGGATGCGCATGGGAAAGCTCGGTTTTCGGGGCTTACAACCAGGTGAACTCAGGCAATGGGGGGTAGGCCAGACCCGTTGGCAAGGCCGAGCCCCCCGGGAGGCTCCCGACGGGCTCGATGAAGTTCAGGTTGACACCGGCAGGCGAGGAGAGGGTGACTCCAGCACCTTCGGCCCTCAGAACACGATGAACGCGATGATCGTATAGAGGATCGCACCGATCCCAGCCGCCACAGTCGCGATGGGCATCTGCGTGGTGACGTGGTCCATGTGGTTCGAGCCGGTAGCCAAACTCGAGAGGATCGTGGTGTCGCTGATGGGCGAACACTGGTCCCCGTAAACCGCCCCTCCCAGGACGGCCCCGAAACAGAGCGTGATGTAGAAGGGGTCCGGGTTCACCGCATACGCCAGCGGCATGGCGATGGGGAAGACCACTGCATAGGTACCCCAGGACGAGCCCACCGAGAAGGCGATCAGCATGCAGATCAGCATGAAGATGGCCGGGAGGAGGGCCGGTTGGATGATCTCCGATGTGGTCCGGACCAGGAAGCCAGCTGTACCCAGGGATCCCGACACCGTGCCCAGGGTGACCGCCAGAGCCAGAATAATGGCTCCCAACGACACCCCTTTCACCCCATCTACAAACCCCTCGATGACCTCTGTCAGCTTCATGCCCTTGATGAGGGCCAGGATCATGGCCGAAAGCACGGAAAGAACGAATGCCTCGTTGATGGGAACGCTCACGGTGCCGGTGGCCCGGTAGTTCAGGACCAGGCCGCCCACCGCGATCCCGATGAGGGTGAGGATGGGAACGGAGAAATCCCAATTTGTGGTCTTATAGCCCTCGGGAACCTTCAGCTCCTCCAGTTCCTTGCTGGACATGGTTTGCACGCCGGGGGCATCCAGCTCCCCTGTGGTCTTCACTCGCTCAATGGCCCGCTTCATCTTTCCGAACACGAAGGGGTTGAGGTCCAGGGCGAAAGTATAGGTGAAGACCACCGCAAGGATCCCGTAGAAATTGAAGAAGATGGCCCTGTAGAAGAACGAGGTGGCATCCCCGATGGTGGCGAAGAGGGGAATCGTTCCCACCACCAGCCCGCCTACGTAGGCGGGCCAGACGTTGAACGGAATCACGGTGGCGATGGGGGAGGCCGTGCTGTCGATGATGTACGAAAGCTCCTCATGGGAGACCTTGGCCTCGTCGGCCACAGGCTTCACCGTGCTTCCGGCCAGAATGGTGCTGATGGTCCCGCCCTGGTGGAAGACGGTCCCGATCATGCACCCGAAGAGCCGCGCGCTCTTTCGGCCCCGGACCATCCGCTCCCCGGCCCAGTGGGCGAAGTAGCGGGCCCCTCCGGTCCGGGTCCATAGCCCGATGAGCCCCCCGAGGCACCAGAGATAGACCAGAAGGATCTGGGCGTAGGATTCAGTGCCCACGGCCGGCAGGAGGAACTCCGCGATGATGTTGAACTTCCCGCTTACGATCCCTCCGGCGGAGATCCCGATGAAGAGGGCGGAGATCACTTCCTTGGTCCAGAAGCAGAGGACCAGGGTCAGGGCCGCCGGAACGATGGACCAGAATCCGAAATCCTCCTCACCCGGCACCGGGCTGATGATTCCTGTGTTGTTTCGGAGATAGAGGAGAAGGATCAGAGCGAGGCCGCCGACGACCCAGGTGATGGTTCGCTTCATGGAAAGCAGTCCGTTGGGGTTCGACCAAGGGCAACCGGCGGCCGGAGAGCCGCCGCTGGCACGACGCCGAGGATAGTGGGGCTCTGCAACGGGGGTCAAGCTCTGACAGAGGGAGGTCCCTTGTCTGGAGGCACTGAAACGCGTACCCGTTGCCTATGAAAATTCCCTATCGGTCCCTGACCTTCTGGATCTTCGTGGGCCTCTTCGGAGGCATGGTGGCTGGGCAAATCTTCGGTGAGGCCATCGTGCCCATCGCCCAGCCCCTCTCCGACATCTTCCTCCGGCTCCTCAGGATGGCGGTGATGCCCCTGGTCATCACATCGTTGACCGCCGCCGTGATCAACGTCGGCGGTCGCCGGGACCTGGGGATCCTGGGGGCGAAGACCTTCGGGTACTACGTCACCAGCAGCCTGCTGGCCATCCTCACTGGCCAGACCCTCGTGAACCTGTTCAGGCCGGGAGTGGGATCTTCCATCGAGTTCCAGGAGGAGATTACGGAGATCCCCGCCGCCGCCCAGGGACCGGTGGAGCTCATCCTGAACATCATCCCGGAAAACCCTTTTCAGGCACTGGCGGAGGGTACCGTCCTCCCGGTGATCTTCTTCTGCATCCTCTTCGGGTACTTCGTCACACGACTCGACGAGCCCCACCGGTCGAACCTGGGTGACTTCTTCCAGGGGGCCTTCAAGGCCATGATGAAGCTGACCTACGCCGTCATATGGACCGCTCCCCTGGGCGTCTTCGGCATCAACGCCCGCATCGTGGCCACCACCGGTTTCGAGGCCTTCCGCTCGTTGGGGTTCTACTTCGTGGTGGTCCTGATCGGGCTACTGATCCACGCCGTCGTCACCCTCCCCCTCCTGGTCTATCTGGTCACCCGAAGGAACCCTTTCCGGCACTTCCTGGGGATGCCTCCGGCTCTGATTACGGGATTTTCCACCGGATCCACCATCGTCACCCTCCCCCTCACCATGAAAGCCGTTACGGAGAACTCGGGGGTGTCGGAGAAGATCTCCTCTTTCGTCCTCCCCATCGGCGCCACGGTGAATATGGACGGCACGGCTCTGTACGAGTGCGTGGCGGTGATTTTCATCGCCCAGATCTACGGGTTCACCCTGGGCTTCGACCAACAGCTCATCATCGTCATTACTGCCCTCCTGGCCTCCATCGGAGCCGCCTCCATCCCCATGTCGGGCCTGGTCATGATGTCCATCATCCTGGGAGCCGTAGGGCTTCCCCTGGAGGGAGTGGGCGTCATTCTCGCCGTGGATCGGGTGTTGGACATGTTCCGGACCATGGTGAACATTCTCAGCGACTCCTGCGGGGCTGTCATCGTGGCAAAGCTGGATGGGGAGGACGTGCTGAAGCCGAAAAGGCCGGCCGGCGCCGCAGCCCCGGTCTAGGGGGCCGGGCAACGGTTCCACGTCCACGAAATCGACGAGGCCCCGGGATTTCGATTCCCGGGGCCTCCTCTTCGCCCCGCCATCCGCGGGAGCCCTGAAGAAGAAGACGCCTCGCTCTTCTACCAGGTGTCCTTCTGCGGGATATTCAGCTCGCCCTCGGTCTTGGCCACCCAGACCGCCGCGGCCGAATCCCCTGTCACGTTCACCGCCGTTCGGGTCATATCAAGGATCCGCTCCACGCCAAGCACCAGGGCCAGGCCCTCCAACGGGATACCGAGAGCTTCCAGGACGATGGCCAGGGTAATGAACCCGATACCCGGAACACCGGCGGCCCCGATGGAAGCCAGCGTCGCGGTGATCACCACGATGACCAACTGACCCGGGGTGAGGGTGATGCCGTAGACCTGAGCAATGAAGATGGTGCTCACCCCGTGGTAGATCCCGGTTCCGTTCATGTTCACGGTGGCACCCAGGGGAAGCACGAAGGAAGCCACGTCCCGGGACACGCCCAAGTCGTTTTCCGTAATCCTCAGGTTGATTGGCAGAGCCGCGTTGCTGGATGAGGTGGAGAAGGCGAAGACCATCACCTCATAGAACCGCTTGAAGAAGAGGATCGGGTTCATGCCGGAGAAGAAACGGAGGGTGATGGGATAGAAGGTGATGGTGAAGAGGATCATGGTTCCCACTCCAACCAGGACGTATTGGAGGAGGGAGAGGATCACCTGATACCCGAAACGCCCCGCCACGGCGGCGATGAGAATGAAGACGCCATAGGGTGCGATCTTCATGATCATTTCCACAATGACCACCATGGCGTCGTTCACCGACTCGAGGACATTGATGAGGGGTTTTCGTTTCTCCTCGGCAAGTACGGTGAGGGCGATCCCGAAGAAAAGAGAGAAGAAGATGATCTGGAGCATGTCCATGTTGGCCATGGACGCGATGGGGTTCCGGGGGATGATGTTGAAGAGGATGTCCTGAAGACCAGGGGCCTCCTGCATGGATTCCAGGCGCTCCTGGTTCGTTCCCGCGTAGTCTGCCAGGAGCTGGGTCTTCACGTCCTCGTCCAGGCCGGATCCCGGCCGCACGGCACCCGCCACGGCCAGCCCCATGGCTACGGCCAGGGCCGTCGCCACCAGGTAGTATCCGATGGTCTTGATCCCGATCCTCCCCAGCTTCTTCAGGTCCCCGAGGCTGGCCGTCCCGATGATGAGGGAGGCCATGACCAGAGGAATCACGATCATGATGAGGAGGCGGATGAAGGCCTGTCCAAGGGGCTCGAGCCGTACGAAGACATCGCCGAAGCCCGCCATCTCCGCTATGGCGCCTACGATGGCACCGAGGATGAGTCCGATCAGGATCTTGGTATGAAGTTGCACGTATGGCTCCTTTTCAGGTCGCCGAGTGGTCCCGGGCCCTTCCCATGGAGGGCAAACAACCGCACCAAAGTGTCGGGGGCGCCTCCGTAGAGCAACTGCAGGCCCCGTCGGGTCGGGCCGGTCCAATCAGAGCGTGATGACCTTCCAGTCCCCCTTTAGCATCTCCGTCAGGGGCGCTCCCATGTACTTTACATCGATTCCCATGGCCGTCAGAGCCTCGGAGACCCCGTAGCTATCCGAACAAGCTTTGCAGGCCACGATCTCGACTCCTTCGGCAGCCATGCCCCGCACCGACTCCTGGAGCTCCGTGTTCTCGGAGAGGAGCCTCGAGGAGGGGCCCCACACGATGAGGGTGACCTCCTCAAACCATCCCTGCCGCTTGGCATTGAGGGTATACATGAAGGCCATCTTTGTGGCCACCTCCGGATCACCGCTGGTCCAGAGGACGGCGAGACGGGAGGGCTGTCGGTCCGGGGCTTCTGGGTTCATGGTCCTGAATCCGGAAAAGGCCAAGAGGGGGAGGGCTCCGGCGAGGAGCAGAGTGGAAAAACGGATCCTGCCACGCATGAAACGACTCCTTCGAAAAGAGAACGGTACCGTCGTCAGCTGAGGGAAAACCGCCCCCGGGCCAATCCACGGATCTCAATAACCCGGCCCGAGGTATTCCCTCCGGAACTGTTCGTGAACCCTGGCCTCGGCCGGAGTTCCGATCCCGTGGGTGGTCCCGGCAACCATCCAGACGATGTTGTCGGCGATGGCCATCAAGGGCCTTACGTCGTGGCCCGTCAAGACCACGGCGCACCCGTTGTCCGCAAGAGCGCGAAGAATGGAGCCCACGATCTCCTGGTCCTTGGGGGAGATGCCTGCCAACGGCTCGTCCGCCAGAAGGCAGGAGGGCTGCCGGGCCCAGGCCAGGGCGACCTCAGCCCTCCGTTCTTCCCCACCGGACATCTCCCACACGGATTTCTGCATCAGCGGATCGGCATCCAATCCCTCCGGGAGCCCTTCGGAATAGTCCTGCGGAAACCGCTGGCGAATGA
Source organism: Gemmatimonadota bacterium (assembly GCA_050049805.1). Lineage (GTDB taxonomy): Bacteria > Gemmatimonadota > Gemmatimonadetes > Longimicrobiales > Gaopeijiaceae > JABDNZ01. The sequence continues at coordinate 18,023 of JASFVN010000025.1, forward strand.
GGGAGAGGTGCTTCCCCAGAGTCCGTCGTCTCGATAGAAGACCCCGATCAGGAAGATAGAACAGACCCTCGCCGGCAAGCTGATGGAGTTTCGGTTTCAGGTGACTTTGGCCATGCAATCGGACCGTTCCGAACTCCCTGCTCACCAGGCCCAAAGCCGCCTTGAAGAGAGTCGTCTTCCCACTCCCGTTCCTACCAAGAAGCACGGTCACCTTTCCCGGGTAGGCCCAGACGCTGGCCGATTTGAGGACGGCTCTCCCCACGAAGGAGACTCCCATGGACTCGGCGACGAAAAGGGGATCCATGGTCAGGCGCCCCCTGCCCCGAGGGCGGATAGAGCCAGATACGCCATGAACTCCAAAGCGGTGGCCACCCCGAAAGAGATGCCGGCAATCGTCCGGCGGCTCACTCCCAGGTTGGCCAGAAATAGGCGTTCCCTCGCCACCGATATGTCAATCACGGCGATGGCCGCCACACCTAGGATGAGGAGAATGGATGCTCCGAGGACCAAGGAAAGCCCGGCAACGGCAAATCCGACGGAGTCCCCGAGCACCACCGTCGCGAATCCGACAAACGCCCGAAGGACCACCCAGGAAAGGAGGGTCGTGCGGATCGTGGTCCGAGTCACGGGGCCAGGCGGGAGGAGCGGCATCCCTCTAGCTAAGGCTAGGCCTCTGCCAACTCAAGTCAGAGTTTTGTAAACCTCTATAGGTCAGCTACAGGTCAGGCTCTTCCTTATCGTCCGCGAGGTCCTCCACCACGGTCCGCATGAAGGTGGTAGGTCGCCTGTGGACCACCAGCTCGAACACGTCTGGACGCCCGTAGTGCCCAGCCACGTCGAGCTGCCACCGGGGCCCCACGAGATCAGCGGGAGTCACCTCCGCGAGAAGCATGGTTTCCTCCTCCTCCGCTGGTCCAGCCACCACTTTCCCGTCCGGATCTACGATGATCGAATGCCCGGGGTTCAGCCAACCGTCCACCTCCCCGAGGTAGGTCTCCTTGAACTCCAGCCGATCCGGAATGTGGTCCTTGTGAAACGGTTGACAGACACCCAAAACAAACGTGCGACCTTCCTTGGCAATGTGCCGCATGGTGGAAAGCCAGGGCTCCCCCCGGTCCCAGGTGGGCGCCGCATGAATCTGTTCTCCCCTCGCCGCCAGGGAATACCGGGCCAGGGGCATATAGTTTTCCCAGCAGATCAAACCACCGAGTCGCCCGAAGGGAAGCCCATAAACCTCGAGGTCACTCCCGTCTCCCTGCCCCCACACCAGCCTTTCCCCAGCCGTGGGGACCAGCTTTCTGTGCCTGCCGAGAAACAAGCCATCGGGGCCGATGAATAGGATTGTGTTGTAGAGGGTGGAATCGCTCGCCTCGCTATTCCTCTCGTTGAGGCCCATCACCACGGCCGTGCCCGCTTCGGCCGCTGCCTCACACAGTCGGTCCGTGTGCTCCCCGGGAATGGAAACCGAATTGGCGTGGAGCTCGGAGTAGAGGGCCCTCAAAGGACGGGTATGGCCCGAGGGGATGAACCAGACCCAGATGGGGTACCCGGGGAGGAAAGCCTCCGGGAAAACCGCCACGCTAGCACCCTTCCCCCCCGCTTCACGAATCAGCCCGCATGCCTTCTCGATGGACGCCTCCAGATCGAGGAATACCGGACGAGCCTGGACGGCAGCAATGGTGAACGGGTCCGATGTGGCCATTGTGGACCTTCCTGAGTGTTTTTGGGGAGCCGATTCAGGCTGCGTACTTCAGAACGGCGAAGAAGTGAAAAGTACTACCCGTCAGGACGAAGAGGTGCCAGATGAAGTGGCCGTAGCGGAGTCTGGGGGCCAGGTAGAAGCCCACGCCCAGGGTGTACGCCAGCCCACCCAGAACGAGTAGGAGAATCCCCATCCCGGGGACGTTCAACCACAGGGGTCGGATGGCGATCAGGACCAGCCATCCCATGGCAACGTACATGGCGGAGGAGAGCCGTGGATGCTTCGGACCGGCAACGAGCTTGAGGCCGATGCCGATGGCGGCGATTCCCCAGACCACACCGAAGAGGGACCACCCCCAAACCCCACCCAAAGCTCCCAGGGTGAAGGGCGTATAGGTACCGGCGATGAGGAGGAAAATGGCAGAATGGTCCAGCTTCCTGAGAAGCCGCTTTGCCCGCCCGTGCGGAACGGCATGGTACAGGGTGGAAGTGAGGTAGAGCCCGGCCATGGCGGCCCCGAAGATGGCGCCACCAACCACCGCCCCGGCATCGCCCCGTTGAACTGCGCTGACGATGAGGAGCGGGATGGCCGCTACGGCAAGAGCAAACCCGACACCGTGGCTGACGCTGTTTGCGACTTCCTCCCCCCGGCTTTGGACTACGCTTGCCACATCGATCCCTCCTCAAAGGGGTCCGGAACACGGTCCTGGAAAGGAAAGCGGGCCACACCGAACGATCGGCATGGCCCGCCCATTCCCAGCTCAGTTCTCGACGTTACGAGATCTGAACCACGTTCTCCGCCGCGGGGCCTTTGGCGCCCTCGACGATATCGAACTCGACCTCGGCTCCCTCTTGCAGCGTCCGGAACCCATCGGCCTGAATGGCCGAATGGTGGACGAAGCAATCGCGGCTTCCATCCTCAGGGGTCAGAAAGCCAAAGCCTTTTTGATCATTGAACCACTTGACTGTTCCCTTGGTACGCATCAACGCGCTCCCTTGTTTTTCGATGGCCGGCGTGCGGATGACCCGTACCTGACCGACTACCATTTTCGTGCGCGGACTACCCCGCGCGGGGTCGGTGGCTACCTAGCCACCAGAAAAAAGGCGAGGGTCTCCGTTGGAAGACCTCCGCCTTCACCTTCGAGAAATCCGACTCGAGACTAGCTTCAGTCCAGACACAAGCCTCGCAGAGGCTCCCTCCTGTGTCAAGTCCGGATTTCGGTCTTTTGCTGTTTCCCGGCTCTGGCCCCCAGGGCTTTGAACCCCCGGGGACCAGCAGCCGCACTCTACCGTCGCGCTCAGGTGGAGACGCGATCCTTCAGGCCCTTACCGGCCTTGAAGACCGGGTAGGTCTTCGGCGCCAGGGTGATCTCCTGGCCCGTGGCCGGGTTCCGGCCGGTCCGGGCACCCCGGTGCTTGGTGGAGAAGGTGCCGAAGCCGGTGATACCAACCTTGCGACCGGCGTCCAGCTCCACGGCGATGATCCCACCACCCGCGGCCGTGTCGAAGATCGAGTTCACGACCTCGAGGGCCTTGGCTTTGGACAGGTCACACTGCTTCGCCAACTTCTCCGCCATTTCCGTCTTGTTCATTCTGGCTCTCCTGGTTGGATAGGGTACTTGCGAACTACTCTACGCTCGAAGGCACCGGACGATCGAAAGGGGCGGACAGCCCGTCGACGCCATGCCATCAGAATCCACTGGTTTTTCCCTTGGCTTATCGGTAGCGGGTTTCTCTGTCCCACACAAGACCTCGGAACTTTCGAAGCAAATCGATCCTGCTGCGTGTCAGAAAGGCGGGTGCGGGGCCGAAACCACCCCTATTACCTAATCCAGAAAGGCCCAGCCCACAAGGGGATTCTCCAGATAGGCAGATCCAGGACCAGGTTGAGAAAGACCGAGATCACACCCTCGATCGGCTGGTTTTCGGTGTGTCCGATCGTCTTCGGAATTGAATATCTCATATTCCGAGGTCGTTTCATGTGATATTTCCGACTCGCAACCTGTTTCCTTCGTGCTTTTCTCCTGCCGAGAATATCCAGCTTCTACTTCTATATGTCATCGAAGAATAAGTTCCACGATTCCCGGCTCAAGACTTCAGCACCGGATTGATATTCCTATACTTTCCACCCTCGCTTCGGTCCCGAGGTCCGGCCCGAAATCAGGGGAATCACCGGGATATTCCTCAGCAAGCGTCGAGGCGGAGGGAACCTTGTCTTATTCCGGCAGGGAAAGCGCCACGTCCGTCCGCCTTCACAGGAGCCTTGGAAAGCCTCCTGAAATCAGGCCAAACCACCCACCGGAATTGGCAGAGGCGCTGCCAATGCCTGTCATTCCGCGGGATTCTTCAAGACCTGATAGGACAGCAGCAAAATACCGGATGGATAGGCTCGTGTAGCGTCGAGAGCCAGTCGAGACCGGCCTTTCCAGGGGGGGAGAAGGGAGATTCCGGTCCCCAGAATCACGGGGACCAACCCCAGTTCCACCTGGTCGACCAGCCCGAAGTCCAGCATGGTTCGGAAGAGCTCCCCTCCCCCGAAGAGCCAGATGTCCTTCCCGGAGCGACCTTTCAGATCTTCGAGAAACCCCTGGAGATCTTCTCCGAGAACGGTGACCTTCGGGTGGGCTGACGGATCGAGGGTTCGGGAAGCCACGATGACGGACATTGCCGAGAAAGCCTCTGACGGGGGTTGCCGAAGAGTCTCCTCATAGCTCTTCCTTCCCATGAGGACGGTATCGAAGCGGCTCATGAATCCGGCCCAATCGATGCCGGGTTCATCGGGAATCCAGTCGTAGTCTCCCTCGGGTCCGGCGATGAAGCCGTCCAGGCTCATGGCGGCGGAAAAGATGACTCTGCGCATGTTCAGATCGGCAAACGAAGCCGAAGAAGGATCTCTGAGCTGCGGTACCGCAGTCCGTCTCCCGCTGACGAATAGGTCCTCGTGAGGCCCTCGTTCAGACGGGCCTCCAGGTCACCCCACAGCCGTTCTTGAATGGGAATGGAAAGCCCTCCTCCGATATTGGCGGCCAGGACCATGGGGCGCTCATCCTCCAGCGTTGGACAGAGGTCCTGACTGCACTGGGTGTTCAGGAGCATTTCGATGGCCGGGCCCCCGAAGAGGTAAACGGAGAGAGGGCCAAGCTCGAGGTCCAGCTTTCCTTCAACGGGCAGGCTGAGAAAATGGCTACGCACGTTCCGCGTGAGGGCCCGGTCAGGATCCAGCTCTTGATCCCAGACTCCACTGCCCCGCTGCACATAGGCGACCCCAGCCCGAATCGACAGGACTGGGGAAGGCGTGGCGACCTCGACCTGGATGCCAACGGTGTAGCCGGTAGAGCGTGTCCCGGCTACCGGGTCCTCCCAGAGCTGCTCGGCCCGAACTCGACCCACGTGCACCCCCACCGTCCTCTGCCCCTGTGAATGCAGCCCCGCCGGTGTCAGCAAGGAGAGAAAGAGAAGAAAGCCGAGACTGGAGGACCTACTCACTCCTCGGACCTCGGGAAAAAACAGCACTCTGAAACCTCCTCTGATTCGCGCTCATTCCCTCCTGGGGTGAACGTCACATCCCTACATAGCGCGCATCTCCAGCAGTCACAAGGAATTCAGATTCCCGGTCCTGCCCCCGGTGGCTGTTTGCCGCTTGGGATCCCCTTCGGCGACCCTGATTGAATCTTCCCGACTCCGAGTTCCGTCCTTGGAGAGGGGACACCGATCCAACCTTCGAAAGTCGACGGGCGTCGAAGGAAAGAACGATTCCTATTGAAAGCCGGTACCCCTGGCTGGCGAACAGAGCAAACCCATGATTGGACTGAAATCCGCCTTCCGCACCCTCCTGAAGACCCCGTTCGTATCCGGCGTCGCCATCCTCTCCCTCGCTCTGGGGATCGGGGCAAATGCTGCCATCTTCTCCCTGCTGGAAGAAATGCTCATCCGCCCCCTTCCAGTTCCGGAACCCGAACGACTCGTGAACCTCGAGGCACCGGGGCCCAAGCCAGGTTCCCAATCCAACAACACGGCGGGCACCGTCGAGGCCGTGTTCAGTTACCCGATGTTCCGAGACCTGGAGAGCTCTCAGAGTTCACTCACCGGAATCGCGGCCCATTGTTCTTTTGCCGCAAATCTCTCCTTTGCCGGCCAGACCCGGAACGGTCGGGGTATGTTGGTGTCCGGCTCCTACTTCCCGGTCCTGGAGGTACAGCCTGCTGCGGGACGTCTCTTCGATCCTTCGGACGATCAGACTCCCGGCGCCCACTTCGTCGCCGTCCTCAGCCATGAGTATTGGGAACGACAGCTGGGCTCCGACCCAGGCGTACTGAACAGCACGATTCAGGTAAATGGGCAACCCCTGACCATCCTGGGAATCGCCCCGGAGGGCTTCAGGGGAACGACGCTGGGTATCCAGCCCGACGTGTACGTCCCCATAACCATGAGGGAAGTCATGATGCCCGGTTGGAATCCCCTGGAGAACCGCCGGGCGTATTGGGTCTATCTCTTCGGAAAGCTGAACCGGGAGGTGGCTCTGGAGCAGGCCAGGGCAGAACTGAACACCCTTTATCGTGGACTCATCACGGAGGTTGAAGCACCCCTGCAGTCGGGAATGAGCGATCAGACCATGGAACGCTTCCTGGCAAAGCAGATCACCGTGGAAGCCGAGCCCAGGGGGCAGAGCCAACTCCACACGGAAGCCCGGACCCCACTGATTCTCCTGATCTCCATCACCGCTGTCGTTCTCCTCATAGCCTGCGCGAACATCGCCAACCTCCTCCTGGCCCGGGGGGCCAACCGGGGGCCCGAGATGGCCATGCGGGCATCTCTGGGGGCCGGCCGCAAACGCCTTCTGGGGCAGCTTCTCACCGAGTCCTTCCTTCTGGCTGGCTTGGGGGGGATCGCCAGTCTGTTCGTGGCCTCGTGGACGCTGCGCTTCATCCAATCCATCCTCCCCCCGGAGACGCAAGCAACGATCTCAGGGGGGCTCAGCCCTCAGGTCATGGTATTCACCGGATGCGTGGCCCTCGCCACCGGGATCGTGTTCGGGCTTTACCCTGCATTCCATAGCACGCGCCCAGATCTGGTGACGGTACTCAAGGGAAGCTCCGGCCAACCGGGCGGCTCAAAATCGGCCAAAAGGTTTCGATCGAGCCTGGTCACGGCCCAGATCACCCTTTCCATGGCCCTCCTGGTCTCTGCCGGCCTCTTCATCAAGAGCCTCAACAACGTCAGCCGAATCGACCTCGGGCTGTCTCCGGAAAACATCGTGACCTTCGCCATCTCCCCCGAGCTCAACGGGTACGAGTTCGATAGGGCGAAGGATTTGTTCGTCCAAGCCGAAGCCGAGCTTGCCGCCATTCCGGGCGTGAACGCAGTGTCCACGGCCATCGTTCCCCTCCTGGATGGCAGCAACTGGGGCCAGAGCGTCTCCGTGGAGGGATTCGAAGCGGGGCCCGACACCGACGTGAACTCCCGGACCAACAAGATCGGGCCGGGTTTTTTCCGACTCCTGGGGACGAGTATCCTTGCCGGCCGGGAATTCACAGAGGGCGACGTGGGGGAAGAGGCGACGGTGGCGGTGATCAACGAGGCCTTCGCCCGGAAGTTCGGATTGGATCCCCGGTCGGCCGTGGGAAAAAGAATGGCCATCGGAGGCCTCAGAGATGACCTGGACATCGAGATCGTGGGGCTGGTGGAGGACGCGAAATACTCCGAGGTTAAAGACGAAGTGCCGCCGCTCTTCTACACCGCGTATCGCCAGGAGACCGGCATAGGGGCCATGACCTTCTACCTCAAAGCGGGGGTGGACCCGGCTCCCGTGATGCAGGGGATCCGAGATGTCGTGGCTGGTCTGGATCCGAATCTTCCGGTGGAGGATCTAAAAACCCTGGAGACCCAGGTTCGGGAGAACATCTTCCTGGACCGGATGATCAGCACCTTGTCGTCCTCTTTTGCCGCTCTGGCCACGATCCTGGCGGCCATCGGCCTTTACGGGGTCCTCTCCTACTCCGTGGCCCAGAGGACCCGGGAGATCGGGCTCAGGATGGCGCTGGGAGCAGCCGGCGGCACAGTCAGGGGGATGATCCTCCGCCAGGTGGCCTGGATGATGGCGGTGGGAGGAGCCATCGGAATCCTCGCGGCCTTCGGCCTCGGAAGAGGAGCCCGGAGTCTGCTCTTCGAGATGGAGGGATTCGACCCGGTGGTCGTCTTTTTGGGCGCCCTCATCCTCACGGTGGTAGCCCTGGGTGCCGGTTATCTCCCAGCCCTGAGGGCCTCGAAGGTGGACCCCATGAAGGCGTTGCGTTACGAGTGAGGCGGTTTTGCCTGGTTGGCCGCCATCCCCTTTCGGACGCGATAGGCCACCCAGGTGAGGACAGCTGCGGCGAGGACCAGGAGGTTCACCGTCCCCACGGGAATACCGGCGGCCCAAAGACCCGAGCGGAGCCCGGCCAAGAAGAAACCTCCGATCAGGATGATCTGGAGCTTTCGGCGGAACCCCGTCTGCGACGGGCCCTTTCTCATCAAGACCAGGAAGGCCGCGGCGGCAGCGGGAAAGAGCACGGCTTCCACCGCCAGGACTCTCGTCATCTGGAAGGGGATGGCGAACCGAGCCAGGAGGTCGACGAAGGTAGCCACCGCGAAGACCACGGCCCACTTCAAAAAAGTCTTCACCTAATCGACGCTCCTTGTTCATCCAACAAGATTGGGCCGGGCCGGGGTTCACGTGGACCGGGTGATTCCTCCATCCACCCTGATGCTCTGCCCCGTCACGTAACCGGCGCTCTCCGACAGGAGGAAGGCCACGGTCCCTGCTACCTCCTCCGCCAACCCTGGCCGGCCCAGGGGGATTCGACTCCGGATTTCCTCGTCCACGTCGTAGGTGTCGATAAAACCAGGAAGGACGCAGTTCATTCGGATCCCCGAGGGTCCGTACCGGTCGGCATAGAGTTTTATGAACGCTGCCAGACCGGCCCGCAAACTGGAAGAAACAGGAAACTCCAGGGACGGCTCCACCGCTCCGAAGGTGGAGATGGAAACGATGCTCCCTCCGCCCTGCTTCTCCATGTACGGCGTGACGAGCCTCACCATCCGAACGACGTTCAGGAAGACCATATCCAGGCCGTCCCTCCAGTCGTCGTCAGTTAGGGTCAGGAGATCCCCCTTGGGTGGGTGTCCTGTATTGCACACCACTCCGTCCACTCGGCCGAACGTTTCCATCGTCTTGCCCACAAGGGTCTCCAAGTCGTCTGGATCCGTCACCGAGCCTCTGTACCCCAGGCCATCCAGCTCCTCGGCCAACCGGAGGACCTCCTCAGACCGGCTCATGAGGGCTGTCCTGTATCCATCGGCTGCCAACCGTCTAGCGATAGCGGCGCCCATACCCTGACTGGCTGCTGTAATGATTGCGACGGGTCGTTCCGACATGGTTCTACCTCCCCTGACCCAGCTGGAATTCGGAATCGTTCAAGGTCCCACTCCCGGTTCAGCCATCAGCCCCTGTGGTCAGCCTGACAGCCCCTTCTCAGGCAGGAACTCCGGAGGAATCGGATTCTCGGGGCCCTCCGAATCGAAGATCCAACTCACGATCCACCACCGTTGGCCATCCCAGGTCAACTGGATGCTGTTGATTCCACGTTCGAAGGGTTCTCCGCCGGGAGTGGTGGAGGATGAGTACGTGCTCATGACGTGCGCCACATGCCCGAACCGATGAACGATCCGGTGGATCTCCCGCTCGTAGAACCCCTCGGCTCGGGGCCCGCCGAAGGAATCGTGGTATCCGTCCAGAGACATGGTGCTGATCCTTATAGCTCCCGTCTCGTCCCGGGCCGGCACGCCCACCACGGCATCCGGGAGGTGGAGGGTCTTGTCCCTGGCCCGGTCAGGGGACTCTCCAGCTGGACCCGAAACCACCTCGTAATAGGCCCTGATGATTCCATCCAGGGTAGATACATCGCCGGGATCGGCAGCCGGAGCTACCTGGGCGAAAACCTGGGCCGGCGCCACCGCCGCCAGACACATGAGCAACGCAGTCAATTTCATGGAATTCCACTCCTCTGCATAAAGACGTGTGGAGCTCGATCGAAGTGGTTGGATCGGTGGTTCCAGGGAGCCGACCTCATCCGACCCGACACTCCGTGAATTCCTCCACCTTCGCCAGCTCCCCGAAGAAAAGACAGGTGAGCTCGTGGCTCCCCTCCAGATACATCTCCTGCCGTTCATGTGGAGGGAGGCCCTGGTACTCCACCGGATCGATGAACGGAGGAAGAACGAGGGCTACGTTCCGGGTCAGCTTGAAGGTCTCCTGGAGGAGAAGGTCGGCTGGAGGCCGCGTGTTGGACTCCCGGAATCGAAACACGTGCTCCGGCCCCGTCACGGCCCAGTCCGGATCCAGGAAGGCCGCGTCGACGGGGAGGTGGCTCGTAAGAAGCTGGTGGTTCAAGGCGTCGCCGAGAACAAAGGAGACCTTATGGGCCAGGCCTGCCCTGGCCACATTCTCCCTGGCCTGCTCCTGATGCGCTGGATCAATCTCAACGGATACGACATGTTGAGCGACCCGGGCCAGTGCGATGGTGCAAAACCCTCCCCCGGTGCAGGTCTCCAGAACCCTGGAGGCTGGGAAGCGCTCCGCAATGCGACTCCCGAGCCTGCGGTCGATGCCCATGCGGAAGGTTCGTTCCGTGGCGAGGAAGTCGTCGCCGAATTTCCCTCGCACTTCCCGGGGATCCATGCTTCCTCCCTTCCCGACGATCTCAGAGGAACGTCGCGATCCCCCCCAACGGTTTCTTCGAGATATCCGGGACCCGGGGGGCCCGGGCCTTCATCTCATCGACGGAGTATTCCCGGTAGCTCTCCAGGGGGTGGAAC
>JASFVN010000224.1:0-7487 GCA_050049805.1 Gemmatimonadota bacterium
CTCGGCGAGGTTGGCTACGTTGATGGTGTGGGCGTAGGTCCCGTTTGCCTCCAGGGACAGGCTCTTGAGAAGTGGCCGGTTGGGATCGGCCCATTCCAGAAGAGTCTGGTCCGTGGTGATGCCGGTGAACCACTCGAAGACCGGCATGAATCCCATGGCCAGGATGGCGCTGACGGTGGCATTGGCGCCGGCGAACACCATGGAGAGAAATACATTCCCGGTCTCCGCCTCCCCTTTCAGCCCGAAAGCCGTCAGAACAAGGGCGTAGCTGAGGGTAATGAGGGCGATGAAAATCCAGGTCTGGGAGCGGCGTCGCACCGCCCGGGCCGAGAGTGCGGCTGCGGCACCACCCATGACCGTGAAGGCGAGGATCTGGAAGGAGCCGAAGGGCTCTTGAGCCCCCGTCAGCACGCCCAGGACAAGAGCCAGGATGAGGGCCATCCTACCGTCCCAGAGGATGGCCACGGGGAGGACCACGAAGGCCACCGGGAGTAGTTGCCAGGGATACCCCTGCCACGAAATACCAAAGGCCATCAGGAAGTAGGCGCCTGTCAAGAAAGCCAGGAGAACGATCCACCGGAAGCTGCGGTACACTTCGGGGCGGAAGAAGAAGAGGAGGACTCCGAAAACCCCCAGCAAAAGGAGGTTCAGGAAGAAGCTTCCAAACGTGGAGGGCCAGTCCCGACCCGGTTCCTGGCTCAGGCCCGCCTCCTCCAGCAGCCTCCGATGTTCCGTGAGAGCCCTGAGGTCCAGTGCGCTGATGCGATCGCCCTGTCGAATGAAGACGTCCCCGGCTGCCACCGGATCTCCCTCAGTGGTAGAGACGGCGGAGCGCCTCGTGGCCCGGAAGGTCTCCGTCTGGCCGGCGTCGAACTCGTAGATGGGAGTATCGAAGAAGTGGGTGATGAGGTCTCCTCCGATGGAAAGAAAATCGGCCTCGCCGGGGCCCAACCCGTCTCTCACCTCGTTGTTGAAGGCAAGTCCCCACAGGAAATAGCTGGCATCCTGAGTCTGATAGCTGCCGTCCGGCCTTCTGATGGTGATGGCTCCGGCGGCCGACACCTCCTCGGCATGTTCCGAACCCAGAAAGCTGGGAGCGAGAGTACGGACGACGGAAAGGCAGGCCTCCCGGAGATCTTCCAATCTCCTGGGATCGAGGAAGAACTCGGCCTGAGGTTCCAGGAACTCCAGACCCTCGAAGCGGAGAACCTGCTCCACCTCGGGCCGCCCACCAGCCTCCGCAGCCTCCTCGATCCGATCGAAGAATCGGTTCAGGTCGGCCTCGACGCTGTCCTGGATTTCCGGTGTTTCATCAAATACCGGTGGGACGGACGCTTCCGCGTTGGCACGAGCCCTGGCGATCTCCGCCGAGTCCCGGGGGATGTCGAAATCCACCTCTGCTACCTCGTCTTCGGAGGCGAAGTCCCCCACCTCCGGGAGGCCCACCACTTCCCTCACTGCAGGGGGGAAGAGCAGAGTGACACCCACCGCCAGAAGCACAAGCAGAAGGACCCGGGCACCATGATAGGCGATCCGCTTCGGGACGGATCCGTCGGGGGCCTCCGACAGGGTCTGAAAGATCTCCGGAGTCTTGGCCTTCTTCTTTTTTCGGCTCACCCTTCTTCGGCTCCTTCATCCTTGGCATAAGCCCGGATGATGTCCTTGACCAGGCGATGCCGGATGACATCGCTGCCGGTCAGGTAGACGAGGGCGATTCCATCGATCCCGCTCAGGATACGCTCCACCTGGAGGAGGCCAGAGTCGTCTCTGCGGGGGAGGTCGATCTGGGTTTTGTCCCCGGTGATTACTACCCTGGAGTTTAGACCCAGGCGGGTCAAGAACATTTTCATCTGGATGGACGTGGCGTTCTGAGCCTCGTCCAGGATCACAAAAGCGTCGGAGAGAGTGCGGCCCCTCATGTAGGCCAACGGGGCGATCTCGATGGTCCGTGCCTCCAGAGCCTTCCTGAAGCGTTCCACCGGCATCATATCTTCCAGGGCGTCGTAGAGGGGCCTGAGGTAGGGGTCCACCTTCTCCTGCATGTCCCCCGGCAGAAACCCGAGGTTCTCCCCCGCCTCCACCGCCGGCCGGGCCAGGATGATCCGCTTGACCCGCTTCTTGTAGAGGGCGTCCACCGCCATGGCAACGGCCAGGTACGTCTTCCCGGTCCCGGCTGGTCCGATGCTGATCACGACGTCCCGTTCGGCAATGGCCTCCAGGTAACGTCTTTGCCCGTCCGTCTTTGGGGAGATGACCTTCCGTGTACCGGGCAGGAGAATTCGTATCTCGTCTTCGGGGGACACCAGGCCCACCTGGCCCTGGGCATCGGACTCCGCAGCGAAGCGGGAGATATCGCTTACGTCGAAGGGGACTCTCAGGCGGGCGAGCTCGATGAGGTGAAGCCCCACCGGAATAGCCCGTTCCACGGATTCGACATCTCCTGACAGCACTACCAGATCCCCCCTCAGGACCACACGGATCTCGAAGATCCGAGCCAGCTCCTGGAAATTGGCATCGTTGACGCCCGCCAGCAGGAGCTGATCCGCGCCCTCAGCGTCCAGGCGATGTTCCAGGATCGTACCGTCCTTGTCGGCCATGTTCCTCCCTCCGGCCCCCATCTGGATCGGACGCCGGGCGGCTCTCGATGGTTGTCAGGTCGTCTCGTCCCAACGCCTCAGGTGAAGCTCCCGCAGCTCCTCGTCGGAGAGCGGGATGGGTGCCCCTTCGAAAAGAGCCCGGGCAGCGGTGGTCTTGGGAAAGGCGATGACGTCCCTGAGACTGGGGGCATCAAGAAACTCCTTCACGATTCGGTCCATGCCCAAGGCGATCCCTCCGTGTGGAGGAGCTCCCAGGGTCAACGCCTCCAGGAGGAAACCAAACTTGTGGTCGATCTCCTCCTCGCTCATACCCAGGTGCCGTAAGATGGTCCGTTGGACCTCCGGCCTGTGATTCCGGATACTCCCGGAGCCGAACTCCACGCCGTTGAACACCAGGTCGTAGGCTTGGCCCCGAGTCTTCTCCGGCTGCCCCTCCAGGAGGTCCGCGTCTTCCGGATGCGGGTGGACGAAGGGGTGGTGGGCAGGCGTCAGGGTGCCGTCCTCCTCTACATCGAAGATCGGAAAGTCCACCACCCAGAGCCAGGCGTCGTCCTCCGCCGGCTCCACCCCCACGGCAGTCAGGGCCGGGACCCTGATGGCGTCCAGGGCAGGAGACGTCATGGAGTCGGGACCCGCTGCCACCAGGGCCAGGTCGCCGGCCTTCAAGCCCAAAGCATCGAAGTCCTCTTCCGCCATGAATCGGGCCAGGGGGCCGGAGCCGCCGTCCTCGGTTCGCTTGGTCCAAAGAAGCCCCGGGGCTCCGGCCTTTTTCGCCAGGGCTTCCAACCCCTCGATCTCCCGCCGGGAAAGGGAAGCCCCTCCCGCAAGGAGGTATCCTCTCGCTCGCCCGCCCGCATCCAGGGCCCCCTGGATCACACGGAAGTCCAGGCCCCTCAACGCCTCCGACCAGTCCTGGATCTTCAGAGAAAACCTGAGGTCTGGGCGGTCCGATCCGTACGATTCCAGCGCTTCCCGGTAGGTCATCTTCGGAAAGGGTGTCGTCACGGCTCGGCCAGCCAAGCTGGCCAGGGAGGCCATGAGGCCCTCGATCCACCCAAAGAGATCGGAAGGTTGAATGAAGGCAGCTTCCACGTCGATCTGTGTGAACTCCGGCTGCCGGTCCGCTCTCAAGTCCTCGTCCCTGAAGCATCGGGCGATTTGCAGATACCGGTCCACGCCCGATGTAACAAGGAGCTGTTTGTAGAGCTGAGGGCTCTGGGGCAACGCGAAGAACTCCCCGGGGTGATTCCGGCTCGGAACCAGGTAGTCCCGAGCTCCCTCGGGAGTGGGCTTGGTGAGGATCGGTGTCTCCACCTCTACGAAACCCAGGCCGTGCATATAGTTTCTGACCCCCAGCACCAACCGGTGTCGAAGCTCCAGGTTCCGCTGCATCTCTTCTCTCCGCAAATCCAGCACCCGATGCCGGAGACGAAGGTCCTCGGAAGGCAACTCCTCTTCCGGAGAGCGGAACACCGGGATCGCAGGAGTCACCGCCTTGTTGAGAAGGCGGACCGTGGCAGCTTTGAGCTCAACCTCCCCGGTGGCCATCTCGGGATTCTGGGCTTCCGGAGGCCTCAGTACCACCTCACCCTCTACCTCCACTACATCCTCGGCCCCCAGGTCCCGGGCCAGTCCGAGGGACTCGGCATCGGTCCAATCCGGGCCGACCGAAACCTGAAAGACACCGCTGCGGTCTCGAAGGTCGATGAAATAGAGCCCACCAAGATCCCTTCGCCTGTGGACCCACCCACACAGTACCAGGTGACTGCCTGCGTCGACGCCGGTGACACCACCCATCAGGCGGGTGCGGTAGGCGGTGCCCTCGAACTCTTTCTGCGATCCGGACTTCATAGATCTCGCTTCTTGTGAGAGTCCAACAATACGGGATGATCGCGTTGATCGAACCCAATAAAAAAAAAGGGGCCGCCGCCCTCTCGGCAGCAAGCCCCACGGTACCGGGGGAACGGCTCACATACCGATCCCGGGGCGGCCTCGCTAAGTTAACGGAGGCGGATTTCCGGTACAAGAAATGGCTGGGGGACTGTTGAATCGATCCATTCCCATCTCGATACTCACCTTGGCTGTTCTCTTTGCGCCGATGGGCGCGGGAGGCCAGATGGTCTTCGACTGGCCCCTGCGATCCGCTCCCCAGCCGGAAGCGGTGATTGCCGGAGCCGGATCCGTATTCTGGAATCCAGGCAGTCTGGTCCCTGAGATCGGCACCGAACGAGAGGTCTGGATCATCCACGTAGACGGCCCGGATGCCACGGGCATCGGGGGCGTCGGGCTCGCGGGCGCGACGGCACTTCCCGTGGGCTTCAGGATCGGCGTCGGCTATTGGCACCTGGGCGTGGACGGGATTCCCCGGACTACCACCTCTCCGGAACGGGAG
Organism: Gemmatimonadota bacterium; assembly: GCA_050049805.1. Lineage (GTDB taxonomy): Bacteria > Gemmatimonadota > Gemmatimonadetes > Longimicrobiales > Gaopeijiaceae > JABDNZ01. The sequence goes on from JASFVN010000224.1 coordinate 4,990, forward strand.
ATCGGAGAGATCCATGTCTCGGAGGATGTTGCGGTGGTCGCCGTGGCCCAGAACGTCGGGTCCCGGACGGGGATCGGCGGGGGTGTCCGGTTCCAGCGTGGATCGGCGGGAAAGGAGTCCCTGACCAGGGTGGGCGGGGAATTGGGAATCCACCATCGAGCAACCGACCTGCCCCTTTCCCCGAGGCTGGGTCTCACGGTCAGAGGTGTCGGGGTGGAGCTTGAAACCCTTCTGGGCACCGAGCTGACTCTACCGGCCCTGGCGTCCTCCAGGATACCGGTGCGTATCGGATACGGCCTCAAGACGGACAAGAATCTGCGAGCCGAAGATCACAGGTTTTCCCTGCGAGCAGCCTGGATGGACCAGTTTCACCTGGGAATGGGACTCTCCTACATCGGAAAGCGGGACGGCTGGACTCCCCTCTGGATGATCGGAGCGGACGTCGGTCGGTATTCCCTCTCCGTCCTTCGGGAGTCCCTGGCCAACGGATTCGGCGCAACCCACTACTTTCAGGCCTCCGTCCGATTCCCCCGAGGACGCTCATGACCGACCGCATCGACATCCTCGGTTCCACCCCCGAAGAGCTGGAGGCCCTCTTGGCTTCCCATTTCTCGGCGAGAGGCCAGCCGGTATACCGTGTCGATCAGGTCAAGGCTTGGATCCTGGAAAGTCTTGTCCCGGATTTTGGGGACATGACCAATCTGCCGAAGGAAGAGCGAGAGGCCCTCGCCGAGTCTTTTCAGATCTCCGAGGGTGAGACGGCCTCCGTGGCAGAATCAGGAGACGGGACGGTAAAGCACCTCTGGCGGATGGGGGATGGGGAGCTGGTGGAATCGGTCCTCATCCCCTCTGAAGGCCGCCTGACCCTATGTATCTCTTCCCAGGCCGGCTGTGGAATGGGTTGTACCTTCTGCGCCACAGGTTTCGGCGGCCTTCGAAGAAACCTGACCGCTTCGGAAATCGTGGCCCAGTACCGAGCTTCCCAGCGATGGGCCCAGGCCAAGGGGATGGGCCGAATCAGCAACGTGGTCTTCATGGGAATGGGGGAGCCCCTGGCGAATCGGAGAGCCCTCTTCCCCGCCCTGAGCATACTGAACCGAGGTTACGGACTGGGTGCGCGCCGGATCACCGTCTCTACCGTTGGACTGGTACCGGGCATTCTGGAGCTTGCCAAGCGGCCGGAACAATTCCGGCTGGCCCTTTCGCTGCACGCGCCGGAAAGTGATCTCAGGAGGACCCTGATACCGCTGGAGGCCCGGTATCCGCTGCCAGAGGTCATCGCCGCCCTGAAAGAGTTCAATGCCGCAGGGGGAAAGAGGATTACTTTCGAGTACACCTTGATACGAGGTGTGAACGACCACGCCCACCTGGCACCCCAACTTGCCGACCTGGCATTCGGCATCCAGGCCTTCGTGAACCTTATCCCCTACAATCCCATTCCCTTCCAGGACTGGGAGCCCAGCCCAAGGGAGCAGGTGGAGTTCTTCCGTACCGTCTTGGAGGAGCGGGGAGTGGCCGTTGCCGTACGGGAGCCCAGAGGCCGGGATATCGACGCCGCCTGCGGACAACTCAGAGCGAATTCGCTGGAAGGGCGTTGAGCCAGGAGGGCCCGCTCCCTTTGCGCGGCCCCTTTTCCCTGCTCAACGCCCTTTGCGCCGGACTATCGAACTCGATCTCCGATCCGACCCCACCGGATCTCCCGAAGCCAGGGGAAAGGTCGCAGCGACTGCTTGTTGTAGGAGAAGTAGACAAGGACTGCCTTGCCTTCCAGGCGCCAACCCTCGAGAAATCCCCAGTACCGACTGTCCAGGCTGGTGTCCCGGTTGTCACCCAGCATGAAATACCGATCTTCCGGTATGACCAGGGGGCCCCAATTGTCCCGGGTAGGGGAGTAGGTTCCGTTGGATGATCCGGAAAGAAGGTACTCCTCCTGCCAGGGCATCCAGGGGTGGGCGTCATCCCTGGTGTCCGTATGCTGAACGTAAGGCTCGTCGAGAGACTCACCGTTCACATAGTACACCTTGTCTCTCATCTCGATGGTGTCCCCCGGAAGCCCCATGAGCCGTTTCACGAGCTTCAGGTCGTCTTCGTGGGGAGGATCGAAGACCAGAATGTCTCCCCTCTCGAGTTTCGAGTAGCCCGGGATCCGCCAGGGGGTGCCCGGCACCGGGCTTCCCACCGCGGCCCGGTTCACCAGAAGGAGGTCCCCTACCAGGAGAGTTTCCTCCATGGACCCGGAGATTATGACGAAGGTGTGGACCAGGAAGCTCCGGATAAAGAGGAAGAGAACCAGTGCGACCACCAGCGACTTGGTCCACTCCACCAGTGGGTTTTCCTTTCCCTTCCCCCCGGATCTCGATCCTTTTCCGGCACGCCTCCCACCGTCTTTCGATTCGGAAGAAGCGGCCCTCGATTCGTTGGTGTTCTGCTTACGGCGATCTTTCTTTGCCATGCGACCTGGCCCCTAGGGCTTTTCAGGGTCGTGAGGCTCGTCCTTT
>JASFVN010000225.1:0-7458 GCA_050049805.1 Gemmatimonadota bacterium
GGTGGGAGCAGCGAGTCCATCGAGATGCCCCTGAACCGGTTTCCCGAGCGAGTGATCACCACCGAGCAGATCCGAGAGCTCGACATTCCGACCTTCATAAGGCGGCAGATGGACTGAGGTGTGAATGATCCCGAAAACCCGCTTTTTCTCTCCCTTGGCTCTGGTGGGCTTTGGGGGGCTCTTGGGTATCGTCTTCGTGGCGGGGCGCCTTCTGGCCTCCCAACCCCCCGAGGTCGGGCCCCTGGATCCCGTAGTGGCCGCGCCGGCGGAACGGCTCGAGACGGTGAGCCTCCGCCCGGGAGAGACGCTGGGGGAAGTCCTGTCGGATGCGGAGATCGGGTGGTCTGACCAGAATTCCCTCCTCATGGCATTTCGCGAGCAGGCGAGCCCGAGGAGCCTCCAGGAAGAGAGTCGGATCACCCTCCGCTGGTACAGGGATCAGGACCTGCTCAGGGGCGTGGACGTAGCACTGAACAAAGATCAGACGGTCCGCCTCTCCCGGGACGCGGCGGGCTGGGCGTCCGGGATGATCCATACCCCCATCTGGGTCGACACCCTCTTCATCTCCGGGGAGGTGGAGAACCTCCTCTGGTTCGCCGTGCTGGAAAACCCCCTTCTGTCGGCGGTGCCCGAGGACGACCGGATAGAGGTGGTGACCTGGATGGACCGGGTCTTCCAATGGCAGATCGACTTCAGCCGCCAGGTCAGGGCCGGGGACACATACCGCCTGGTCTATGAGCGGGAGGTTCGACCCGATGGGAGCATGCGATCCGGCCACATCCTGGCGGCGGAGTATGTGAATCAGGGCATGCCTTATCGGGCCATATGGTTCGATCCCAACGACGATGGTGACGGTACTTTTTACGACGAGGATGGGAAATCGGTGCGCCGGGCCTTCCTCACCAAACCCCTGGAGCTCGGGCGGATTTCCTCTGTCTACTCCGACAGCCGGCTCCACCCCATCCACAACATCCGGCGCCCCCACAGGGGCGTAGACTACGCCGCAGCCACCGGGACACCCATCATGGCCACCGGGGACGGGGTGGTCATCTTCGCCGATTGGAGAGGTGAACTGGGCAGGTTGGTGGAGATTCAACACCCCAACGGATGGGTAACCCGGTACGGGCATATGAGCGCCTTCGGCCAGGGCATTCGCCCTGGCACTCGCGTGAGGCAAGGCCAGATCATCGGCCGGGTCGGGGCCACAGGGGGGGCTACGGGTCCCCACGTCCACTACGAGATGCGGATGCGGGACGGCAGCCCGCTGAATCCCCTCCGGCTCGTCCTTCCCCCCGGCGACCCGGTACCCACTTCGGCCTGGGCCAGGTGGGCTCTGGAATCCATCGAGCGGCTGACTCTCCTCTCGACCCTCGACGGTCCACCCATCCCTCTTCTCAGGATGGCTGAACAGAGCCCGGAGCTGCAAAGCCCGGACAGCGTGTCAGAGCAACGAGGCACCCCCGGAGGAGATTGAGGAGATCAAACGGCCCTTCAAGGGATTGACCGCGGGGGACCATTCGGCAACAGTGAGGGGGCTCGCTTCCGGCGAGCCCCCTTCCTCTTTCGGTCAGGGAAGAGGAGGGGGGCTGGTTGGAATTTTTCCGTCTTTCTCCTGAACGGTTGGAACTCCGGTAACCATGGCTCGACTTTTCCGAACCCGATCCGAAAAGAAGACCTCCCTCTGGGGTCGCGTTGTGAAGCTTGCCCTTACCGATGTGAGGGTGGTGGTGGGCGGCATGGACAACGAAACCCTGGAGTCTCTGGAAGAGAAGCTCCTGGGTGCGGACTTCGGCGTTCAGGCCACCCTGCGTCTTGTGGATCGTGTGGAAGAGCTGGCTCGAAAGGGCAAGGTCAGAGGCCGGGACGGCCTCCGGGGCGCCCTGGAGGAGGAATTGGCTGAGATCCTTCGTCCAGCCTCCACGGCCTACCTCGAGGCAGCGGACTCGGGGCCCACCACCTATCTCATCTGTGGTGTCAATGGGGTCGGGAAGACAACCTCTATCGCGAAGTTGGCCTACCGGCTCCGACAGGAGGGGCAGTCGGTGCTGGTTGCGGCGGCGGACACCTATCGGGCTGGCGCCGTGGAGCAGTTGGCGGTTTGGGCCGAAAGGGTGGGGGCGGAGTTCGTCGGTGGCCAGAAAGGGGGTGACCCCGCCGCCGTTGCTTTCGATGCCATCGAGGCAGCTCAGTCCCGGGAGGTGGACGTGCTCCTGGTGGATACCGCGGGCCGTCTCCACACGCAAAAGAACCTCATGGAGGAGCTGCAAAAGGTCCATCGGGTGGTGCAAAAGAAGCTTCCGGGGGCCCCCCACGAAAGCCTCATCGTCCTGGATGCCACCGTTGGCCAGAACGCGCGGGCACAGGTGGAGGCCTTCACCCGGTTCATCGACCTTTCGGGAATCATCCTGGCGAAGCTGGACAGCACGGCCAAAGGTGGGATCGTGGTGAGCCTTCAGGAGGAGTTCGGGCTCCCGGTCAAACTGGTGGGCACCGGAGAGGGGTTGGACGACCTGGAGGTCTTCGATCCTGAGGAGTTCGTGAAAGGCGTGTTCGAGGGCGACTGATGGCTCCGGACTTTTCCCAGCTGAACAAACCCGTCCAATTTCTGAAGGGCGTGGGCCCCAAAAGGTCAGAGGCCTTCCGCCGCATGGGGATCATCACAGCCCGGGATCTCCTCTACCACGTGCCCCGGCGCTACGACGACGCTTCTACGATCCAACCCGTCGGTACGCTCGACGTCGGGATGGACGCGACAGCTGTGGGTCGGGTGCGAACCAAAGGGATCATTCCCACCCGTTCAGGCCTCAGAATCTTCCAGGCCGTGCTCCAGGACGAGAGCGGAATGATCACCTGTGCTTGGCCGGGCCAGCCCTGGCTGGAGCGGAGAATTCGGGAAGGGGACCTCATCCTGGTTACCGGGCCGGTAAAGTTCTTCCACGGCCGACAACTTCAACCTCGGGAGTTCACCCTTCTGGCGAGGGAGGATGAAGAGGAAGACGCCGCCCAAGGCACGATATTCGTGTCCTACCCGGCCAGTGAGGACATCCCTCAGTGGGTCCTCCGGCGTGTCTTCAGCCGGAATCTGGACTGGCTCCTGGAGGAGGTGGAAACCGAGGAGTACCTGGGTCCGGAGGAACGGGAAACCCTTGGCCTGATCCCCCTGGGCGAGGCCCTGGAGGCTCTCCATCGCCCCGGCACCCTGGGCCAGGTGGAGTTGGGGCGGCAACGGCTGGCCTTCGACGAACTTTTCTTCCTCCAGTTGGTCCAGGCCCAGGTCCGCTATCAGCAGACGGAGGCTCAGCCCGGCATTGCCTTTCAGCGAACGAACGAGCTCATCAAACCCCTCCACTCTTCCCTTCCGTTCGAGCTCACCGAAGCCCAGGCCAGGGTGTTGCGTGAGATTTTTGCCGATATGGCCTCACCCCGGAGGATGAACCGGCTCCTTCAAGGGGATGTCGGATCGGGGAAGACGGTCGTGGCGCTCTTTGCCATTCTCCTGGCCTTGGAGGGTGGATACCAGGCTGCTCTCATGGCCCCTACGGAGATCCTGGCGGAGCAGCATGCCCGACGGATCGGGGAGATGTTGGATCCTCTCGGTGTCGGGACCTTGCTGTTGACGGGGAGCTTGAAAACCGCAGACCGTAACAGAGCGCTGGAGGCCCTGGCCGGCGGGTCCGCCCGGGTGGTTGTAGGAACCCACGCGCTGATTCAGGAGGGAGTGGACTTTTTCCGCCTCGGGCTGGTGGTGGTCGACGAGCAGCATCGATTCGGCGTTCGACAGCGAATGGTGCTGGGAGAGCAGGAGAGCCGGCCGGACATCCTGGTCATGTCAGCCACCCCTATCCCACGGTCCATGGCCATGGCCCTCTACGGAGACCTGGATCTGAGCATCCTGGACGAGCTTCCCCCGGGGAGAAAGCCCGTGGAAACGATGGTCCTTCCCCCGGGCAGACGGCGGGACGTCTATGCGCTCCTGGAAGAGGAGATGGAACGGGGACGACAGGCGTACCTGGTCTATCCCCTGGTAGACGAGTCGGACAAGGTCGATCTACGATCTGCCACGGAGGAACATCGCCGGCTGTCCGAGAAGGTTTTCCCGGAGCGCAGGGTCGGTCTCCTCCACGGTCAGTTGTCGTCGGGAGAGAAGGAAGCCGTGATGCGGGCCTTTCTGGCTCGGGAGATCGACCTGCTGGTAGCCACTACGGTCATCGAGGTTGGGATCGACGTTCCCAACGCCACCGTAATGGTGGTGGAACACGCCGAGCGTTTCGGCCTCTCCCAGCTTCATCAACTTCGGGGCAGGATCGGCCGCGGCGGAGAAAAAAGCACCTGTATCCTGGTGTCCCGGCCCGGAGAGCTGGCAGAAGAGCGTCTGAAGATCTTCCGGGACACCTCGGACGGGTTCGCCATCGCCCGTGCCGATCTTCAGATTCGAGGGCAGGGGGATCTCTTCGGGGCCCAGCAACATGGTCGAGATCCCATCCTCAGGTTTGCGGACCTTTCCCGAGACGAAGGGTTGCTCAGGGAGGCCCAGGAGCGTGCCAGGGCTCTCGTCACCGAGGATCCCCAACTCTCGGCCCCCCGCAACCGGACGGTGGAGATCCTCCTCCGGACGCGCCATCAGGAGAAAATGCAGATGTTCGGCGTGGGTTGAGGGGGCCCCGGGTAGGGAGTGACAGCCCGTATCTCCGGCCATCTTCTTTTTCTCCGCGGATTGACACTCTTCCCACCTTGGACCAAGGTTCGGCTCCACGAAGGAGTGAAGGAACCCGTTGGGCGCAGCGATGGGGTGCCCCTGGACGATGAGGTTTGACGCATGGTAGAGGTAAAGGACCTGGCCCGGCACTGTGGTGATGTGGTGACGGTAGCCGGGTGGGTGGATCAACTGAGGGTTCACGGGAAGGTGGCCTTTCTGGTCATTCGGGACGGGACGGGATACGTCCAGGGTGTCCTGGTAAAGAAGGAACTCCCTGAGGAGACCTGGGATCTGGCTCTCAGCCTGACCCAGGAAGCCTCCGTTGAGGTGAAGGGATCCGTCCGGGAAGACCCTCGCTCTCCGGGTGGATATGAGATGGGGCTGAGCACCGTGGAACTGGTGGGCTCCAGCCCCGAGTATCCCATCCAACCGAAAGACCACGGAGTAGAGTTCCTTCTCGACCACCGCCACCTGTGGCTGCGATCCTCACAGCAACGGGCCGGGCTCAGCGTCCGGGCCGAGGTGGAGCAGGCCATTCACGATTTCCTGTATCAGCGAGAGTTCGTGAGGATCGATACACCCATTCTGTCTGGTGCTATCGGGGAACATGCAGGCACCCTTTTCTCCACCGATTACTTCGGGGAGAATGCCTACCTGGCGCAAACCGGTCAGCTCTATGCAGAGGCCGCCTGTCCCGCCTTTCGGAACGTGTATTGTTTCGGCCCCACCTTCAGGGCCGAGAAGTCGAAGACGCGCAGGCACCTCACCGAGTTCTGGATGATCGAGCCGGAGATGGCCTTCGTGGATTCCGACGGCAACATGGAATTCCAGGAAGAGCTGGTCTCCTATCTGGTGGAACGGGCTCTGGAGCGCTGCCGGCCCCAATTGGAGCTCCTGGAGAGGGATCTCTCGAAACTGGAGCATGTGAGGCCGCCCTTCCCCAGGATCAGCTACAACGACGCCGTGACCCGCCTTCAGGAGAAGGGCAGCAAGATCGAGCACGGTGAGGATATCGGAGGCGCCGACGAGACGCTCCTGAGCGAGGACTACGACCTCCCCGTCTTCGTGTTCAACTATCCCAAGGGGGTGAAAGCTTTTTACATGAAGGAGAACCCGGAGGATCCGTCCACCGTGCTCTGCGACGATCTCATTGCCCCGGAGGGGTACGGCGAGATCATCGGAGGGAGCCAACGTGAAGACGACATGGACCTCCTCCTGGCCAGGATCCATGAAGAAGGCCTCCCGGAGGAGGCTTATGGATGGTACCTGGACCTTCGGCGATACGGGACCTTCCCCCACTCCGGGTTCGGGCTGGGCCTGGAACGAACGGTGGCATGGATCACGGGGCGGAGGCACATCAGGGAGCTGATTCCCTTTCCTCGACTGATCAATCGCCTCTACCCCTAGCCGACCGACCATGCCCAAAGTCGTTCTCGACATGAACGATCGCCGTCCGGCGTGGGCTCTTCCGTCCTGGGTGGCGGAAGAAATCCGGGAGGCGCTTCCCCATGGGTGGAGCCTGCAGGTACTGGAGAAGGAGGCGGACGGATCCGGAGACGGGATCGGGACCCTGGACCAGGAGCTCGTCGACGCGATCCAGGATGCTGAAATCTATCTTGGCTTTGGAGTCCCGTCTCTTCTCCTCCGTGAAGGCCCGCATTTGAAGTGGATCCACTCAGGGGCTGCCGGAGTGGGGAGCGCCCTCTCCAGTGAAATGCTGGCGAGCCCGGTCCTCTTCACGAACTCTTCTGGAATTCATGGCCCACCCATGGGGGATACCGCCCTGGCCATGATCCTGCATTTCGCTCGAGGCCTGGACTTCGCTCTGGCCAATATGTTCGAGGGCCGCTGGGACACCGGTCCCTTCTACGCTTCGGACCACCCCCTCGTCGAGTTGGCCCACTCCACTGTTGGGATCTTCGGTTTTGGGGGGGTCGGCCGGGAGGTCGCAAGACGCGTGCTGGCTCTTCGGGCCTCGGTCCTGGCCTACGACCGGGGCCCCGGGGCTTCTTACCGCGAGGACCGGTTTCCCGTGAGCCGGGAAGGGGACCTATCCGCTCCCGTCCTTTGCCACCTCCATGGAGAGGCCGGATTCCACCGCCTGCTCCGAGAGAGCGACTTTCTGGTCCTGACGGCTCCCGAAACCGAAGAGACCCGGGAGGCGTTTGACCGAAAGGCTCTGAGCCGGATGAAAGCCTCGGCCGTCCTCATCAATCTTTCCCGGGGGAACCTGGTGGTGGAGGATGCCCTGGTGGAGGCTTTGAAGTCAGGCCGACTCCGGGGTGCGGGACTGGATGTCTATTGGGAAGAGCCGCTCCCCGAGGGGCATCCCCTGTGGGAGCTGCCCAACGTCATCATGACCCCACATGTTTCGGCGGTGACGAGAGGTTTCTGGCGCCGGCAGGCCGATTTGATCGAGGAGAATCTGCGGAGGTATTTCAGGGAAGAGCCTCTCCTGAACCTGGTCGACAAAGAGGCCGGGTTCTAACGACGGGTCTTGAGTTCCTCCCAAAGGCCGTCAAGGACCTTCAGGTCGGCTTCCACGAGGGAGATTCCCCGGGCCCGGGCTAGATCCTCCAGCGCTTCGAACCTTTTTTGAAATTTCCGGTTCGCCCGCTCCAGCACCGTGTCCGGGTGGGCTTCAGCCAACCGGGTCAGGTTGACCACCGCAAAGAGGAGGTCCCCCAGCTCCTCTTCCACGGCCTCCTGGTCTCCTTCCTCCAATGCCTCTCGGACCTCTTCCAGCTCCTCCGCCACCTTTT
>JASFVN010000026.1:0-28353 GCA_050049805.1 Gemmatimonadota bacterium
GCCATTACGATGTACAGCCCCCGGAGCCCCTGGACCTCTGGGTCTCACCTGCCTTCGAGCCCACCGTTCGGGAGGGCAACCTTTTTGCCCGGGGCGCCTCCGACAACAAAGGTCAGCTCTTCCTCCACATCAAGGCCTTGGAGGCTCAGCTTCAGGGCTCCGGCGGGTTGCCCGTGAACGTGGTGGTGGTGGCCGAGGGAGAGGAAGAGATCGGATCCCCGAACCTGGTTCCTTTCGTAGAATCGAATCGAGACCGGTTGGCCTGCGATGCAGTGGTGATCTCCGACTCCTCCATGTTCGCCCAGGGGCTTCCCTCTCTTCTCTTTTCTCTCCGAGGGCTGGCGTATTTCGAGATCCATGTGCAGGGACCGGCTGGGGACCTGCACTCGGGCACCTACGGGGGAGCCGTAGTGAACCCCGGAAACGTCCTGGCCAGGATCGTGGACTCCCTCAAAAGCGAAGACGGCAGCGTCGCCATTCCGGGCTTTTACGATGACGTCATGGATTGGGATGAGGCGACCCGGGAGGCCATCCGCGCCCTGCCCTTCGATCTCTCCGAGTTCATGGACGAAGTAGGAGCGCCTGGACTGAACGGTGAGGCCGGCTTCAGTCTTCTGGAGCGCCTCTGGATCCGCCCGACCTGCGATGTGAACGGGATCTTGTGCGGGTATACCGGTGAAGGGGCGAAGACGGTGCTTCCAGCCAATGCCATGGCGAAGGTGAGCTTCCGCCTGGTTCCCAACCAGGACCCAGTTCGGGTTGGTGAGCTACTCCGTGCCCACATTGCTCGAGTGGCTCCACCGGAGGTCGACGTATCAGTGGAGGAGCTTCACGGCGGGCGCCCATGGAAGGCGGAACTGGAAGGGCGCTACTTCGAGGCGGCACGGTCGGCCCTGGGAGAAGCCTTCGGAACCGAGCCGGTCCTGACCGGAGAGGGAGGCTCCATTCCCATCGTGGTCGATTTTCAGGAGATTCTGGAAGCGCCTGTCCTCCTCATGGGCTTCGCCCCGCCGGGAGCCAACATGCACGCTCCCAACGAGTGGATTCCTTTGGAAAACTTCGAGAAGGGTATCCGGGCTGTAGCGCAGTTCTACGCGGAGCTGGAAGGCTAAGTACCCGAATCCTGGGCCATGGAGCCTGCCCTGAGGAGGGCTCGAGCCTTGTTGAGGGTCTCCTCGTACTCCCGGGCTGGATCCGAGTCGGCCACGATGCCGGCTCCTGCCTGAACGAAGGCCCGATCCCCAGCCAGGACCACGGTCCGAATGGTGATGGCCGTGTCCATGTTCATTCCGCCGAAGCTGAAATAGCCGACGGCCCCGGCGTAAGGACCCCGCTTGACCGATTCCAGCTCGTCGATGATCTCCATGGCCCTGACCTTGGGCGCTCCCGAGACCGTACCGGCCGGGAAGCAGGCTTTGAAGACATCCATGGCGGAGAGGCCGTCCTTGAGCTCCCCCTCCACCTGGCTCACCAGATGCATGACGTGGGAGTAGCGTTCCACAACCATGAGATCCGGAACATGAACGGATCCGAAACGGGCCACTCGGCCCACATCGTTCCGCCCCAGGTCCACCAGCATTCGGTGCTCCGCCAGCTCTTTCTCGTCCTCCGCCAGCTCCTCTGCCAGGGCCCTATCCTCCTCCGGCGACACACCCCTGGGTCGGGTGCCTGCAATGGGCCTCACCGTCACCGTCCCGTCCTCTACCCGAACCAGGACCTCCGGTGAGGTTCCCACCAGCTTCACACCGTCCAACTCCAGAAAGTAGAGGTAAGGCGAAGGGTTCACCGTCCTCAACACGCGATAGAGATCGAAGGCTCGCCCGGTGAACGGCATCCCCAACCGCTGACTCAGGACCACCTGAAAGGCATCGCCCGCCCGGATATACTCCCGGATCCTCTCCACCCCGCTCTCGAATTCCTCACGGGTCATGCTGCTGGAAAAAGGGGGATCTTCTTCCGGCTCGGGTTTCAGCTCCAAGGCAGAAAGGCCGGGCCCACCCTCCAGCCTTTCCACCATCTCCTGCGCCCTCCGACCTGCATCGGTGTACCGGGAGCGGAGCTCCTCCTCTGAAAGCCCTTCCTCCACGGGGACTGCCGCCACCGCAAGCCCCCGGCCCAGAAGATTGTCGATGGCCAGAACAAGATCGGTGAACAGGAATATCCCGTCCGGCACTTCCAGGTCGTCTGCGGGAGGATCTGGAAGATGTTCGATATGCCTGACCACGTCGTATCCGAAGAAACCCACCGCTCCGCCCCAGAAACGGGGCAACCCCTCCACCCGGGCAGGCTTCCGGGCACGGAGCCTCCGGTCCAGGTCCTCCAGGGGATTTTCGGATTCCACCTCTTCCCACCCGCGCTCCGGGCCCCAAAGGCTTATCTTCCCACTCTTCAGGCGCCAGGCTTCTCGGGGCTGGCTTCCCAAGAAGGAGTATCGGGCCCATTGTTCTCCGCCGACCACGGACTCCAGAAGGAATCCGAATGGAGGCCGATACAGTTTTTCGTAGGCCGTGACCGCCGTGTCTGTGTCGAAGAGGAACTCTCTCCACACCGGCACGATTCCCGCTTGGCGAGAGAGAGTGGAGAAATCGGTAAAGGAAGGGTATAGTCGCATGGATTCTGAGGTTACGGGGATAGCCAGGCCCAGCCTCCGGGCAGGTTCTCCAGGAAAATCAAACTGGCAGGAGCGAGGCTGAATGTCCTCGGCTACCGCACATCCGTCAACCGCCGTGCTGGCTGTGGACACGGGAGGGACCTTCACGGATCTCCTGCTCCTGGCCGACGGTGTGCTCTCCACGCTCAAGGTTCCCTCCACCCCCGGAGACCCGGCCGATGCGGTCCTGGCCGGGTGTCGGCAGCTCCTGGGAGGCCCTCGGGCCTATCGGCTCCTCCACGGATCCACCGTGTCTACAAACGCTCTCCTCGAGCGCAAGGGCGCCCGGGTCGTCCTGGTCACCAACCGCGGCTTTGAGGATATCCTGGAGATCGGACGCCAGAATCGACCTCAACTCTATGCCCTCGTGGGCCGGAGGCCCTCCCCCCTGGTATTCAGGGAGGACCGGATAGGAATCCGCGGAAGGGCGGGCGCCGATGGAGAAGAAATCGAGGCCCTGGACCCCGCGGAGCTCGAGGCGCTTCCCGGGCAGGTCGAAGCGGCAGAGGCTCTGGCCGTGGTTCTACTGCACTCCTACGCCAATCCAGATCATGAGGAAGCCGTGGCGGCGTCCCTGGAAGGACTGGGAATCCCTCTTTCGGTCTCCAGTCGGCTCCTGCCGGAGTACCGGGAATATGAGCGGACCTCCACCACGGCAGTGAACGCATACGTTTCTCCCGTCATGTCCAGGTACCTGGGCAGGCTTCATCGGGAAAGCGGAGCCAGTCCGGTTCACATCATGGCCTCAAACGGCGGAGCGGTTCCCGTGGACCGGGCCCGGCGCGAGCCCGTGCACACTGTCCTCTCCGGCCCTGCCGGCGGGGTGGTGGGGGCCCTGGCATGGGCGGAGCGAGCCGGCTTTCGAGACATCATCACCTTCGACATGGGGGGCACCTCCACCGACGTCTCACTCTGCCCGGGGAGACCTCTCCATACACGGGAGTTCGAGATCGCAGGGCAGCCCGTGGCAGTACCGGTCATCGACATCCACACCGTGGGAGCCGGCGGTGGGTCCATGGCGAGGATTGATGCCGGGGGTGCCCTCAGGGTCGGGCCCGAGAGCGCCGGTGCCGACCCCGGGCCCATCGCCTACGGCCGTGGCGGTAGCCAACTGACCGTGACGGACGCCCACGTCTGGCTCAGGCGACTCCCGGTAGAAGCGTTCCTGGGTGGGACCGGGCGGCTGGATCGTGCCATCATCTCCGAACCACTCCAGCGACTGGCCGAGAGCCTCGGGAAGACTCTGGAGGATGCGGCGGAGGGTGTGCTCTCCGTGGCGAACACCGCCATGGAAAGAGCACTGAGGGTCATCTCCGTGGAGCGAGGGTTCGACCCCGCCGACTTCGTCATCGTTGCCTTTGGTGGCGCTGGCGCCCTTCACGTCACGGAGCTCGCCGACCGACTCGGAACAGGTAGAGCTCTCGTGCCGCCGGACCCGGGCCTCCTTTCCGCCTACGGCATGCTGGCTGCTTCCCCCACCCGGGAAATCTCCCGAACACTCCTGGTAGGTTCCGGAGACCCGGACCCGGAAGGTCAACTGGAGGAGGCCTTCCGTTCTCTGGAGGCACAAGCGGTGGAAGAGATGGTGGAGGAAGGGAATGACCGGGAATCCCTGACGATCCGTCATTGGGTGGATGCCCGCTACCGGGGTCAGAGTTTCGAGCTCCGCGTGCCCCGAGAGGGATGGGTCGACGCGTTCCACAGGGCCCACGAGGAACGGTACGGCTACTCCCGCCCCGGGTCGTCCGTGGAGGCAGTGACGCTCCGAGCAGTGGCTGAAGCCCCGCCTCTTCCCCTGGCGCCCACCCCCCTTTCCGAGGCCGATAACGACCCGCCGTTTGAAGTGGGCACGGCATACTACGAAGGGAACGAGATCCGCCTCCGGAGAGTATGGCGTAAGGACCTGTTGAAGGGGCATTGCCTGGAAGGACCGGCCATCGTGCTGGAGTACTCGTCAACAACCTGGCTACCCCCGGGGTGGCACCTGGAAGTGGATGCCTGGGGAAGCCTTCTTCTTTCTAGGGAGTAGAGCATGGCGGGATCCGACGCTGACACCAGCCATGGAATTGGAGTCAGGCCCCCTTACCTGTGGGCCCTGGTGGCCACAGGCCTGGTCGCACTCCTCTATTCGGTCACTTTGGCGCCCACAACGGCATTCTGGGACACAAGCGAGTACATCGCTACGGCTCACATCCTTGGAATCCCACACCCCCCTGGAAATCCGCTGTTCGTCGTGCTGGCCCGGGCCTGGGACATCCTCCTGACCCCTCTCGGCCTTTCGGTGGCGGTGAAGATCAACCTCTTCTCCGCCCTCATGAGTGCTCTGGCGCACGGCTTCTGGTTCCTGGTGATCCACCATATCCTCCGCCACTTCACGGACGATCGCCGCATTCAGCTTCTGGGCGCGTTCATAGCCGTCCTGGTCAGCGCCACCGCTTTCACGGTTTGGAACCAATCCAACGTCAACGAGAAGGTCTACACGGTTTCCCTCTTCACTATCGCGCTCCTCACGTGGTTGGCTTTTCACTGGAGGGAAAACCTGGGAAAGGGGAAGGACGACAACCTTCTCATCCTCATGGTCTTCATCCTCGCCCTGTCCGTGGGGAACCACCTGATGGCATTCCTTGCCGCTCCGGCCATGGGGATCTTCATCCTTCTGGTCCACCCCAGGACCTTGCTGAACTGGAAGCTGTATCTGGCCGCAGTGGTTGCCACCTTCCTGGGCCTCTCCATTCACCTCTATCTCCCCCTCAGAGCCGGTCTGGGGCCAATTATCAATGAGGCCTCGCCCACATGTGACTCTCTGACAGGGGCCCTCACCAGTCTGGTCACCTGGGGTCAGGGGGGATGCGAGAATCTCTCTGATGCCCTGAGCCGCAAACAGTATGTCAAGCCGCCCCTGATTCCGAGGTTGGCACCCTTCCACCTCCAGTTCATGAACTATCTCCAGTATTTCGACTGGCAGTGGTCTCGGGTACTCCAGGGGACTCAGGTCCTCTTCTCGGTGGCCCGATTGCCCTTCACCCTCCTCTTCACGGGGTTGGGCGTCTATGGAGCCGTGGAGCACTTCCGAAAGGACCGGGCAACCTGGTGGTATGTACTGACCCTTTTCGGAACCCTGTCCCTGGCTCTGATCTGGTACCTGAACTTCAAGTACGGGTACTCCATCCAGTCCCCCACGGGCGATCTATCGGCTCACGAAGTGAGAGAGCGTGACTACTTTTTCATTGTCAGCTTCTCGGTCTGGGGGCTCTGGGCCGGTTTGGGGATCGTCGCCCTCTGGCGGAGGCTCGGAGGCAGTTTGAACGAGAGGGTACGAGGAGCCCACGCGGTCCTGCTCATCGCCCTCATTCCCCTGTTCTTGAACTGGCCCTGGGCCAGTCGTGCCGGAGACTACTCCGCCCGCGACTGGGCCTACAACCTCCTCATGAGCGTGGAGCCCTACGGCGTCCTCTTCACAAACGGGGACAACGATACCTTTCCCCTCTGGTACCTCCAGGAGGTGGAGGGCATCAGGCAGGACGTGACCGTCATCGTCACGTCGTATCTGAACATCGATTGGTACGCTCTCCAGCTGAAGGATCTCACATCTCCCTGTCGGGAGGGAGAGAGCTACGCCGACGATCCGACGAGGATCATCTGCCAGCGCCCGTATACACCGGAGGGGTCACCCGGCGCTGAGTATGTAGGGCCTGATGGAGCCGAGAGTGTCAGATCTTCCGGAAGGGTGCCCCTGGTCATGGAGAGATCTCCCCGGGCCCCGACCCGATCGATTCTCGACCTGGATGATGCCCTCATTCGCCAGGCCGCACAGCAACTTGTCCCCATCACTGAGAATGAGACTCTGGAGCTCGGTCCGGGTCTTTCCGCCCACTTGCCGGCCGGGATGTACATGGAACCATGGCATCGCTTCGCTCTCTACATCATTCGCAATTCCCTGGGGGACCGCCCCGTCTACTTCGCCTCCAGCGGGAATGCTGCCGCCCGTCTGGGCCTGGCCCAATATCTCATCCGCCAGGGCTTGGCTTTCAAGCTCCATGACACCCTTCCCGATCCCGAAGCCCTTGAGAGTGTGACCGAGCTCCCGCTTTCGACTTTCACCGGCGTGACGGGCACCTTCCTGGATCATCGTCGAACCGAGGCCCTCGCCAACGAGGTCTTCATGCACCGGGACGGCCTGCCCGACGAGTGGCCCCGATGGCCTTGGCGTGCCGTTCTGGGCATTCCCAGCTACTACTCCTGGGTCCACTACGCCCTCTATGTGTCGGCGACGGAAGAAGAGGACGATGAGAACGCCGCTTACCACCTGGAGCGAGCGGAGGCCTGGGCCCGTTTGCGAGGGATTGGCTAGAGGAGAAGGCGGGCTCGGGACGATGGTACCCTGATCTGTCAGCCAGCTCTTACCGAATCCGGAGAAGGCCTACCCCGGCCGGGAGAGTCTTGAGGAAGGTCCTCCCCTTTTCAGGGTGCTCCCGGAAGTCGTAGAGGCCATCGAAGAACTCCGGTGCCCGCTCCACCACACGTCCTCGGGTGAGAAGAAGTACTTGAGGGATCCGGGAGAGGATTCTCCGCAACAAGCTCAGAGCCCGAAGTTGGTCCTCGGCACCCATACGGTCGAAGGGATCTCCCAGGACAAAAGAGCCGATGGGGTTCCAATCTTCCGCAAGGAGCTCCACCAGAGCCATCCGCAGGGCCACGACGGCGGCAGCTCGATCCTCGTCGGCCTCGACTCCGGCAGATCCTCCACCTTCCACCAACTGCACGACCTGCTCCTTGTCCTCCTCCAACCCCAGGATTCTCCCTCCGGTAAGTCGGTTGAGGCGCCGGCCACCCCTGTTCAGCAGGCGAATCCGACATTCTTCCTCGATCTCGGCTCTCAGGCCCTGGGCTATCTCGTACAGCCGGCTTGCCAAAGGCGGCGTCTCGGGAATCTCTCCGTTCCCGTCCATGAACCTCTCGAGCTCTTCCAGCGTGGCGCCGTCTTCATCGGCCTCCTTCAGGAGCAGGTCCAGTCGGTCCTTGACTTCCTTCTCACGAACCCGGAGCTCGTCCATTTCCCTGAGGGCCGATCTTGCCCGCTCCAAGCGCTCGGTGCAGTCCTCGAATTGGGCATTGAGGAGATGAGATTTCCCTTCCATATCGATGAGATCCTTGGGTTTGCCCTCCAACTGCTCCCAACGGCGTCTCCACCACTGGCCATCCTGGACCAGGGCTTCCCATTCGTCCCGGAGCTCCTCCAGGACCTCCTGAAAATGTTCGGCCAGAAGCCGGTCGCAGGTGGGACAGGGGCTATCCGGCCCTAATTCCTCCAGCTTTCGGATTCGATCCCTGAGCTCCCTGGCTCTATCCCGGTAGGCCTGAAGGTTGGTCTCCGCGTCCTGGCGTTCCCGGTGCCATTCCATGGTTTCTGCCCCGAGATCTCCCCCGATCTCCGCCACACTCCCCCGGAGGTCCATCAGTTCCGCTTCCAGCTCGGTCACGCGTCTCGGGACATCGGCGAGAGCCCGAAGCTGGGCCTTCAAGTCGGCCAACTCGGACTCCAACATCAGCCTTCCATAGTCCCGAGCCGAAAGGTCGCCGAGAGTTCGGTCTCTTCTCAGCCCGGGATACCGCTCCGTGAGGCCGGACAGGAGTCCTGTCAGCTCCCCCACGCCTCGGGCAGCCGCAAGCAGCCCCTCCCCCCCCTCCAACACCTTCTCGGGCGAATCACCGCCCTCACCGCACCAGGCCAGGGCCATCCCGTCCGTGGGGAGCCCCCATCCCCGGGAGGAATCACCCCGACCATCCACCCGTGGCTCCCGAGCCGCCAGACCAGTTCTCCTCCAGAAGCTCGCCTCACGGATACCTCCAAGGCGGAGGGCAATGGCAGCCTTCTCCTCGCCGTCCACCGTCGTCGCTCCGGGAAGCTCCGGTCTGATTCCTACACCCCATAAGAGCGTGTTGGAGAAGGCCTGGAGGGTACGGCCATCTCCACCCATCCATCCCAGCAGGCCCTCCTTCGCCTCCATGCTGATTTCACCCAGGAACGGCAGCTCGGATCCGTGAAATTCCTGGATGAGCAACTCCTCCTCCAGCCCTCCGGGATCGCTGGAGGGAGACGCACGTTCAGCAAAGTCCTTCAGAAGCCCGCTCAGCTCCGCCGCCTCGTCTCCGGCTTCTTTGATCCGCTCCCTTAGCACCCGCAACGCGAAGCCACGATCTCTGGTGACCAAGGGAAGTGGGTTGTTGTCGGCCAGGTTCTGGAAGTCGTCCACCTCGATGGCAAGGTGCAGGGCCTGCTCTCTCAGCTCGGCGAAAAGGCCCTGGTCCTCCCGCTTCACCTCCTCAGGGCTGAGCCCTTCGATCCTGAGCCGTACGATCTTTCCGTTGATACCGCCCGGCACCTCGCCCAGAACCTCCCTCAACTTCGCCGGGAGCTTCTCAGAGTCGCCCTTTGGAATCCGGATGGGGGCCAGAGCCACCACCGGTCTTCCGGGAATGGAATGGAAGCGGGAGGTCCCGGACTCCAAATCGAAGGAGAGGAACCCTTTTTCCTGGGCAGCCTCCCGCCAAGGCTCCGGGCCCACTCGTTCGAGAGATCCGGAATAGAACACCCGGGGCGTAACCTGCTGCTGCTGATGCAGGTATCCCAAAGCCACATAATCCCAGGGAGCCGGATCCAAAGGAAGCCCGGGACCAGCCCCCGTTGCCACCCCGGCGTAGGCCGCAAGGAGGTTCCAGCGAGCCTCGGGGTGCGTCCTGAGCTCGGGGTAGGGCCGTCTGACTACGGCGCTGTGGGGAACCAGGAAGAGATGGGTTTCCAGCTCCTTCAGGAAGACCGAGCGAGCCCGACCCGTCACGGCCTCCACGTTCGGGAATGGGTCCAGCGCTGCGAGAGCCCCGGGATCCGTCATGGGCCGAGGAGTGTCCCGAGCCCCGGCCACCATGAAGATCTGGGTAGACGGAATCGAGCTGCGGAGTGCTTCGAGGCCCTGGGCCAACGCAACCAGGGCGCCGGGCGGAGGATCCGGCCTATCGAAAATGTCTCCCACGAGGAAGACCAGGGCCGGCTCGAGTTTTATGACTTCGTCTACCGCCCTCTGGAACGCCAGTCCGACATCCCGCTCCCTGACATTCTTTCCCCGATCGGCTCTCTCATAAGCCCGATGGCCTAGATGGAGATCGGAGAAGTGCACAAGGAGCACCGCCTCAAACCTCCTCTACCTCGATGAGGCGGAAATCGGAAAGAGCCGGGAGAGTGGGCGGCGCTCCATCGGTGGAAAAGACCAACAGGAACTCAGCCCCGGAAGGCCATTCCTGAAAAAGCCGGGTTTCGGTTCTTTCGGAGGTCCGGCGGAAAAGTGACACGCCTTGGAACCACTCTCTCCCATCCCGCACAAGATCGGAAAGAGCACCCGAAACCTCGGCTTCCGATGAAGCCCCGGGAGACCCTAGCCCCCCCATGACCATGAATCCTCCGGCCTCGACCCTGTTTTCCAGGAGATGCCAATCGGTATCCCTCAGGAAGGGAATCCCTCCCAGGGTCGGCAGGACCCCCGCGTCCACAACCACCACCGAAGCTCCATTCCCCACTCTTCCATCCAGAACACCTTCGGGGACAAGGTCGATCTCGTCCCAGCCATCCCAATCCTTGAAATAGGAACGGGACAGGTCCACGACACCCTCATCCATCTCTATCAGCTGAACCTCGGCATGGGGGAAGCGCTGCGAGAGGAGCCTACCCAAGGTTCCGCTTCCGCCACCCAGGTAAAGGACAGACTCTGGCTGAATCCGGTCGGGTGCCAAGATTTCCAGGACTGCGGCTTCCCACACTCTACCCGGCCTGCCAGCAGGGTTCTCAGCGCCCCTGACAATCTCTCCTTCCCTAAGAACCATGAGCTCCCGCCGGGGCGTCCCAAGGATCCGGCGCTCCACCCGGAGGTCGCCGTTTCGGCCCTCGCCCCGAGCTATTACCTCCACCGCAATCCGAACGTCCAGGACCCAGCCCTGCAGGAGAGCGCCCCCCGAGAGAATCACCAGACAGAAGAGATAGAGCGTATGCGGAGCCAGATTCGGAAGGAGTACGACGCCAGCCAAGAGAAACCCAATGGCCGCTCCCAGGACCGCCGGGGGGCCCACGGGTGCCCCAGGAACACGACCGAGATCGTCGGGTCTCGCCATGGCCCCCAGGAGAGCACCGACGGAAAAGAGAGGCAGTGCACCGAGGAGCCCCAGACCTGCGCCCTGGGCGAGTCCCGTCCCCGCCAGATCGGATCTGAAGTTGAGCCCGGCCGCCAGCGCCGACCCCATCGCAAAAGCCACCAGGCAGAAGAGCCATCGCCGCCTTATCTGCTCCACGGCCCCGCCGCCTACAGGAAGGGGTGCAGTGCAGAGGCCCAGACCCAGAGCTCCGATCTCGACCACCAGGATCAGCGTCAAAGCCGGGAGGAGTCCGTCATCGATGTAAAGCAGGAGCCCTGCCGAGGTTTCCAACGCCACGGCCCCGGCCAACCCGGCCAAGAAGGCCGGGACGAATGCAAAGACACGACGAGGGGGAATCACGAGTCCCGTCCTCCCATCCCCACCTCCAGATCCAAGGAACCTTTGAAGAACAGAAGTGGGTTTCCGCCCTCTGCTTCGCATGCCAACACTCGCCCAAGAATCACGGAATGATCCCCCCCGGGAAACGTCTCCTCAACCTGACAATCCACCCAGGCCATGGCCCCGGGGATCAGTGGGCTCCCGGTGGGGCCTTCTTCGAACCGAACCCCCCGGAACCGCTCCCTCGGCTCGGTCACGGCGAAGGTGAGAGCAAGCTCAGACTGTTCCATTGTGAGAAAGCTGAGGCCGAAGTGCCCGGATCGAAGTATGGATCCGTGGGCCTCTGCCTCCTTGTGGACACAGACCAGGACAAGAGGTGGGTCCAGGGAAACAGAAGTAAAGGCGTTCACCGTCAACCCGACCGGCTCTCCCCTGGTGTTACGGGAAGCAAGGATCGTCACGCCAGTGGCAAAATGACCCATCACATGGCGAAACTTCTCTTCGCTGACCATTGTCCTCCACACTCAACGCGCCCTAGCTTTGACATCCGCCGAGGGGTGGCCCTACGCCCAGCCCCTTCAGGTGCTCCGGCGATCCAGCCGACCTTGCGGACCGAATCAGACCGAAAGGGAGTGATGATCAGGAGATTACCCCGTTGGCTTTCGATGGTTGGGATTGTAACCGCCGTTTTTGGCTGCGACAACGTGTCTTTCGGCGGCATGAGCCTAACGTTGGAGGGCCCGCAGGAAGACAGCCTGGCCGCCCAACCGGAAGGCGCCTCATCGCAAGGCGGCAGCGGTCCGGAAAGAATCGATTATGGCCCGCTTCTCTACGCCGGAATCAGACAAGGAGACTCGGCCCTGGTCGTGCCGGTGGCGGAGTTTGTGGAAGGTCGCCTTCAGCCCCTGCCGGACGGAGTCCCGGGGACTCAGCTGGCCACTCAGATCATGGAAGAGCGGATGGTTCCAGGACGGAAGCTCATTCTCTTCCACCAGGGAGCCAGGGTCGGAACCTTCACCGTTTCGACCTCCTCCGAGGATGCCGGCCGGTATTGCTCGCCGAGACCTCAGGCTGTGGGCCCCATGGAGCTGAGCCCAAGCGCCTCAGCGGCGGAGAGGTTCTTGGCCTTGGAGGAAGAAATGGGCCGGCGAGAGCCCTACGGGCAATTCCGGGGCTTTTCAGCGGAGAGGCAGCATCGTATCGCCATCCAGAACCTGGCTGGGGAGGCGCTGAACGAGTTGAGAGCCCAGTGGCCTGCTGCATCCCTCCAAGACACACGGCAGGACCTACAGGTCTTTCAAACCGCCCCAGAGGAAGCGCCGTCCATCGTGGGGACGTTTCTCATTCAGGACCAATTGGCCATCGCCCCTGCACCCGACCCAGCCTACTCTCTCCTCATCATCGGGTCCCAGAGGGGCGCCCAGTTCTCCAGGGAGTACACCTGGTATCGCCGGGTCGGCGACAGTGGCAAGGGAGCTCCCCGATTCTTTTCGAAGATGGACTGGGACGGTGACGGTGACGAAGAGCTGCTGTTGGAGGTCTTCGGTGCCGAGGCTCGCTGGTGGGCCGCCCTGGAGAGAGTGGGCGGTTCGTGGTCTCTGGTCTTTCAGGAGCCCTGCGGCGCCCCTTTGGCTTCCTGAACCAGGCTTCGGTAGCTCCCGAACCGCCCCTCCTGAATGGCGCCGCGGCTCAACGCAGCTTGCACACCGCAGTTCGGTTCGTGCAGGTGCGTGCAGCCACGGAATTGACATTCCTCCCGCCAGGGATGGAACTCCGGAAAGCACTCCTCCAGGTCGCGTTGATCGACTCCCCAAACCCCTACATCTGAAAATCCCGGGGTGTCCGCCACCAGGCCACCGCACTCCAATGGTATCAGACGCGCCGAAACGGTGGTGTGGCGGCCGCGTCCCTCTTTGTGGCTCAGTTCGCCGGTCTTCAAACCAAGGTCGGGCTGAATAGCGTTCAATAGGGTGGACTTCCCGACCCCTGAAGGACCTACCAGGGCCGAGGTGCCGGCGGAAAGCAGATCGGCAAGCTCCTGGACCCCCGCACCCGTGACCGCGCTGGTTTCCAGGGCTGTGTATCCAATCTGGCGATAGAGGGCCAGGAGTCGCTCGTGTTCGGCTCCGGAATCGCCGGCAGTCGAGCTGGCCTCGGACTCCGGCCCCCCACCGACTCCCCTCCCCACCTCGGGCACCAGATCGATCTTGTTCATCACCAGAGCGAGTTCCAAGCCGTTGGCCTCCCCGATGACGAACAGGCGGTCCAGAAGGATCTGCCGGGGCTCCGGCCGGACCGCCGCAGCCACTACCACCAGGCG
This sequence comes from Gemmatimonadota bacterium, assembly GCA_050049805.1. Lineage (GTDB taxonomy): Bacteria > Gemmatimonadota > Gemmatimonadetes > Longimicrobiales > Gaopeijiaceae > JABDNZ01. The sequence continues at coordinate 13,491 of JASFVN010000026.1, forward strand.
ATCCACGTTGGCGGCAACCACCTTTGGCTTCCGCCCCCCTGGGCCCCTTCTGACCAGCTGGGTACGGCGTTCAAGGACTTTTTCGATGGTGGCGGAGCCGTCGGGTAGATCCGTCACCTCCACCCGGTCCCCGATGACGATCCGGTCCCCCGTCCTGGCTTCCTGTTTCAGGCGGCCCCTCAAAGAAGCCTCCCGGCTCTCTCCTGAATCCAACCGGACTGCATAAACCCCACCCAGACTACCGAAGACCGTGCCCGGTTTCACGGCGGCGTCGACACCGTTCATGATGTGCCTCCTCCCCGTTTCACCCCGCCGGTCCCGGAACACCGGGAAGGCACAAAAGAAAAAAGCCTTCGGGCAAGCCCCGTTTTCCGAGGTGCCCGAAGGCGTTTGTACTCAGCCGCCCCATGGACGGCCTGACGAAGGCCATTATGCGGCGAAAGACTCCAATGCAGCTCCCTTGGTCCCCTCCCGCAGTCGGCGCAGGGCCCGATCACGGAGCTGGCGAATACGTTCTCTCGTTACTCCGAGCATGTTCCCGATCTCTTCGAGGGTGTGCTCACGCTCACCCTCCAGTCCGAAGTAAAGCCGGAGCACTTTGGCGTCCCGCGGCTCGAGAGTTTCCAGAGCCTCACTTATGGACTCACCAAGGAGCCGCCCTTCCACTTCCAGCTCGGGCTCCGCCGCTTCCTCGGTGATGAACCTCTCCACCAGCTGCGAATCTTCGCTGTCTCCGATGGGCGCATCCAACCGGATCTCAGCAGCGTTCAAGGTCTGGAGGGATTCCACCAACTCGGGCGTGAGGTCCGTAGCCACGGAGAGTTCTTCGGCGGTGGGCTCCCGGCGAAGCTCTTGCTTGAGACGCTCCTTCTCCCTGAAAATCCGAGCCAGGTCGGAAGCCCGGTTCAGCGGCACTCGCACGGCCCGGCCATGGTTGGCCAGGGAAGCGAGAATAGCCTGGCGAATCCACCAGACTGCATAGCTGATGAACTTCACTCCTTGATCCGGGTCGAACTTCCTGGCCGCAGTCACCAGACCGACGTTTCCTTCCTGTATGAGGTCGGTGAGGGAAACCCCGCGATTCTGGTATTTCTTCGCCACGCTGATGACGAAGCGAAGATTGGCCCTGGCCAGCTCCTGAACGGCGTCCTCATCGCCCTTCTGGGCCAGAGCACCAAGCTCCTTTTCCCGCTCGGGGGTGATGAGCTCGTGACGGCTCACGTCACGGAGGTACTGGTCCAGGGCGGACTGTTCCTCGACGGTGGCGGAGAACCCCGCAAGGGGATTCTTGCGGCTTTTCTTCCGCTTCCGTTGCTTGGTGGTTTCCGTCGCTGCCGTACTCATTTCTATTCTCCCAGGAGCCCGATCTCCGGGCCGCCCGCATCTCTCGAACTCCATAACCATCCGCCCACCACCCCGGGGGCAGCGGGCGAGATCACATCGATCTGGTCTCTAGACCGGAAGACCGATGGGTGATTAGCCGTTTAAGCTATCACGCCTCACCCGTGATGTCCAGCTTTTTTCCAACCGCATTACACCCCGCGGCGGGACGAAGGTTCCAGGTGTTCTTCCTCTTCCTGCCTGAGAGCAGCCAGAAAAGACTCTGGCGTCACCGTCCTCCTCTGGAAGGTGAATACACGAAGGACCCTCGCAGTTCGATAAAGTTCCTCCGCGACCCTGGGAAGATCGATGACCCCCGGAAGTCCTTCCGGCCCGACCCGGGCCACCTCCCCGCTCCTCTTCTCCAGGAGAAGATCGAGGTGGAACATGGCGGCCTTCACCGGGTAATCCACCACCACCTCACCCGGCTCGAGATCCAACCCGTCAGCCAGACGGTCCTCCAGCTGCCGTAATCGAGGAGAATCGGTTCCAAGCCAGGATGGAATCGGGATCTGAGCCAGATCGGCCGCTGTCAATTCCAGAGCCCTTTTGGGTATTCGTCGACTCCAGAGGGCCGGAAGCCATCGGTCTCGAATTCGGCTCGAACCGTCCGTGCCCAACCCCTTGGCCCTTCGTCCGATCTCGTAGAGAAGCTCCTCGTCGGTGGGCCCCACCAGCTCCGCAGGGCTCACCAGGCCCTCCCGAACCGCCTCCTCCACGATCCTCTTGTAGAGAGCGGTGGCGGCCCTGACGCCATGATGCCAGTAGACGTTCCTGAACATCTGGTATTTGGCGAACAGAAGGGATTCCAGAGAAGCTACGGCTTTCTCGTGCATTCCCACTTCATAGAGGCCGGTGTGCGGGTCCGGGAGGAGGACCAACCCCTGGATGAGGCGGTCTACGTCTACCTCGCCGTAGGGAACGCCGCAGAACCGGGCATCCCGCCGAAGGTACTCCATCTTGTCCAGATCCAGGCTTCCTGACACCAGCCCCCTCAGGGGAACCTCACCCTCTCCCCGAATCAAACTGTGGATCCGGTCCGCAGCTTCGGGCCCCAACCCTCCCAGGGCCTTCTGAAGTTCTGTGGAGCGGAAGAACTGAGATGCGACCTCTTCGTGGTCACCGGGGATCTTCTCCGGTTCGAGCTCCTCCAACGCATGGGAGAAGGCGAAGTGCCCGATGTCATGCAGGAGAGCCGCGTAGGGGATCAGGGCCTCGCCCTCCCAAACCTCCTCCGGGAGCGGTTTGCGCTCTTTCAGGAATCGAAGGGCAGTCCGAGCAAGGTGATACACTCCCACGGCATGGTCGAAGCGAGTGTGGGTCGCCCCTGGATAGACCAGATGGGCAAAGCCCAGTTGGCGTATGTACCGCAGCCGCTGGAACTCGGGCGTATCGATAATCCTCACCGCTGTCTGGTCCAGGCGGATAGAGTCCCAGAGGGGATCTCGGATCACTCGGAATCGGCTGGGTCGGGACATGGCCGCAGAGTAGCTCCGGGGAATGGGCGTAGCAATGGACGAAACGGGTGGTCAGGCCCTACTTTGTCCCGAAGGAAAGGCGAAAGTGCCTGGGCCCGCAGTAGACAGGATGTCCTGAACCGAAGGGGCCCCGATCCTGGAACCGTCTCACAGACCCGCCTGCATGATCCTGAACCCCGGCCTCCGAGCCTATGTCCGCCAACACGCCGAAAACCGACCCGGCGTCTACCGCATGCTGGGCCCAGAAGGGGAGATCCTCTATGTAGGGAAATCCGTGAGGGTCAAGAACCGCCTCCTTTCCTACTTTCGGGCCGATCCGAGGGAGAAAGCCGGAAAACTCATCCGGGACACCACGGCGGTAACGTGGGAATACGTCCCCAACGAATTCGCCGCCCTGGTGAAGGAGATGCGGCTGATCAAGCGGTGGCGCCCCCGCTACAATGTAGAACACAAGCGAAAGCGGAGATTCGCCTTCATCAAGATCACTCGTGAGCTTGCGCCTCGGATTCTTCCCGTCGGGCGAATCCTACAGGACGGAGCCACCTACTTCGGACCCTTCCCCCGACCTCGGTTCCTGGCCTCCACTCTCTCCGACCTGGCCCACGTCCTGGGCTTGAGAGATTGCCCCGGAACCATCCCGGTGGTGTTCGGTGATCAATTGGAGATGTTTCAGGGAGGCACCACCCCCCGGTGCATCAGAGCCCAAACCGGAAGCTGTTTAGGCCCCTGCTTCGGCGGGTGTTTTTCCCATGACTATGGACGGGTGGTGGAAACGGCTAGAAGGTTCCTGGAAGGTCGAAGCCGGAAGCCTCTGGCCCTCCTCAGGAACGAGATGGAACAGGCTTCTCGGGCCCTGGAGTTCGAATACGCGGCAATGGTCAGGGATCGGTTGGAAAGGCTGGATGCGCTTCAGCAAGAGATGGTGGCGTTCCGAGGGAGGGTGGAAGGTCTTTCCTTCGTGTATCGGGTCCCTGGTTTCGGGGGAGACAACCGCCTTTACCTCATCCGAAAGGGATTGGTGGAGGAGGAGATCCCCGACCCGCGGGGAAAGACTGGGCGGAGGCAGGCGGCCGAGAGAATCCAGGGTGTTTTTCGGACCCCGCCGCCGGAGGTAGGCATGCTTACCCAGGAGGCGGCGTCGGAGATCCTTCTGGTAGCCCGATGGTTCCGCCTTCGGGAGCAGGAGATGGCCCGAGCTCAAAAAGTCGAAGATTGGCTCAGCGCTTACGCCCCATCTTCCGAATAAGCCCAAACTCCTCCTTGGTCACCGGCTGAACGGATAGACGAGGCCTTTTCAACAGCGCCATTTCCGCCAGTTTTTCCTCGGACCTGATTCTGTCGAGGCTTACGATCTCCGGGAAGGCCTCTACGAACTCTACGTCCACCATGAACCAACGAGGATTCTCAGGATCCGACTTGGGATCGTAGTAGGGGTTCCCCTTGTCGAAGGCGAAATGGTCTGGGTACGCCCGCTTCGCCACGCGGGCGATACCTGCCACCCCCGGGGGTTTGGCGTTTGAGTGATAGAAGAGGACGCTGTCACCCACCCGCATCTTATCTCGCATGATGTTTCGGGCCTCGTAGTTCCGCACTCCTTCCCACCAGGTCACACCGTCCTTCTCGAGGTCCCGAATGGAATAGACGTCTTCTTCGCTCTTCATGAGCCAATATTGCTTTGCCATGTGGCACCTTTACCAGACGTAGTGGAAATCAGTTTGGCGACGAAACACCCAATGCCGTGATCCGTCCTCCGCTACGTAGGCCTCTTCCTCCTGCCGACAGGAGACCTCTTTTCCGCCCCATTCCGGGACGGGATAGCGGGCCTGAAGTTCGATGGAGTGCCAGGTGGATGCTCTCAACGGAAGATCCCCTCGTACAGGAACCCCATCTTGGGCGTCCCACCGCCCGATGAGAGGGCCCGAGCCGTGACCATTGTCGCCGATAGGATGAGTGTAGATGGTTCCCCGGATGCCCTCTTCCTCCATCCGGTTCAGGGCCGCTGCAAGAATCTCGTTTCCGGTCCGCCCCACTTCCATCTCTTCCAGGAGGATGTCCTGCATGCGGTTGGAGGCCTTCATGCACTGAAGGAGCCCCGCAGGAGCCTCCGTCTCGCCGGAATTGAGGACGTACCCGAGGTGTTGAGTGTCCGTATGGAGGTTCATGGCCACCGTACCCAGATCGGTCCAGAGCAGGTCACCGGGCTGGACCACAACTGCGCCCGTCGATGGGACTTCCCCGGCCCTTTGGACATCCACCGAAGGATGGAACCAGGTCGTCATACCGAGCTCCTGGATCTTCTCCCGGATCCACCACTGAATGTCCTCGGTGGTTGTAACCCCCGGTGTGATGGCAGCGTTGGAGAAAGCTTCTGAGACGATGGCATGAACCGTCTCCTCCCGCTCCCGATAGATTGGCATCATATCCGGAAGCCGATGGGCGATGAACTCCACGGCCAGTCGAGGCTCCCGTTTTACCCTTGCCACATAGGTCGAACCCAGGGCTCGCTGCAGCGCCTCCCACTCTCCGGCCCCCAAACCGTCAGCGAAGGCCCAGTCCTCGTCGATGTTTACCGCGATGGTTTCGGGGTCCCGATCCTGCACCAACTCCCCCAACAGCATCCACTGCTCATCCCCTACCAATTCGGCCTGGTCTCCCTGGGGCGAAGGCCGCGTCGATCGATACGCTTCGAAGACTCCTCCCTGACTCCCGCCACCAAGAGCCAGCCTCTCGAATTCCTGCCCCGGACCCCGGTCGAAGAAGACATAGATGGAACGTCTCCGGGCTGCGAAGGTGGTGGGAGACTTGATGGCCCAAAAAACCGGGTCCTCACCATATTCCCGCATGGAGAGGATCCACATGTCCACGCCATACTCCCGCATGAGCATGGGAACGACCTCGGTGGTCCGCTTGAAGGCCCACTCCTGTTCGATCTTAGCCTGTTCCCTCAGAGGCGGAAGGGGATGAATTCGGGGCGGGACCTGATCTGGAACAAGAACCGGCGCTTGAGGAGAGACCTCACCCGGAAACAAGAGGGCGGGGACAATGACGAGGAAGCCGCTGCAAATGATTCGGACACGAAGGCGGCGTAGGCGCATGGAAACCTCCCGGGTCTCGGTGGCATCAGAGGGTCCCGGTCAAGATGGAAGGGGTGGCCTTCTCTAGTCCATACCCTCCCAACCATCCGAATGCAGAGCCGCCTGGGCTGCCGCCAGCCGGGCCACGGGTACCCGGAACGAAGAACAGCTCACGTAGTCCAGCCCCACATCGTGGAAGAATTCAATGGATTCCGCCTCGCCCCCATGCTCCCCGCAAATGCCCACTTTTAGATCGGGGTTCCTTTCCCGCCCTTCCTCGGTCGCCATTCGCACCAGCCGCCCTACGCCTGTCTGGTCAAGGCTGAAGAAGGGGTCGTTTCCCAGGATATCCTGGGAAAGATAGTCCGGGAGGAAACTGTTCACGTCGTCCCGGCTGAAACCGTACGTCATCTGAGTGAGATCGTTGGTCCCGAAGGAGAAGAAATCGGCGGCTTCCGCGATGGCTCCCGCGGTCAGGGCGGCTCGGGGAACCTCGATCATGGTCCCTACCAGGATTTTCAGATTGCCGGAGTAGCCCTGCCTATCCATGACCTCGCTGATTGTCTTCTCCACCAGCCCGCGAAGAAGGGTCAGCTCTTTGTCCGTGCCCACCAGCGGAACCATGATTTCGGGTTGAGCCCGGACCCCCTCCCGCCGGCACTCGATGGCCGCTTCTACGATGGCGGTCACCTGCATGACAGGGATCTCGGGGTAGGTCACGGCCAATCTGCAACCTCGATGGCCCAGCATCGGGTTGGCCTCTTCCAAGGCTTCCACACGCTCCAGGACCTCCTCCAGGGAGATCCCCAGAGATTCGGCCAGGAGCTTCTGGCGAGCCTTCTCCCGGGGCAGGAACTCGTGAAGGGGCGGATCCAGGAGCCGAATCGTCACCGGAAACCCCTTCATGGCCGACAGGATCCCCTTGAAATCCTCCCTCTGGATGGGGAGGAGTTTAGCCAGGGCCCTCCTCCGGGCTTTGGTCGTATCCGAGAGGATCATCTCCTGCATGGCCTCGATCCGACCCGCACCGAAGAACATGTGCTCCGTCCGGCAGAGCCCGATTCCCGTCGCGCCGAATTGCCGGGCCCGAAGAGCTTCCTCTGGAGTATCTGCATTGGCCCTGATCCCCAGCGTCCTGTACTCGTCCCCCCACTCCATCACGGTACCGAAATACCCCGACAGCTCAGGCTGGGAGTGCTCCACTTCTCCTTCCATGACCTCCCCGGTAGAGCCATCGATGGAGATCACGCTTTCGGGACCGAAAGTTTTGCCGCCAACCGTCACGGTCTGGTTGGACGCGCTGATGGCGAGATCCCCGGCTCCCACGACACAACATTTCCCCCATCCCCTGGCGACTACGGCGGCGTGGGACGTCATGCCTCCGGTGGAGGTGAGAATGCCCTTGGCGTGGTGCATCCCATCGACATCTTCCGGCGACGTCTCCCGCCGGACCAGAATGACGTCCTCGCCGGCCGATGCCCTACGTACGGCATCCTCGGCGGTGAACGCCAACTTGCCCCGGGCAGCTCCCGGTGACGCCGGCAGCCCTGTAGTGAGGACATCCGTTCCTTCCTTGTCCTCGGCGGAAAAGCTGGGAAGGAGGAACTGGGTCATGGCTTGGGGAGGAATCCGAAGGAGAGCCTCCTCTTTGCTGATGATCCCCTGCTCCACCATGTCCACGGCGATCCTGACCGCTGCGGCCCCTGTCCTCTGCCCCCTCCTGCTCTGGAGCATGTAGAGGTCGCCTCGCTCGACGGTGAACTCCAGGTCCTGCATATCCTTGAAGTGGCCTTCAAGGACCCATTTCATTTCCCGAAGCTCCTCCAGGACTTTGGGATTCCACTCGGCCATCTCCTGAACGTCCCGGGGGGTACGAATCCCTGCCACTACGTCTTCCCCCTGAGCGTTGACCAGGAATTCCCCGAACAGCTTGTCCTCCCCCGTGGCCGGGTTTCGGGTGAAGCAGACCCCGGTCCCGGAGTAGTCGTCCAGGTTTCCGAACACCATGGCCTGCACCGTGACCGCCGTTCCCAGGTAACCGTGCAGGTGGTTGATCTCCCTGTAACGTTTCGCCCTGGGCGAATTCCAGCTCCGAAATACGGCGTGGATGGCAAGGGTGAGTTGTCGATAGGGATCCTGCGGGAAGGCCTCTTTCGTATGCTCTTTGTAGATCCTCTTATAGGCCCCAACCAGCTCCCGGAGTCCCTTGGCGGGAACCTCGGTGTCGTCTACGGCCCCGTATTGCTTCTTGATCTCGGCGAAGGCTTCCTCGAAGTATTCGTGATCCACCGCCATGACCACATCGCCGAACATATGGATGAGACGCCGATACGCGTCGAAAGTGGCTCGTTCGTTTTCCGTAGCCTCGGCCATCCACTCGGCGTTCTTGTCATTGAGGCCAAGGTTCAGGATGGTATCCATCATGCCAGGCATGGAGGCGGCGGCACCGCTTCGGACCGAGACGAGGAGCGGGTCCTCCTCTGCTCCGAACCCCTTGCTCATCTCTTTCTCGAGCTTTGACAGGTTCTCCTTCACCTGATCCATGAGGCCCGGGGGGAATTTCTGGTCCCGGTCGTAGTACTCGGCACAGACTTCTGTGGTGATGGTGAATCCTGGCGGAACAGGAAGGCCCAGGGATCGCATGTAGGCCAGACTGGCGCCTTTCCCTCCGAGTCGCTCGGCCGAGAAGCGTGTGCGGCGGGATCCCAACTTACCGAAGTAGTGGATTCGCTTGACAGCCGGAACGGTCCTGATCTGCTTTCCCTTCTTCATATCTCGACCTCTACGACGTTCAGAAACCCTGCATGCCCCATGCGTCCCTGCCGCCCTGAGCCCTCGACCTGATCACCTAACTCTTGACCCTGCCCCTCTCCGCCGCATCTACCGAAGCGATGGTTATGAGGTTTACTGCGTCCTGCACCGTGCTACCTCTCTGAAGCACATGGACCGGATGACGCATCCCCATGAGGATTGGCCCGATGATCTCTGCTCCGCCAATCTCTCCCATGAGCTTATAAGCTGTGTTGGCGGCACTGAGATTCGGAAACACGAGGATATTGGCAGGCCCCGTGAGATCGGAAAAGGGGAAGAGCTCCTGAAGGAGATCGAAGTTCAATGCCGAGTCCGCCTGCATCTCTCCGTCCACCTCCAGCTCCGGGTCCAGCTCCTTGATGCGCCGAACCGCATCGGACACCTTCCGAGAGAACGGGTGCGGTGCCGAACCAAAGTTGGAGAAGGAGAGAAGGGCTACCCTGGGCTCGATCTTCAGCTCCCTGACAAAGCCGGCGGAGAGGATGGCGATCTCCGCCAACGTCTCCGTGTCAGGCTCGATATTCACCGAGGCGTCTGCGAAGAAGAGAAGCTTCTTGTTGGGAAGGGCGATCATGTAGAGCCCCGCTACGTGTTGGACTTCGTCGGCCCGACCCACCACTTGAAGCGCAGGCCTGATGGTTTCCGGGTAATTCGACTCGATGCCGGCCACCAATGCGTCCGCGTCGCCTTCCCGTACCATCATGCCTGCGAAACGGAGGGCCCGGAACATCTGGCCTCTGGCTTCGGCCAGCGTCAATCCCTTCCTCATTCGACGGCCGTGGAGGGCCCGGGCATAAGCTTCCCTCTTTTCCTCCTCGTCCGGCGGGTGGATGACTTCCACGCCGTCCAGTTCCACGCCCAACGCTTCGGCCCGTTCTGCGATTCGCCTGGGCGAGCCCACCAGGATCGGCTTCGCCACTCCCTCCTCCACCACCTTTGCCGCCGCCCGAATGATCCGGTTGTTCTCTCCCTCAGGCAGCACCACCCGCTTAGGAGCCCGTCGGGCCAGGGACACCATTCGCTGCATGACCTCCATGGCCGGTCCCAGGCTGGCCCTGAGCCTGTCCCTGTACTCGTCCAGGTCGAGTTCGATTCGGGAGACGCCATCCTCCATTGCGGCTTTGGCCACCGCCGGGGACACATAGAAAAGGACCCGGGGGTCGAAGGGTTTCGGGATGATATAGTTCCGGCCGAACTCGATATGCTCTCCACCGTAGGCCATCATGACCGATTCAGGGACCTCCTGCCGCGCCAAATCGGCCAAGGCATGGGTGGCAGCCAACATCATGTTCGGCGTGATGGCCCGGGCCCTCACATCCAGAGCCCCCCGGAAGATGAAGGGGAACCCAAGGACGTTGTTCACCTGGTTGGGATAGTCGCTCCGGCCGGTGGCCATGATGGCGTCATCTCTGACCTCCGCCACCTCCTCCGGCAGGATCTCCGGAACCGGATTGGCCAGCCCAAAAATGATGGGGTCGTCGGCCATGGATCGGACCATGTCCTTGCTCACCATACCGGCCACTGAAAGGCCCACAAATACGTCGGCTCCCTTCATGGCGTCGTCCAGGGTCCGGGCATCGGTTTCAACGGCCCATTCTTCCTTGAACTCGTTCATCCCCTCGGTTCGGCCCTTGAAGATCACTCCCTTGGAGTCCACCATCATCATGTTCTCAGGCTTGATCCCAAGACGGGTGAAGTGGCGGGCCGAGGAGATTGCCGAGGCACCAGCGCCACTGAAAACCACCCTCACTTCGTCGGGTTTCTTCCCCACCAGCTCCAAAGCATTGAGCAATCCCGCCGCCCCGATGATGGCCGTACCATGCTGGTCATCGTGGAAGACCGGGATATCCATGGTCTTCTTGAGGGTGGTCTCGATATGGAAACACTCGGGTGCCTTGATATCCTCGAGGTTGATCCCGCCGAAGGTGGGCTCCAGGAGCTGGCAGGCCCTGATCACGTCTTCCGGATCCTTGGAAGAGATCTCGATGTCGAAAACGTCGATCCCGGCAAACCGCTTGAAGAGCACTCCCTTGCCTTCCATGACCGGCTTGGAAGCCAGAGCTCCGATGTCGCCCAGTCCCAGAACCGCCGTGCCATTGGAAACCACCGCCACCAGGTTTCCCTTTGTGGTATACAGGTAGGCGTCGTCCGGGTTCTTCTCGATCTCCAGGCATGGATCGGCAACGCCGGGGCTGTAGGCCAGGGACAACTCCCTTTGGGTTCCCATGGGCTTGGTGGAGTTGACCTCGATCTTCCCCGGCTTTCCACCCAGGGTGTGATACTCCAGCGCGTCCTTCTTGGAAATAGCCATATCGCCTCAGTCCGATTCTCAAATCTCATGGTAAGAAAATGCCGCCCGACGATGCCTCGGGCGGGTTGGTTTCAGTGCAACTTCCGGACCGGGAACCCGGGGGGTCGTTTCCCCTTCGGCCCAGACCCTATACATTAGCGCAAACTCAAGGCTGGAGGGAACATTGGAGATCAAACAAGGTCGCATGATCCACCTCGGATACGGGAAATACTGGCGGTCCGATGAGATCGTGGGGCTCTGTCCCATCGAGGAAAACCGGGGCCCGGGCAGGCGGACCGAGGTCTATGTCGCAACCAGGGAGGATGCGCTCATCGTATCCCGGTCCGAGCAGTCGATTCTCAGCGATATGGCCAGTCTTCCGGACAATGAATTCGAGGCCGAGGAGGCCAGGGGCATCCTCAGCGAATTCCTGGAGGACCTCCATGATGTGAATCCTGTTCTGAGGCGAATGTTGGAGAACGAGGTCCGGGTGGATCTGGATATGTGGGAGAGGCGTATCAAAGCCCTCCTTCTACGCGGATCAGGGAGTAAGGAAGAAGCAAACCAAGAAGACCTTTTCTCGGCTTCAGGGTGATTCCCGAGGGCTGAATCCCACCGCACTCCCGACCGAATGCGTCTCTATCGCCGCCTCGCACCAATTTGTCTTTTCCTTCTGGCTTTCAGCCCGGCTGCAGCCGGTGGACAGGAATGCCCAGAGGGTAGGATCTCCTACATCTTCATCGACAACAACTCCATCTTCGAACTCTCCGAGCTGGATCCCGACGCCAGCTTCCGCTGGGCCTACCGGTTGGCAAACAAACTTCATGTTCGCACCCGGGAAGAGTTCATCATGGATGAGCTCCTCTTCGCAGTGGGAGATTGCGTGGACACCCTCCTCATGTCGGAGACAGAGAGGCTCCTGAGGGCCTATCGGTTCATCGGAGATGCCGATGTGTTCGCCGTTCCGCAGCCGGACGGCGACCAACACGTCAACGTGTTTACGCGGGACGAGTGGACCACAAAAGTGGATTTCGGCTTTCGAATCGATGAGGGACTCAAGATCGAGGGCTTGGAGGTCACCGAAGAGAATTTCCTGGGTAGGGGAGTGCTCCTCAAGGGGTTTCTAAAAAAAGACAAAGAGGTCCAGGATCTTGGGATCGAGCTGGAGACACCCCGTATCGGCGGCACCCGCTGGGACGCTCGGCTCAGCATGGGTACCACTCGCACAGGGAATTTCTTCGAGGAATCCCTGGGTTATCCCTTTCTGGGGGAGGTCGGGCGAGTGGGGGCTCGGCAAAGCTTTCTTTGGCGGGAGACGGTCTTCTCCTACTCCACCAACGGCCACCCGGAGTACTCCCACCTCCTGCTCCCATTTCTGGACCAACGGTGGGACGTAGCGTTGGGCACCCGCCTGGGGAAGCCCGGCGACCTCTTCATCCTGGGGGCCGGGATCTCCCGGGAATCCATTGAATTTCGGGACCTCCCCACCAGCCTCGAGTTCGTCGTCGACAAAGATTTCGCCAACCCTGCTCCAGTGGACTCCGCGGGCTTCGCCGAGGTCCAGGGCCAAACCATAAGCCGGCGAGCCAATCGGGTAAATGTCTTCCTGGGAAAGCGGAACATCTCCTTCGTACAGAGGAGAGGGATCGATGCGATCAGGGGAATCCAGGATGTCGCCGTGGGAGCCGAGGCCTTCATCGGCCTGGGGAGGGCCTGGCGAGGTTTGAAGGAGGGCGGTGGAATCTCGGCCGACGATCTCCACACGCAGGCATCTTTGTTTTTGGGAGGAGCCTGGGATGGTTGGATCCTGAACGCCCAGGCCGCTTCGGAAGCCCGGCACGTGAGAACCAAGGGGGTCGACGACTGGGAGTGGAAGGACATCTTTGCGGAGGCGGACCTTCTGCTCTACTGGCAACCGCCCGGCGCTCAAAGGCACACCCTCCTGTTCCGAGCCTCCGCTGCGGGGGGTTGGTCGGTGGAGACGCCCTTCCAATTGACCCTGGGGGGCCGGGCATCCCTTCGTGGATACAGGGAAGAGGCCTATCCCGGGGCCAAGCGAATACTACTCACCCTCGAGGATCGACTCTCCCTGTCCTCCCCTGCTCCGGGCCTTTTCGACCTGGGGTTGGCGTTCTTCCTGGACGTCGGGCGCATGGGGGCCGGAGATGTCCCCTTCGGAGTGGATTCGGGCTGGATCGGAACGGTGGGAGGGGGGCTTCGCTTCGGGCTACCGCCGGCGACGGAAAACGTAATCCGGATTGACCTCGCCCTTCCGCTGAAAACCCGAACTCAGTTGAAAGACCTCATCCTTCGTGTCAACCTTCGGGAGCTTCTTGGCATCCTGCCGGGTTCCACGGACCGTCAGCTTCTCCGGAGCCGTCGCAGTGGAGTTCGGCCGACCTTCGTGACCATTCCCTGGTGACGGATTTCTCCTCTACGAACCCCCCTTACTGCTGCGTGAGGTGGATCTTCTGACAGATCCGCTATGGGGCATTGTGTCCCCCACTATATGGAGCGGGATGGGCGGCCGGACGGCGTGGAACGCATTTTCATCAGGCTGGGGCACGCGGAAACTCGCTCGGAGGGTCCGAGGCGCTCGATGGGCACTTTTTTTGCAGATGGGTCTAAATGCCCCGGAATCCCATAAGTGACAAAAAAACCATTGACTTACAGAACCGCCATTTTTAATTTTTACGGACTTTTCCGCCACCCGAAGCTGGGGCCAAATGGGTTCATCCCCATTTGTTGAAATGGCGGTTTCGATATTTGCGTCGGTTAACTGATTAACCTCATTTCCCCCCTAGCGCGAGGTACAGAGACGCGGATGTTTTCCACTTCCCGGGGACTGGACTCCTTCGACCAGTATCTGCAGGACGTTGAGAAGTACCCACTCATTCAGGATCCGGAAGAAGAGCGGGCTTTGGCCCGCCGAGCCAGAGCAGGCGACAAGGAGGCCGCCGAGCGACTGGTCACAGCCAACCTCAGGTTCGTCATCTCCTATGTGAAAAAGTACCAAGGCCGCGGGCTCGGCCTGGCCGAGCTCGTTTGCATAGGGAATGAAGGCCTCCTGAAGGCTGTGAAGAAGTTCGATCCTGACAAGGGCGTGAAGTTCATCTCCTACGCTGTCTGGTGGATCCGTCAGACCGTGCTTCAGGCCCTGGCCGAGCAGACCCGCTCGGTCCGCATCCCTCTCAACCAGAACTCCAATCTCGCAAAACTCGCCCGGACCAATACGGCACTCACCCAACAGCTCGGTCGGACTCCGACGGACCAGGAGTTGGCCAAAGACATGGGTGAGCCGGTTGAGACCATTCGGGCCCTGCGACGGGTCGCCGCCAGCGAGCTGAGTCTGGATGCTCCCATCGACCGGAGCGACAGGGATAGCGCCTCTTTCGGCGAGAGGTTCTCCGGAGCCGAAGCCAGCGACATCGAAGAAGACGTAGAGGCCATCGCCCGCCGAGACTATCTCGAAACCATGTTCGAGCAATACCTCACCGAGCGTGAGCGAAAGATCCTCTACCTCTACTACGGGCTGGATGACGGAGAAGAGCGGACCCTCGAGGAGATAGGATCCCTCCTTGGCGTGACCCGCGAGCGAATCCGGCAGATCCGGAATCGGGCCTTCGAGAAGCTCCGCGAGAGCCCACACGGCGATTCCCTTTCCGGATTCTGGAACGCCAACTAGGCCGTTCAGTGCCCACTGCAAGAGGCCGCGGGATTGGCCCCGCCTTCCAGGAGGGCGGGGCCTTCCTGCTTCTGGCGGGAGCCCTACTGTTCCCGACCGTCCTATCCGGCCAGGCAACATCCCCCGGGCAGACTTCGGAGTGGAA
>JASFVN010000226.1:0-7453 GCA_050049805.1 Gemmatimonadota bacterium
CGATGACGCCCGTGAAAAGGTCACCGGCCCCCAGCGGATATTGAACCGGATGGGCGTTGGCACCGAGCCGGTCCTTCATCATCTGAACGACGTTGTCGAAGTCCGAACCGGTCCGATCCATCTTGTTGACGAAGGCGATGCGAGGCACGCCGTAGCGATCCGCTTGCCTCCAGACCGTCTCGGATTGGGGTTCGACACCGCCTACCGCGCAGAACACGGCCACGGCCCCGTCCAGTACGCGGAGGGACCGTTCGACCTCAGCCGTAAAGTCGACGTGTCCGGGAGTGTCGATGATGTTGATCCGATAGTCGATACCGTTCCGGAGCCAATGGGCCGTGGTGGCTGCGGAGGTGATGGTGATCCCCCGCTCCTGTTCCTGCTCCATCCAGTCCATGGTGGCCGCCCCGTCATGCACCTCGCCCATCCGATGGACCCGGCCCGTATAGAAGAGGATCCGCTCGGTAGTCGTGGTTTTACCGGCATCGATGTGGGCCATGATGCCGATATTTCTGAGCAAGTGAAGGGGGGTAATTCTGGGCATCTCGAAACGGGCTCTTCTCTCTTTTCTATTCTTCCTTCAGTCCTGTGCAACAAAAAAGAACGTCGAAACAAGCTGGGCGACCTGTCGGGCCGCGGTTCTTCTGGTTTCCGAATGCAATGACCGCGGGCAACGGCAGCCTCGAAGGACGTAGGGATCTGAGCTCCCGAGGCCCTCCTGGCCCCTCTCGTTTCGGCGCTCCTGAAAACTCACGGGAGGCCTGCCTCTGGCCTATTCAGCCAAAGACCCGGTCCGGTCCTGCTCTACCAGCGATAGTGTGCGAACGCCTTGTTTGCCTCCGCCATACGATGAGTGTCTTCCTTCTTCTTGATCGTGGCGCCCTCTCCCCGACTGGCAGCCATGAACTCGGCGGCCAAGCGTTGGGCCATGGTCTTCTCCCCACGCTGCCGGGCATAGCCGATGAGCCAGCGGATGGCCAGAGCGTTTCGCCTCTCGGGCCGAACCTCGATAGGCACCTGGTACGTCGCACCACCAACCCTGCGGCTCTTGACCTCCAGAGCCGGCTTGGCATTGGTCAGGGCCGTTCGAAAAACGTTCAGGCCCGGCTGGCCCGACTTTTCTTCCACGATGTCTAGGGCATCGTAGAAGATTTTCTCGGCCAGGGACTTCTTCCCATCCAGCATGAGGGCCGTGACGAACTTTGTTACGGTCGTGGATTCGAAGCGGGAATCCGCCTGAACCTCTCTCCGTTCTGCCCTGGTGCGACGACTCATGGATTCTTGCTAGCCCTGGTTTGCGACCCTACTTGGGTCGTTTCGCTCCGTATTTTGAACGTCCCTGTCTCCGCTCCGAGACTCCCGAAGTATCCAGTGTACCCCGGATGATGTGGTAGCGGACTCCAGGAAGGTCCTTAACACGACCACCCCGGATGAGCACGATGGAGTGCTCCTGGAGGTTGTGACCCTCGCCCCCGATGTAGGACGTCACTTCATACCCGTTGGTCAGCCGGACACGGGCCACTTTCCGAAGGGCCGAGTTGGGCTTCTTCGGCGTGGTCGTATAAACCCGTGTGCAGACCCCCCGGCGTTGCGGATTCTTCTGCAGAGCAGGGGCCTTGTTCTTCTTGTGGATGGCCTTTCGACCCTTCCGAACAAGTTGGTTGATCGTCGGCATACGCTCCGGGCTTTCAACGTCAAAAAAACGCCCTGGTGGGCGCAAAGTGTTCGGGCTCCCGGCCCCGTGCCGGAAACAGCCGCGGTAGAGACTTGATAAGTTAAAGGAGGGTCAAGAAGGTGTCAACGGAGAAGGAGGCTAGAAATAAGGAAGAAAAGAGAAACGGGTAAACACCTTTCGGTCCCCCCTCTCGTGCCGGCGGCGGATCCGTCAGTTGCCGGTATCTGCTCGGTTCCCCGATGCGATGGCGGAGAAGAATTGATCCACGTCGAATCCAACAGGCTCCACCTGGTAGTACTGCCCTTTCAGGAAGGCCCCTGTGGTCGGGAAGTACGGCGGCGGCTCCGTGGCGGCACATCTGTCATAGGAGTAGCGCTTCACATAGCCATGGCCGTCCGCTGAACCCACTGCGCCCCGGGTCTCTTGAATGATCCCGCCCGTCAGGTAGATGCAACCACGGCCTGCCTGACGCCCCTCGCAGTGCTGGGCAGAAGCGGAACCCGACGTGGCCTCCTCGGCGGTGAAGATGTCCAGGGCCAGGACAACACCGTGGAAAAACTCCCCGGTGGATTCATCGTACGTCCTGTAGGACTCACCCGCCGCAGGCTGCCAGGCCGCGTTGATGGCGTTGTTGGACACGACCACACGCTCGCCCGCGAGGTAACCGGCGATGTCCCCGCAGGTCCCGGCTCCAGGATCCGTGACGTAGGTCAGGTCGTCCCCAAAGATGATATTGTCGGTGGCGGCCAGGGTGATGCGACCCCGGATCCTTCCGCTGACGATGGCCTTCCCGTCCACGAAGATCACACCTTTGAAGTCCGGGTTATTCGGCCGGGTGATGGGCCAAAGATAGTCTGCATCGGCCGGCCGGACCGCCCGGAGCCGGCCGTCGACCGGGCCATTCCATTGTAGCCACCGCCCCTTTCCGTCGTCCGCCACGAATCCGTTCCAGATTTCGTCGGCACCTCCGAGATAACAACGACGGGAGGGGCTTTCGAGGGCGGCCAATCCATCGTGGCCGTGGACGGCGGGGTCATGATCAGCGGCCGGGACGAAAACCCCATTGTGATAGTCACCGCAGTTGTAGGTACCGACCAGATCATATACCGTGTCGCATTGGAGGCCCCTCGATTGGTAGGAGCAGGCTTCCCGGGGTTGAGGCTTCGCCGAGACCCACTCGTAGTCGGAGGACTGGTACACTCTGAAGAACCCCTCGTCTTCATCGCTCTCGTCACCATCCTCATTCAAATCCACCGCTATGAACTCGATGCGGGTGGTGGCCTCTCCGTCCTCACCCTCCGTGTCGCCAATAATGTGGGTGTGTCCGGCCTGCGCATGTTTTCTGAGCTTTCCGAGGTCGGCCCGCCCGGGCATTGGAATCACGGGCGAGAACTCCCGATATCCCTTGTCGAAGATGCCATACCAGGATTGATCGATCTCCTTTGCCGTCGTGACCTCGTCGTGGAACCTGGCACGGGTGCTATGGATGCTCATCTGGTCGTTGGTATGGACCGGTCCCCAGATGTGGTCGTTGTCCGCAAAGTAGAGGCCTCCGCCTTCGTTGTCCGTGAAATAGGCGTATTTCGCGAAGCTCTCCTGAAAGACCTCTTGCCTCCGAATCGCCACCCCGCCGCTCCCGTCCTTCACCACCGAGACCACGCTTCCTGACACGCCGTCCCGACCCGTCGAGCCCCTCGAAGGTCCGAGATAGGTCCAGCGCTCCACGCCCGGGATGACCTCACCGGACCCGTCCCGAACCGAGACACCGTCCTCGAAGACGACGTAACCGGAGTCCGGAAAGAGGGACTGGCCGGCATTCAGGTGGGCGCGAGCCATCTCCAGACCGGAATCCGCAAGCCCCACGAGGGCGCTTTGGCGCAGCCAGTGCCGATCCACCAGGAGGTGGTTCGATCCCAGGATGATGGCCCCCATGACGAGGGCCCCGGTGATGAGAACCACGAGGAGGGTCGTGATCAACGCGATCCCGTCCTCCGCCGATCTTATCTGATTTCTCGGCAGGTGGACGAGCTCCCCCTCCTTCCTTTGGGCGGGCCCCATCATCTGATCGGAACCGTCACGAAGGAGGATACGGAAAAGGAGGAAAGAGCCGGAGTGCAATCTTGAGCGGCAATGGCGTACTCGTACGTTCGGCCCATCACCAGGTCCCTGTCCTCATAGACGTATTCGTCCTGCCCGGCGGGAACGCTGAGATAGGGATCCTCCCAATCGTACGAGCCGGCCGATCTCCTCCAGAGCACATACCGGACAATGTCGTCCTCCCCTTGCCCCTCGTCGGCGGAGCGCCCCCACCTCAGCTTCACGATGGCCTCGCCGGTTCCGGAAACCTGGAGAGCGGCGGACAGGTTCGCCCCGAGGATCGGCTTCCTCCCGCAGGAGTCCCTTCTACCGAATCCCGTGTTGGGCATCAGCACGATGCGTGTGATCTCGGAGATCCTCTCCTCTTCCCCCTCTCCCCCATTCGTGGCCGACAGGGTCAAACGCACCGCTCGGATGCTATCCACCAGGCGAGGCCGTTCCAGGTCGGCTTGGCTGCCCTGGGCTGACACCTCATGGGCCAGGGGCAGCAGAGAGGGAGGGACACTGTCGAGGCCACTGGTGCCCTGGGTCAGATATCGGAAGAAGGGCTCTCCCTTCACTCGGAGTAGGTTGCGGGCAACCAACTTTGGGTCCTCTGCATTCACCTGCCGGAGCAGGGCGAAATCGTCCTCCCGGGGGGTCTTCAGGTCTGGCTCGAAATAAAAAATCAGGGTCTCCGCCGTACCTGGCAGGCCGGTCGGGCCCGGATAGGTGATGTCCGGATATTGGAAGGAGGTGCGGGGGATCGTCGCCTTTTGGGACTTCTGCCAGGCGACGGCGGCTCGCTCTTCCAGGTCCGGATCGAAGAAAACCGCCAGGGGATCGGAGGGAGTCTTGGTTGCGTAGTCAGCATTGAAAGCCAACACATCTTCATTCGCAAAGACTATCCCTGGCTGGCCAACAGAGAGATTGGTCCCAGCGGTCTGGAGGTTCTTCTCCAGAACTCCTACTGCCTGCCGCAGGGTTTGGGTGGAGGACATGTAGTCCAGCCCTTTTCTGAAACCCTGGCTTTCTATCTGCAGAAAGGAGAGGGCCGCCGTCATGGCTACCCCGAACAGCATGAGGGAAACCATGAGCTCCGTGACGGTGAAGCCCGGGGCAGCCGGTCGGCGAAGCATCCTCGCCCCGGTCATTACGACACGCCTATGGTTACGGTTCGGGAAATCGGTCTCGCCAAGCCGGGCCCGTCCACGGTGACAGTTATGCTGGTGTAGTCCAGGTATCTGTCCGGGATCTTCCCTGGCTCCCGAACTCGTCGCAGAACAGTGGAGCGATGGTATCCGGGGAATTCAGGCACTTCGGATTCCGATTCGGAGAAAAGAGAGTCGAGGTGCTGGTAATCGGGATGCAGCCGAATTCGAAACACTCTGTCCTCCACGGCCTGGAGGGCAAGAGATCTGAGCTCAGCACCCACGGCCACCCGGGTCAACCGAGCGGTTGTGGATCCCAGCCCGAAAAGGGCGAAGGCCAGGATCACCAGGGAGATCGTAACCTCCACCGTCGAAGAACCCTTTTTGCTCTTCCTTCCCCACTGCATGCGGTCAATCTCCCCCAAACTCAAGGGCACCCCTCCTGGCCTTCGTTAAAAAGGAGCGGTCCTCGTTTCACCCGGGATGGCGCAAGGTCCATGCCCATCACCTCCCCGAACGCAGATGTTTCCGTGGGAGGCTAAGCCTAGAAAAGACAAAGCGTTAACGGATTCTCAGCGGATTTGGGAGACTTCTGTGGAGCTACTCTCCACGTACCTGATTCCCTAGCCTCAGAAAAAAATGCAGGAAACAAAGGGCGGGATTCCGAGGCCGGAATGAAAGCGGGGGCGCCGCCTAGGCCACCCCCGCTCAGCTTGCTCATGCCTACGCTTCCCGGGCCTTTGGACCTCCCGGGAACCCACGAATTCAGTCGGCCGTTGCCTCCTCCGCAGACTCGGCGGCCAACCCCATGATGAGCTCGTCCGGCTCGGCCAACGGAAGGATCTCCTCATCGTAGAAATCCTGCTCTACGACGAACTCGACGTCGTGATATCGGTGTACGCCCGACCCGGCGGGAATCAGGTGACCGATGATGATGTTCTCCTTGAGGCCCTTGAGGTCGTCTCTGGCCCCTCTGACGGCAGCGTCTGTCAGAACCCTCGTGGTCTCCTGGAAGGAAGCCGCCGAAATGAAGGATTCCGTCGTCAAGCTGGCCTTGGTGATCCCCAGGAGGAGCGGCTCGGACCTGGCAGCTTTCCCCCCAGCCAAAATGACCTTCTGGTTCACCTCACGGAATTCAACACGATCGATGTGGTCGCCCTCCAGGAATTCCGTGTCGCCGGGGTCCGTCACCCTGACCTTTTGAAGCATCTGCCGTACGATGACCCCAATGTGCTTGTCGTTGATCTTCACACCCTGGAGACGGTACACCTCCTGAATCTCGTTCAGCAGATACTCCTGTACCGCCCTGGGCCCCTTGATCCGGAGGATGTCGTGAGGATTGATGGGACCCTCGCTGAGGCGGTCCCCCGCCCTCACATGATCGCCTTCATGGACTCGGAGGTGCTTTCCAACGGGGATCTCATAAACCCTGGGATCGCCACTCTCTGGCTCGACGATGATTTCTCGTTTCCCGCGCTTCACCTCACCGAAGGAAACGGACCCATCCACCTCGGTGATGACGGCCGGATCCTTCGGCCTGCGGGCCTCGAAGAGCTCCGCAACCCTGGGCAGACCCCCGGTGATGTCCCGGGTTTTGTAGACCTCTCGGCTGATCTTTGCCAGGGTATCTCCCGGCTTCACTTCCGCCCCATCCTGGACGATGAGCTGAGCCCCCACCGGCAGGATGAACTCCCTGAGCTTGTCTCCAGGCTTCTTCCCCCGCGTCTTCTTTCGAATCTGGACGGTGGGATGGAGCTTTTTCTCCCGGTCCTCGATAATGGTCATCTGGCGACGGCCGGTAGACTCGTCCAGCTCTTCCCTCATGGTTTGCTCTTCCACGATATCCTGGAAGGCCACGACGCCGGCAGAATCGGCGACGATGGGTTCCGAATACGGATCCCAAGAGAAGAGGAGGTCGCCGGCTTCGATCTCCTGTCCCGTATCCACGGCAAGCGTAGCCCCGTAGGGGACGGACAACCTGCTCCGTACCTGACCTTCCTTGGTCTTCAGGAGGATCTGGCCTTCCCGGGAGGTTACGACCCTCAAGTCCTCCGGGGTCTCGACGAAGGTGACTCGCTCCAGGTCGATGGACCCGTGGATTTTGGACTTCCTCTGGGTCTGCGCAGCAATCCGGGCCGCAGTTCCGCCGATGTGGAAGGTCCGGAGGGTCAGCTGCGTGCCGGGCTCACCGATGGACTGGGCTGCCAGGATTCCCACGGCCTCACCGGCATCCACCATCTGCATGGTGGCCAGGTTTCGACCGTAGCACTGGCGGCAGATCCCCCGCTTCGCTTCGCATGTCAGAACCGAACGGATCTTTACTGCCTGGATCCCCGCGTCCTCGATGGCGTCGGAGGCATCCTCCTCGATGAGTTCTCCGGCGGACACCAGTAGCTCGCCGTCGATAGGATCGTAGACATCCTCCAGGGCCACGTTCCCCACGATGCGGTCCCGGAGAGGTTCGATGATGTCCTCCCCCTCCTTCAGAGCCGTCATCTCCAGGCCGAGAATGGTGCCGCAATCTTCCGCAGTGACCGTCAGGTCCTGAGCCACA
>JASFVN010000258.1:0-6540 GCA_050049805.1 Gemmatimonadota bacterium
GGTCACGTCTCCCGGCCGAAAAAACCCCCTCACTCCGGAGAGTGAGGGGAATGGTAACACCCGGTGAAGATGCCTTACCCAGAAAGGCCGAGGACTCCTCAGTCGTCGTCGAAAGAACTGCCTTCCCTGGCTTCCTTCGCCCCCAGGGAGACACCGGTTCCGACTCCCGCGCCAAAGATCATGGCCGTGCTGGGCCCCAGATGGAGGAGGGGAATGATCCCGACGATAGGGGCTGCCAAAACAGCCGCGGCCACGCCCGTTGCGATGCCTAGGTAAGGTTTTTCAACCCAACTCGTGTACCTGAGCCGCCTCCGCACGAACTTCCGGGATTTGATATGACCGTAGATGCCGGCGGCTCCGGCGATTCCGATTGGGATGATTTCGAGTCCGAACATGTTCCTGGCCTTAAGAGGGTTCCTCTGAGCCATGACCCCGACGGGGCTTAAGAGTTCCACCAGCCCCTACGGCAGCAAGCCCTCCGGTGTTTCGGGAATCGTTCGGACCAAAGTGCCACCCTTCGCATGCAAAGACCCGAACCCCCGAGTCAGGCTATCAAACTCGCCACTATTCAGGTCAAATGGAAGGGTCGAGGACCTTCTTGCAAGGTCCTATCAGGAAGGAATTTGCGGTGATTCTCCCCAGGATGATGGAAAGGGCGGCCGCCGTGACTCCCACCATTCCGAGCTTCCAACCCAGGAAGGGGAAGACGATGGCGATTCCCCCCACTTCCAGGGCGGTGGCAATGGTAATGGGCCTTGTGGTCCTCGAGACCACAAGGATCCCCCGCTGGAAGGAGAGCAGGACCGAGAGCGAGGCCATGGGCACGAGAATCGCCGCGGGCAGGAAGGCGAATTCAGCCAGGTCCGGGCTCAATCCGGACACCTTCACGAACCAGATGTCGGCTAAGGGGGTGAGGGCCACCAGGGCGAAGGCTGCGGTTCCCGTCGCGGCCAGGATGAGGGCGAATCGCGCCAGAGGCCGGAAGTGCTCGTGGTTCCTGCCCATGAGGGCGATCCCAACCTCCTGGAAGGAGAGGCCGATGGCCCGGAAGATGAAAGTAAGGGATGCCACCACGGGAAAGACGGCCAGCGATTCCACCGGGGCCGTAGCTCTGCCCATGAAAAAGGTCATCATGGGCTGGGCGGCCAATCCGATCATGGAGGTCAGGGCGAGAGGGTAGTAGAACCTCCAGATCCGACCGTAGGTCAACTCTTCTTCCCCTTGGTTCCCTTCCCCTTCGACGTCCTCGGAAGCTTTCTTGACGGTGGACAGGAGTTTCCTGACGGAAGCCTTGGCCATAAATCGACTTACGATGGCTTCCGCCAGAACGCCCGCCGAAAGGCTCGCCGCTCCCACCCAAGCTCCCGGCGGTTGCAGAAAGAAGAAGAGGCAAAGGCCCGTGGATGCCATGGTGGCAAGCCGAACCCCGGTGCCCAAAGCCACGAGCCGGGTCCGGCCGTCCCGGATGAGGATGCCGTGGAAGAATCGACGGTATCCGATGGCCCCGGGCCACGGGAGCAAAATCCAGAGAGCCCAGTACACCAGATCGGCCACTTCCTGAGGGATCGCCACCAGATCCAGCATAATGAAGTGGAAGACCGGCGGAATGAGGATCACCAGCTGGACGGCCGTTACGATGCCGTTCAACCCGTAGATGAAGGCCCGAAGCCGCTTGAAGCTGAGCCGATCCTCCACCAACGCCGTGGAGGCGCTCATGATCATGATGACCGGCGCCTCGATGAGGAGTGCGAAGGCGAAGGCCACTCCGTGGGCGGCCAGGTTGAACCTGGGGTCGGCCAGCCTGGCGATGACCGCTGCCAGAAACGGGCCCTCCACCGACATCATGAGCCAGGTGCCGGCCAGGGGAAGCCAGAAGAGGAAGATGGACTTCAGCGAGCGATTCTCGATCACGGGCCCTCGGCCAAAGGGTGGCCTCCTGGGTGGCGGTACGGGCGACGGCCTTTCCGGAAGTGGAAATAAAGCCCCCACTGGCCTCGGGCAATGTAGCGGCGGTCACGGACGATGAAAGACGCCGGCCTTCGGATTTGTCATGGAAATAGATATGATGTATGAAAACCATACATACAACGTTTAAAGTGATCCATAATCCGCATTAGAATAAGCTCTTAAATAATTTTTGATGTAGGATTGATTGAAGTCCGATATGTGTGTAATGTTTACAGTTGTAACTGTGACGGACAGATTCCATCATTGGCTCCAATCAACGGAAACCAGCGTTTGCAGCTCCTTCGGGAGGTACTCATGAGGGCCTCAGATTTCGGAGACCGACTTTCGGACGCGCTTGAAGGGCGGGGTCTTTCGAAGCTCCGGTTCGCCAAGGAGCTTCAGGCCAGGAGGGCCGCTCGGAGGTCACGGGGCGGCCCCCCCCTCCGGAAGGTGGACCGGTCGGCCCTCTATGCGTTCCTCCAGGGAAGGGATGTTCCCCCCGCCGATACCCTGGCGGAAATGGCCGAGCTCCTGGGTGTCAGGCTCGCCTGGCTGGCCGAGGGCGAGGAGCCCATGGAACGGGATCTTCCCGGAGCCCCTCCTCCGATTTGGCTCATAGATGGCCATAGAGGGGCCTGGAAGCGTCCTGGCGTCGCGAATCGATTGCAGGCCAGGGTTGCCTTCGAGACGCACTTCTTTCCCCGCTCAAGGGGCTATCTGGAGGCCAGCCCCACTGTTCGGTGGGTTTTCCACGACCTCCTCTCCCGCCGCCTGGCACGACGCAGGGCCAGGGGGGACCGGGGCCCGTCCGATCCGGAGTACCGGGCGAAGACGGCCCGAGGCCTCTACCTCAAGTGTTTTCTGGACGTCGCGGATGACCTTGGGGAGGGTGTGGCCTACGCTTCCAAGGAGTTCTCCGCAGCCTTCTTATCCCGGGTCCCACGTTGGATGAAGGACGAGGAGGCCTGACGGTTGTTCAGCCCAAGGGCTCCCTGCCCTTGTACTCCCTGCCCTTGCCTCAGTCCTCCTCCAGGCTGATTCTTAACTCCATTAAAAGAGACCCGGCTCTCGTTCCTTTCCAGAGCCGCCCATAGTTCCGCCGTTTTTGGGGGTCGAAGACGTACCCCGGAAGAGGTTCCACATGGCAAAGAGTGCGCTGTACGCCGGTCTTTTTCTCCTTGCTCTCTCCGTTCCCACCTCCCCCCTCTCAGCTCAGGGTAACACCGAAATCAGAGTGGATGGGGACCGAATCAAGAGCTACATCGAATACCTGTCCACCGATGAGATGATGGGACGCCAATCCATGACGCCCTACTACCAGGAGGCGGCGGAGTGGGTGGCGGCCCAGTACGAGGCCTGGGGACTGGAGCCGGCCGGCGACAACGGGACGTACTTTCACAGGGTCCCCATCACCAGACCCCTCACCTGGATGGAAGGCGTGCCTCGGCTGGCCATCAACGGAGATCCCTACTCCGTCGTAGAGGGTGACTTCTCCGTCCACGCTTCGTCCACGGTGGCGTCGGTGGCCGATGCCGGGGTGGTCTTCGTTGGCTACGGGATCTCGGCACCGGCAAAAGGATTGGACGAGTACGCCGGGGTGGATGTCCGGGGCCAGGTCGTACTGGCCCTTCGAGGCTCCCCCGCGGACACTCCAGAGCCCCGGACCGGCGGGTCCATGGCCCCGGGTCCCAGAGACACTCCCGAACCCGAAGAGGCCTGGGAAGCCGAGTCCCAGGACATCGCCAAGATCCGGACGGCCTACGAAAAGGGAGCTGCGGCAATCCTCCTTTACGACCCGGATGCAGCGGCAAGCAGCGCCAGCGGCTTCCCGGGTCGCCGGGGCCAGCCCCAGGAAACCTTCGAGTCAAGCAGGGATTTTCTCGCCTTCACCATCACCGACCGGGCCTTTCGGGCCATCATGAAGCCCGACTTCCAGGAGTCGGTCAGGGGGTTCACCACCCGCTTGAACGGGATTCGGAACGAGATCAAGTACGGGAATCCCCAGTCGGTTTCAACGGGGGCATCCGTCCAGTTGAAGGGCTACGAAGCAAGCGAGGAGTACAGCGAGGAGCTTGGGAACAACTTCGCCTACAACGTTGTCGCCAAGCTGCCCGGAAGGGACCGTGGCCTCAGGGACGAGTTCGTGGTCATGGGAGGCCACCTGGATCACCTGGGCGTGCGGAACGGGCAGGTGTACAACGGAGCCGATGACAATGCCTCGGGCACAGCCGTAGCCATGGAGGTGGCCAGGGTCCTGAAGGAGGCGGATTACCGGCCGCGGCGTACCATTGTCTTCGCCGCCTGGTGCGGTGAGGAGATGGGCCTATTCGGCTCGAACTACTTCGTTTCCAACCCGCCCGAAGGCATCGATATCGACAAGGTCGTGACCTACTTCAATATGGACATGGTGGGTTTGGGAGATGCCATCGGTGCCCCGGGAGCCCTGAACTTCCCCACCATCTGGGAGGTCATCAAGCGGGACCAGGACGAAGACGTCATGGCAGCGGTGAGGCCGAGCACCGGGGGGACCGGTGGCAGCGATCATTCAGCCTTCATACAGCTCGGGATCGAAGCCTTGGCCCTCATGACCAGTGGCGGGGTGGGCCACCCCTATTATCACCAGCCCGAGGACGATACGGGGAAGATCGATCCTGAGATCCTGAGAAAGACGGGGCAATTCGTTCTGCAGGGTACCATCAATCTTGCCGACGAACGTGAGGTCGAGCTCCTGATCGAGGATCGCCAGGACCTCTACAACGCCCTGCAGTTCGACGTCACCTCTTTCAACCCCGGTCAGGGAGACTTTGTCCAGGTGGACCTGAGCGCCCGTACCCACGACGACCTGGTGGAGACGGTGTTGGACAGCGCCATGGCCGTGACGACGACGTTGAGGGAGGCCCAAGGCCAACCGGCGCCTCAAATGGGGCGCGCCAGAATGGCAGGAGGCTTTGGATTCTCGGCGAAGAAGAGCTTCAATCGGGGGACCGACGACCTCGACATCTTCGAAGGTGACGTGTCCTTACTCCTTGCAGCAGCAGAGTTTGTCGGGTTTGGAAGACTGGACATCGAAGGGGATGACGGCCATTGGGTGGTAGGCGGCGGCCTCAGCGCCGACGGAAGAGCGGCCATTCCCCTCCTGGAGGAAAACGAAGTCTGGATTCATCTGGCGAGCCCATCCGAAACGCTCCTCACCGACATGCTGGCCGTTTCCTCCGAACCCTTCATCGTCACGGGCGACTACTCCCTGACCGCCGCCATGGTGGACGAGATCAACGAAAAAGGAGTGATCCTGGGTATCGAGGTGGATCCGGGTAATGTGGCCAAGGCCGTATCCGACATCGAGGGGATGAGGGTTCGACTGGGCGACACGGACAACCTGGTCCTGTGCGCAACCGCTCAGGAAGGCATGGAAGAGGCTGAAAACGCCTTGTATATGGGCCTCCTGGAGCAGGGGTGGACCCATGAAGAGATCGCAGGGGACCGCCGGGCCGGAGGGGGAATCGCCGGCGGGAACCTTCGGGTCTTCTCGGGGGCCGCTGCCGGGATGTATCGGATGAGGTAGGGCTCCAAACGCAAGAACGACGGCACAAAGCAAAGCCCGGAAGGCACGTACCGTCTTCCGGGCTCGTTTTTTCCTCTCCGGATGGCGCCCGCTACGGGCCGCTCCCGGCATCATTCTCTTCCGCCCACCTGGCTTCCAACCAGGCCTGCACCTGGTCCCATCGCTCCTTCTGCCGGTCTTCGATGGTGCCGAGGACGGTGTCGGCGGCGTTCTTCAGCGCCCGAAACCTCTCTCCCAGGGCCGGATCCACCCTGGAAATCCGATCCAGATGTTTCCCCCACCGTTCTGCTTTGTCCTTCAGCGTCTCGATGAAATAGAGGAAAAGGAAGTCGGCGTCCTGGGAACCCAGGGCTTTGGCGACGGACTTCAGGCGTGCGGGGGTCCAGCGGATGGGCTTTCCATCCTCGAGGTACTCCCGGATCTCCTGCCGAAGGGCGTGCCCAGCCGGCGAAAGCCTGATGCGCACCGGGGTTTCCTCCGTTACCTCGATGAGCCCAGCGCCCTCCAGCTTCCGCCTCGCCCGCTGCAGGGCCTCGTAGGCTGAGCGGGTTTCTGCTTCCTGGGCGATTCTCTTCGGGTGCTCGTCCGGCCCCGCCGAGGAGAGTAGGATCCGCCGCTCATGGCGCCCGAGACGGGTGCCCTTGAGGTCCCGAATGGTGCTCAGCCCCACCCTGCACCTGCTACAAGGGAGGCATTCCCAGATGGCTTCTTCCTCGGGCACCTCCTCCAGATGATGGGAGACGAGAGCCACCACATGACAGGGCTCGTGGTCGGCCGGGCAAAGCTTTTCGTTCGTCATTTCGAGATCCACAACGTTTTGTGCTATCGGATCAAAAAACCTGAACACAACGTTTGGTGCATCAAGGAGGTTCTGCCGCCTCACAACGTTTCATGCCCGAAGTGGAGTCCGCGGCTCCACAACGTCTTATGCTATCGGGTTGACCACCCGTGACACAACGTTTTGTGCTACCGCGTCAGCCGACGGCGGCGCAACGTTTGGTGCACCGGAGTCGTTTTCCAGCCCCACAACG
>JASFVN010000227.1:0-7400 GCA_050049805.1 Gemmatimonadota bacterium
GATGGGAAAGTCCCAGATGAACCGGAATCGAACGTCGGAGGCGGCATGTCCGAAGGTCGCAACGGGCCACACTTCCACGTCCCGGGTGTCTCCCGTCCTGCGGTTGTGCCGGACCACGATCCCGCCGGCGCTCCCTCGTCCGGACGCTGTGGACCAGACGATGTCCGGGTCCATGGGATCCGGAGTGGCGGTGCCGCTCTCGCCACCCCCCACCGAATACCAGAGGCCGCGGGGAATCTCCGCACCGCCGGTGATGGCCCCTCCGGAGATCTTGGAGTTGCTGGGGCCACAGGTGGAGGGACCGTCCTGCATGTTCCCGCACACCGTGTAGGGAATCCGGTTGTCCGTGGTGACCCGATAGATCTGGGCGATGGGGAGCTTGATCCGGCGCCAGCTTCTGCCCCGGGTGCGGGAGATCCCGATGCCTTCGTCGTTGGCCACGATGATCCGGCTGGCGTCGGTGGGGTCGATCCAGATGTCGTGGTTGTCGAAGCCCGGAGACGCTCCCGTCGGCCGTTGGTCGAGGGTACGTCCTCCGTCCGCCGTGCTACTGAAGAAGATGGTGAGGAAGTAGGCCTCGTCCACATTGTCAGGGGCAACGGCCATTCGGGTGTAGTAGGCGGGCCGGGTCAGGAGGCGGTAGGCGTCGGAGTTGACCATCTCCCAACTCTCCCCCTCGTCGTCCGAACGCCAGAGAGCCCCTTCGTCCGTAGGCTCACCCTTCCAGAGCTGGCCCCGGCCGGTCTCGATGAGGGCGTAGACCCGGTTCGGATCGGCTGGTGTCATGGCCAGCCCCACCTTGCCGAAGGGGCGGGTGGGTAGCCCCTGGCCTTCCAGCCGGCTCCAGCTCGCGCCTCCGTCCCGAGAGACCCAGATGCCACTCCCGGGGCCCCCGCTGACCCGGCCCCACGTCTTCATCTCCACCTGCCACATGGCTGCAAAGAGGAGGTCCGGGTCCCGGGGGCTCCTGACGAGGTCGATGGCCCCCGTAGAGTCGTTCACGAAAAGGACCTTCGTCCAGCTCTCCCCGCCATCGGTGGTCCGGAAGACTCCCCGCTCCTCCTGAGGGCCCTGGGCGTGGCCCAGAGCGGCAACCAGCACGACGTCAGGGTCCTCCGGGTGAATGTCGATGCGTCCGATCCGCCCCGTTTTCTCCAGTCCCGCCCGTTCCCAGCTTTCACCGCCATTCGTGGACTTGAAAGCTCCCCAGCCCAGAGAGATGTGGCTTCGAAGGAAGGTCTCTCCCGTTCCCGCCCAGACCACGGCTGGATCCGACGGAGCCACGGCCAGGGCCCCGATGGAGGATACGGGCTGATCGTCGAAGATGGGCTCCCAGTGGGTACCTCCGTCCGTGGTCTTCCAGATTCCGCCGGAGGCCGCTCCCACATAATAGGTGAGGGGGTCTCCAGGGATCCCCGCCACTGCGATGGCCCGATTTCCCGGAGGACCGATGTACCGGTATTCCAGGCCGGAAAAGGCCTCGGATTCCACCAGCTTGCCGGGGACACCTGCGGTCTGCCCCGTCAGCGTGGGGGCGTTGAAGACCAGAAGAAAAGAGAAGAGAGCCAGGGGCCGCTTCATGAGATGCCTCCGAGGTCTGGGCCGTCGGCGTGCCGTTCACCAGGAGGCAAAGTAGGTCGTGGTTCGGAGGAGGCGCGAGGGGCGCCACCGCCTTCGGACCCGCGATCTCCATTTGGTCGTTCCTGATGGGTGTTCGGCGGCCCGTTAAAAACCAGACCTGGCGGACGTTGCCGTACCCCTTTACTGTCGAAGGTCCTCGTTCCGGACGGTCTGGGTAAGGGAACCCCGCCAGGAGGCCAAGTTTGTCAGGTGAGCTGAAGAAGAAACCGAACCTGGGGATGTCGTTGATCCCCGTCGTCGTCCTGATCATCGCCCTCTTCTACACCATCGTGGTCCTGGAAGGGTCCGGGCATATTCCCCTGATCTTCGGCAGCATCGTGGCAGCCCTCATTGCCGCCACCTCCCTGGGGATGCCTTGGGAGGATATCCAGAAGGGGCTGACCGGGGGGATCGTCACCGCCCTCCCGGCCATCCTCATTCTGATCATCGTCGGTCTCCTCATCGGTGTCTGGATCGCGTCGGGAGTGGTCCCGGTCATGATCTTCTACGGTCTGAAGATTCTGGCGCCGGGGTATTTTCTGGTGGCCACGGCCCTGACCTGCGCCCTGATCTCCCTGGCCACGGGATCCTCCTGGTCCACGGCAGCCACCGTGGGCCTGGCCATGATGGGAGTGGGCCAGGCTCTGGGGATTCCGGCGGGAATGACGGCGGGGGCCGTGATCTCCGGTTCGTATTTTGGCGACAAGATGTCGCCCCTCTCGGACACGACGAACCTTGCTCCGGCCGTTGCCGGTACCCAGCTCTTTACCCACATCAGGCACATGGTCTACACCACGGTGCCGGCCCTCATCCTCGCCCTCATAATCTTCACCATCATCGGGATCGTCCGTCCGGCCTCGGGATCGGTGGAGACGTCCGACTATCTTCTGATGCTCTCCACCCTCCAGGAGAACTTCAATCTCACGCCCTGGCTCCTCCTGGCCCCGGCGGGGGTTCTCTTCCTGGTCTGGAGGAAAACGCCGGCGCTGCCGGCCCTGGTGGTGGGGGTCGTGATGGGTGCCGTCCTTCTTTTGATCTTCCAGAGGGTCCCCGGAGGGGGGTGGGCTGGGAATGTCGGCCTGTTGGTGGAATCACTCTATACCGGTTATGTGAGTGACACCGGAGTGGCTTCGGTGGACGAGCTACTGACGAGGGGCGGGCTTTCCTACATGCTGGACACTATCGCTCTCATCATCGTGGCCCTTTCCTTCGGTGGGATCATGGAAGCCTCGGGGATGCTGGAGCGCCTGGCAGCGGCCATCCTCACTTTTGCCCGCTCCACAGGTACGCTCATCTCGGTAACCATCTTCAGCTGCTTCGGGATGAATATCCTGGCGTCTGACCAGTACCTGGCCATCATCGTGCCTGGGCGGATGTACCGCACAGCGTTCCTGAAGAGAGGGCTCCACCCGAAAAACCTCTCCCGGGCCCTGGAGGATTCGGCGACTCTGACGTCGCCCCTGATCCCGTGGAATACCTGCGGCGCCTACATGTCCGGGGTATTGGGGGTGAGCTGCTTCACCTATCTGCCCTTCGCATTCCTCAACCTGGCTTCCCCCATGATTTCCATCTTCTACGGATTCACCGGCATCACCATCCAGAAGATCGAAGACGATCCGGAAACGCTGGTAGGAGTGTCGGAAGACGAGATTCCGGAGCGGGGATCGGGGGCGCACTAGCGGGCCGGAGCTTTCCTTCCTCAGCCCTCCAGCAGATACTCCACGGTCGTTACGACCCGGACCGTCTTGTACAGCTGGTTCTGCTCCTGTTGACCAGGGGCGGGGTCCCTGGGGAGGATCTGGAACACCCCCTGGTTGGCCCTTCGGATCTTTCCCACTCGGCTTCCCGAGGCCGTAGCGAACTCCTGGGCGGCCTCCCTGGCCCTCCCGGTGGCCTCGGCCAACATCTCGGGCTTCAGGTCGTTGAGGCGGGTGAAGAGGAAGGTGGGCCCTCCCGGCCCGTACTCCTGCCCCGACGTCAGCACCACACCGGCCTGGACCAGCTCGCCCACTCTCTGGGCGGCGGCGGCGATGGCCTGGGGTTCCTCCGATCGGACCATGAGGGTCTGGGTGATGACGAACCGATTCGGTGAAGGGCCTCCTCCGTAGCGATCGGCTTGGGTGTCATTGACCCTGAATGACTGGATCCTGACCTGGTCTTCCGTAATGCCCGTGGCCTCCAGGAAGAGCATGGTGCCTTCCACCATCCGGTCCATCTGGGCTTGGGCGCTGGCCAGGTCGTTGTGGGCGGCCACGATCTGCAGGGGCCAGAGTGCCAGGTCGGCTTCCACGGGGCGCTCGGAAACTCCCTTGACGGTGACCAAGCGATCCGTCGTGCGCCCGGCCTTGAATCCTGAGCCCACGAGGAGCCCCGCCAGAACCAGGCCGACACTGAGGATGAGGGCCGAAGGAGTAAAAGATTTCATCGCCTTGTCCGGTTGAGGTGCTTCCGCTGAGAAACAGTACCCTGCCCATGGGGATCGTGTTCTCTCGGAAACCTCACTACTGGGGAGGCAACAGGCCCATGGCTGGTTTGGGGTCTTTGGGCCGGGCAATACGGCGGAACTTGAAGCCGGCGATGTTCCACGTGGGCAGGGTGCCGCATACCAGGATTCCTTGCCGGAGGATCAACCCCCCAATCAATCCAAGGAGGGCTCCCAGCATGATGACGGAGAGACCCCCGGTCCCCGCCGACGAAGGCATGCCCGCGGCGTACACCATCAAGACCAGGGGAACGCCGAGGCCCATGAAGAAATAGCCGACCACGAAATAGCGCTTCCGGAGGATTCTCTGAGCCGATTCTCTCGTATCCGGGAGCTTGAAGGCCGCCTGGAGGAAGAAGACGATGGCCAGGACTTCCAGGGCCACCAGGATTGCGGCTTCGAGGGCCATGGTCCTCAGGGGGTCTGCTGCTGCGGATCCGTCGCCGAACAGGGCCACGCCCAGCATGACGGTGAAGTGGCCGGTGACCATGGCCGAGACCACGAAGACCACAGGAACCACGCCGGACCGCCAGAAGGGCACGCCTTTGGACGCCCCCAGGAGGATCCCGGTGTAGGCCATGGTCAGGATGGCGAACACCACTCCCAGGACCGACACCAGAGTCACGGCGGTGCTGTTTTCCCCGCTTCCGGATCGGTGGAGGAGGAGGTGGATGAAGGAGAGGATCATGAAGATGGTGATGATCCAGGTCCCCCGAGCGATCCAGGACGTGCGGGGCTTCATGCCCGCCAGAAAGGCCCGGGTGGGAGATCCCAGATCCAGGAGGAGGAACGCGCTTCCAATCATGAGGGCCGGGAAGCTGATCCACAGACCTACGGTGGTGGAGAATGCCAGGCCCTCCCCCATGAAGCCATTGATGGCGGCAATGGTATAGGCTCCGGCGCCCACTCCGCCGAGAAACAGATAGGCCGCAACGAGCCAGCCCCATTCTGTTTGCAGCTGCCCATTCACTTTTGGATCCATGGTGCCTCTCCCACTCTCGTTTGTTATTTCTGGTCTACAAAGGGAGCCGACCTCGATTCCTCTTCCTCTGTCCTGTCCTCGCCCGGGAAACGACCGGTGATGCCGCCGCAGGCCCTCAACGCGGCATCAGGTAGTAGACCTTCGGATTGTTACCCAACTCGGGATTCAACTGCTGGCCCCTGTGCTGCTTGATGAGTCTCGATACCTCCGAGTTCGGGTCGTCCAGATCTCCGAACACTCTGGCTTTGGCGGCACAGGCCTCTACACAGGCTGGATCCCGGCCCTCGGCGATGCGGTCCAGGCAGAAGTCGCATTTGGTGGCCACTCCGCAGCCCGATTCCTCCTCCCACTTCTGCTTAGCGAACTCCTCGTATTCCGAGAGGGGCAAGCCTTCGGGGAAATAGCTTTCCCAACTCTCCACCGTGTAGCGGGCGCCGTAGGGGCACGCCATGATGCAGGACTTGCAACCCATGCAGAGGTCTTTGTCCACCACCACGATCCCGTCCTCCTGCATGAAGGTGGCTCCAGTGGGGCACACCTCGACACAGGATGGGTCCTCGCACTGCATGCAGAGCACCGGGAGGGCCTGCCTTATGGTGTTGGGGAACTTCCCCTCTTCACCCTTCAGAACACGGGCCCAGAAGACGCCGGGCGGGGTGTGGTTCTTCACCTTGCATGCCGTGCTGCAGGCGTAGCACCCGAAGCAACGCTTGAGATCGATAACCATCCCGTATCGTGCCATGTTCAACTCCAGTGAAGACGATCGTCCGACGCGTAGAGGAGGATCACCGGATCACTCCGCCTTGTAGATCTTCACGCGGCAGCAGATGTCCTGGTTGAAGGTGAGGGGATCGGTGTGATCCAGATCCATCTCCACAAGGTCGTTGAAGAACGTCCCTTTTCCCTTGGCGATGGGCATGTAGTTGCCCCAGTGGCCGGACACCGCCGCGATGGCCAGGTGGCTCGGCTCGATCCCGTCGGTCAGGGCCACCCAACCCTTCACCCGGTGCCCCTGGGGGTTCTCCATCCAGACCGTGTCACCATCCGCGATCCCCTTCTTGGCCGCCGTGTCCTTGTGCATCTGGATGGCGTAGACGTACGGGTCCTCCTGTGAGCACTCGTCCAAGAGCGGGTTCTGCTGGGTCATGGAATTGCAGTGCATGACTGCCCGCCAGTAGAAGGTGTGCATGTCGTAGTCGGGGTTGGTCTCGGTATGGGTGGGGCACGGGTACCAGTCTGCCAGCGCCTTGAACCGGGACCAGTCGAACTCGAAGAAGTCCCTTCCGCCGTACTCGTTCCAGAGCTTGTCGATTTGCTCCCCCGAGTCGATGAAGTACTCGAAGTAAACGGGGACCCTTGCCGGATTGAACCACTTCCAGTAGACGTCTTCTTTTCTTTTCGGCCAGGTGAAGACACCGGTTTTTTTCAGGGCCTCGAGGCCGTTCTCGGGCCCGAACCGATCTCGAATGAGCCGGTCACAGACGTCTTCCCAGCTGTGAACCACCGAGCCGTCTTCGATGAGCTTGTTCTCGGGGTCCATCTCGCCGCCGTAACGGACGCCGATGGAGTCGTTCAGCCCCTTGAAATAGTCGCCGTGAATTCCGAGCCGTTCGGCGATGTCGATCATGACCTCGTTGAAGTCCCGGCGCTCGTAGAGCGGCTCGATGACCGGCTGCCGTATGGTCCAGCCCCAGTCATCCTCTCCCTGGGGATGAGAGAAGGTCGAGGGGAAGCTCACCGCCGGAGTGTACCGTTCCAAGAAGCAGGTGTCCGGAAGGACAACGTCCGCCACAGCCTCTTCGAACTCCGTCAGGTAGAGCTGGAAGGAGAAGATGAAGTTGAACTTCTTCAGGAAGTTCTCCGTCACCGTCTCGGCGTTCCCCATGGTCATCACCGAGTTGGACCCGAAGTTGATCATCACGTCGGGCTTGTACGGGACGTTGAACCTCTCCAGCATTTCGAACCAGCGGGGGCTCGTAATGGTGAAGGCATTGTAGATGGAAGTGGGGAACATGTCGTGAAGGTCCAGCCGGGTAGGAGGCTTCGGGACCCTCATGGGGTAAGGCGTGTGGTCGTAGACCCAGGCCTTTGCCACCAGGAGCCCGTCGGGGCAGGCGTAGGGAATCTGGTACGGCTTTCCGGTGGGTTTGTAGCCGTCCTGAACGGTGGCCCCCAGGCCGAAGGCGCCACCCCAGGTGTCGGCGGCACCCACCATGTGGTTTACCATGTCGATGGAGAGGCACGTCCATCCCGAGTTCGTATGGCCCTGGGATCCCCGGAAGAAGTGGGTGGCGACCGGCCGGCTGGGGATCTTTT
>JASFVN010000228.1:0-7398 GCA_050049805.1 Gemmatimonadota bacterium
GAATGGGCCTTCTGCCCCTAGGCCCATTCCTTCCAGCAACAAGGCGTTGTTGCCCAGTTCCGGGTGAGCATCGAGGGGGAGGTGGAGGGAATAGAGGCTCATCTCGTTTCGAATGAGGGTAGCCAGTTTCCGGTAGTGAGGTCCAGTAATGGGTTCCAAACCACCCCAGAAAAGGCCGTGATGTACGAGGAGGAGATCCACCCCCCACTCCGCCGCCGCCAACACCGTCTGCTCGCAAGCGTCTACCGCAGCCCCGAGTCGCCTCACCTCGGGGGTTCCTTCAACCTGCAGACCGTTGAGGGCATTCCTATAATCTGGATGTGTGCCGGGTCGAAAGGTCTCGTCCAAAAAACCGAGGATATGTTCTAATTTAACCATTTCCCTTCCTCGCGAAGGAACATGCATCGAACTTCTGAAAAGCCCCTATGGTAGCAGACCATCTCGATTGTGGAAAACGCCGGGCAAAACGCAGGACCCGAGGGGGAAATCCTGTAAGAAGTTGACGCAAAAAGACTTAGACCTCGGAGAGTGTTTTCGACAGCTGTGGAAAACCTTGAGTTGAGTGCTCTCAAGAAGGTCTACGCCGTGCTTGGATCGGAGGGTTTTGGCGATGGCGGGGACGCGGGACTCTGCCCCATCTGAATGGTCCCGTTCACCAAAGCTCCTTCCTCCAACTGCATCCTCGCGGCAATGACCTCCCCCTCGACCCGGCTGGTTGCCTGTACTTCCAACCGGGACTCGGCTCGAATCACACCCTTGACTCTACCTGCAATGACGGCATCCTGGGTGAAGATGTCGCCGTCCACCACGCCGTCTTTGCCCACTACTACGGCTTTTCCCGCTCGAATATTGCCCTGTACTGTTCCTTCAATCCGAACCGCGCCATCCGCATCGCAATCGCCCACAACCTTCATGCCCGGGCCGATAATGGAGATTACTTGATCCGGCGGACTGGGTTTGACGCCTCTGTCTCTGGACATTGGGCTTTTTCCTCCTGGAAAAACTCACCGCCGACGGGCCCCGGGAGAGGACTCGGTCGGACTCGGCTGTTCTCAACCGGATGGGTCCACCATGGACAATGGGTCCACAGGAAGTCCATCTAGCAAGATCTCAAAGTGCAGATGGGGCGCGGTGGACTGCCCCGTTGATCCTGAAAGGGCGATAACCTCTTCTCTGCGAACGGTTTGCCCCCGCTCAACCAGGATCATTGATGCGTGTGCGTAGACGGTCTGGTAACCCCCGCCGTGGTCGAGAACCACAAATCGACCATAGACAGGGTCTTCGCCCAAGCGGAGCACACGCCCGCCGCCAGCGGCCCTGATATAAGAATCTGTTGGAACGGCGATATCCAGACCGGGGTGGTCTCCCACCTCCTGGTCAATGAGGGTTTGAGTGATGAACCCTGGACCCGTAAGTGGCCAACTGGTAGGAAGATAATCTTCGAACTCGGGCCCCTCACCAGCCGTCCGGCTCCCTGGCAACCCTGCAGGAGGCAACCAAAGATCTGGAGCCACCGATGCTTCCGAAGGGCCGAACATCCCCCGGATGCGCTCATACTCGGCCTCGACCCGGGCGAGCTCTTCCGCTAAACCAAGAATCTTCGTCCGCTCAGCCTCCAGGGAATCCACTGTCGCCTGTAAACGCCAGCTCTTCGAAGTCTGGAGGGCAAGATACCACCAGCTCAACACCATCACCCCTGCCATCACCAACGCTACAGATCCGAGTACGATGGTCGTGCTCAGCGCCTTGGGAGAAAACCGGATTGTCTTGCTCTCGCCACCCTCGTCGGGAATGAAAACGATACTGAGACCACGGCGACGGCGTTTCATCCGTTACTCCAGGACTTCTGAGGCTTCCTTGCCGGTGATGAGAGCAAAGATCCTCTCAAAGTCCTCTGAATCCAGGAAGGGAATTTCAACTACGCCCTTCCCTTTCCTCGCTCTCTTCAAAATGACCCTGGTACCCAAAGCCCTTCGCAATTCCTCCTGGAGGGCGAGGAGGATCGGATCTGCGGGACTCCCTTCCCTCTTCTTCGAGCGGGCTTTCTGTGGCTTCTTCTGCCGTACCTCCTCCTCCACCTGTCGTACGGACCAGCCCTCCTGAACCGCCTTCCTGGCAATATCGCCGGCCCTGAGGGGGTCATCCAATGAAAGAAGGGGCCGAACGTGCCCGGCCGTCAGCGCCCCGCCGCTAAGGAACCTTCGCACCGAGGGCGGAAGCTGAAGGAGCCTTAGAGTGTTGGCGACGGTAGACCTGTCCTTGCCTACGGCCCGAGCGATCTCCCCCTGCGTGAGGCCAAAAGACTCGGAAAGAACCCGATACCCCTCAGCCTCCTCCAGGGCACCCAGGGATTCTCGCTGCAGGTTTTCCACCAATGCCAGGATCAGGAGGGTTTGGTCATCCACCTCTCGCACCCACGCCGGGACCTCGGACCACCCCAACTGGACCACTGCCCGGAGCCGTCTCTCGCCGGCCACCAACTCCCATCCCCCCAAATCCCCGGCGCCGGCGCGAACCAGGAGAGGCTGCAATAAACCATTGACCTGTATAGAGTTAGCGAGATCGGAGAGTTCTTCTGGAGGAAATTCACGTCTCGGCTGGAAAGGGTTTGGCCGGATATCCCGAACCGGCAGAAGGCGGATCTCGGCAGCTGCCGGGACACCGTCCTCCTCCATGAAATCGCCCAGAAGGGCCTCCAGGCCCCTGCCAAGGCGTTCCTTCTTTCCGCGATTCATCCTTCTCCCCCCCCATCTGGCGGGTTGTCCTCATGGACCCGTCGCACCGACAACTCCGCCTGTAGGAGCTCCTTTGCCAGTGCCAAATAGCTTTGAGCCCCTTTCGAAAGAACGTCGTAGTGAATGATAGGCTCCCCGAAGCTGGGGGCTTCTGCCAACCGGACGTT
Organism: Gemmatimonadota bacterium; assembly: GCA_050049805.1. Taxonomy (GTDB): domain Bacteria; phylum Gemmatimonadota; class Gemmatimonadetes; order Longimicrobiales; family Gaopeijiaceae; genus JABDNZ01. The sequence goes on from JASFVN010000228.1 coordinate 2,903, forward strand.
TCTGGGAATGGCGGTGCGAAAGACTTTTGACCCGAAGTACTCCCTGGCGTCTTTCGCCACCTGATTGGACAAGTTCAGCCGCTGGTCAAACATCGTCAGTAGGACCCCTTCAATGCTCAGGCCCGGGTTCAGAGCCCGCTGAACCAGCCGAATCGTGTTCAACAGCTGGCTCAATCCTTCCAAGGCATAGAACTCGCACTGGATCGGTATCAGAACCGAGTCCGCAGCTGTAAGTGTATTCAGGGTGAGGAGGCCAAGAGATGGAGGGCAATCGATAAGGACATAGGCATATTCCTCCCTCACGCCCTCCAACACCCGCCGAAGCACGGTCTCTCTGGAAACCATACTCACCATCTCGATCTCGGCACCAACCAGGTCCCTGGTGGAAGGCACCAGATCAAGCATGGGAAAATGGACGCCAGAGCGTATGGCTTGCGGGAGATTGGCCTGCCCCACCAGGACGTCGTAAATGTTTGCTGTATCGGTATTTCGGTCCAAGCCCAACCCGCTGGACGCGTTGGCCTGTGGATCCATGTCGAGAATCAAGGTACGCCGCTCGGCCACTGCCAGGGAGGCGCCCAGATTGATGGCGGTCGTGGTCTTCCCGACTCCACCCTTTTGGTTTGCGATAGCAATCACGCGGGACATATGCACCCGGAATCTGCGGTAGAACCCCACCTTGAGGAAGGGGCGGAATATACGTGACCCCCGAGTTGGTGGAAACCCGGAAGCGCCTTGACGGTCCGGGGCGTCAGCGGAAGATTTTGGTTCTCCACCTAGTACTCCCTGGGATTCCAGGGGGCCTCAACGCGCTGGATTTCTAGGAATAGGATGAACATGGCAACGTTCTCTGGCCGAATTCCGAACAGGTTTTCCCTCTGCCTTCTGGCACTCCTCACCCTCACGGCATGTGCCGACGACGGAACCGGTGTGGGCGCCGGCCTGAAACCTTTGGTGGGTGTCTGGGAGGCCCGGGTCTTGGAAGTCCCCAATCCAGAGAACATTCTCGAAACCCTGGATGTGATTGGTGAAGGTGGCTCTTACGTCCTCTCCATCCTTGGTTCCGGCCAGTACACAGCCGTTTTCGATCTTGTTCTGCTCCAGGGATTCGAAGCAGGCACCATTGAAGTGAGGGGCCAGATTCTCAATTTAACGCCCATAAGCCCCCCTGGCGGTAGTATGTCGGGCTCATGGATGCTCGAGGGGGACCTCTTGATCGTTGAAGCCCTCAGGGAAATCGATCTTGACCTGGACGGGGAAGAGGAAGTGGTGCCGTTTTACGTAGAGCTTGTCCCAAGGGAAGAATGACGCCGAGACGGCGCCTGGTTCCAAGGGGTCAACCTCGGGTCTGGTCCAAGAGTTTCACGTGAAACAGAAACAGGCTCTTTTGCCCCGAACCATGCCTCATTTCCCAAGTGTTTCACGTGAAACCACCCCGGGGGCAGGACCGGAAAAACAAAAATGGGGGCCTCCCTGAGACCCTTTCCGAGCCTACCGAAAGGCTTCCAGGCAACTTGGGCTAGGAGCCCAAATCCCGTAGTCTAGCTCGAAACTCCTGAAAACCCCCCAGGACCCAAACGCCATCCATCTCCTCCAGCTCCGGGTGGAAGGCCACCTGAGGCCCGCCCACGACGAGCTGGACATCCGCCGGAAGGCGCTCTCGAACTTTCCGGATCTCCACCGGAAAGGTGTCGGTGATATTCGGATCAACGCAGGAAAGGGCAACGACTTCGGCTTCAAGCCGGAGAGCCGCCAGGACGATCTCCTCAGCCGGCAGATCGGGACCCAGGTAGATGCTGTCCCACCCCTCCGCTGCCCCCGACACGGCACTCAGGATCGCACCCAGCTCGTGTCGCTCCCCTGCGGTGGTTCCTGAAACCAGGACAGGGGCTCCTTCACCCATGTTGACCTTTCCCAGCATCCATTCCAGGAAGCGCCGGATTTCCACCGTGGCCATATGTTCATGGGCCGGACCGACCCGTCCTTCCGCCCAAGCCCTGCCCACAGTCCCGATGAGGGGAACCACGATCTCGTCGATGATGGTAGCCACCGGAAAGGCCATTGCCCCCCGGGTCAAAATCCTCTCCACCCCACCCGGTTGCATCTTTTCGACGGCTCGCTGGGCCCGTTCCAGAACTTTGGCAGCTGATGGCCCGTCCAGAGGCTCCGGTCCCGGTGTCGCCACTCGTTCGGCTGCATCTTCTCTAACCAGTTCCTGAAGCTCCTCGGTGCTCAGGGAGGCCACTTGGCTAATGCTCCGCCCCTCTTCAACCGCTCGGTGAAGAAGGGTCAGCCGGAGAACATCATCGTCAGTGTAGAGACGCTGGCCTCCGTCGGACCTCGACGGCAACACCACACCATATCGCTTCTCCCACGCCCGCAGGACCGCTGGGTTAAGACCAGTCCGGCGAGCAACCACCCTGATTGGGTGCCTAGGTCTATCAGTTCGTTCAGTATTCATAGAATCATAATGGGCCACCGCCCAGCCATTGTCAATGCTTTGTCCAACCCCACCCCTTGACAAACCTAAACCGTCGTTTGACATTACTTCCACGTAGGCCAAACACCGCCCCCAACAAACGGCAATTTGAGCCGGGGGGAGGCCGGGACGACCTCCGGCTCACAAGTGAACCTCCACCTAAAGGAGTCAATAATGGTCACGAACATTCTCTCCACCGTAGCCTTGACGGCCGGCCTCATGATTGGATCCAACGGCGCGCACGAGGTCCATTCCGAAGATCCCTCCATGAACATCGTGGAGACTGCTATCAGCGCTGGCTCTTTCAGCACCCTGGTGGCAGCGGTTCAGGCAGCCGGCCTCGTGGAGACCCTCTCCGGTGAGGGCCCCTTCACAGTATTCGCTCCGACGGATGAGGCTTTCGCACAGATTCCCGAGGATCAGCTGAACGCCCTCCTGGCCGACAAGGAAGCTCTTACGGCCGTCCTCACCTACCACGTGGTTTCCGGGAAGGTGATGTCCCAGGACGTCGTGAAGCTCTCCTCCGCCGAGACCGTGAACGGTCAGAGCGTAGACATAAAAGTCTTGGACGGGAAAGTCATGGTTGACGGCGCCCAGGTCATTTCTGCCGATGTGGAAGCCACCAACGGTGTCATTCACGTCATCGACAAAGTCATCCTGCCTGAGATGTAGGGTCGAGCCGCAGACGATCGAATATAAATGACACTTGGAGTCCAGGGAGGTTCGGCACCATGAAATGCAAATCACTGAAGCAGCTGTGGGGTGACCTCTTCAGAAAGAAGAAGGAAGAGAGCATCTCTCCCGGCCGTCAGGCGGAAGCATTGCGGGTGACACCCCTCACGGCCGGGCTCCGCATCGATCTCACGGTTCCCCACGGATCCGAACGAGAATTGTCAGCGTCACAGTTTATCTGGGTCTCTCCCGCCGGGTCAAAACCCGGCTCGGTGAAAGCCCTGAGGGTTCTGCTCATTCCCAATTGAGGAAGAGACGAGTGACTCGGCGGGGCGGGTCGACCGCCCCGCCCGCTTCACCCGGTACCTGCGAGGGAGCTCGCCGGGCTGGTAAGAAAAGACCAGAAAGGAAGATTCATAAAATGAACAAGAGGATCCGCAGGAACATCGCTTTCATCATGCTCCCCCTCGCCATCGCCCTCGGCGCCTGTGAGGACGACGACGATCCCATCAACATCCAGGAGCCCACCGATATCGTGCAAACCGCTCAAGATGCGGGCTCCTTCAGCACCCTTTTGACGGCCCTCGACGCGGCAGGTCTGACCTCCGCCCTGCAGGGTGATGGGCCCTTCACCGTATTCGCCCCCACCGACGAGGCCTTCGCCGCCATTGATTCCGAAGTCTTGACCGACCTCCTCGGTGACAATGAGCTCCTCACCGCAGTCCTTACCTATCACGTCGTTCCCGGAAGGTTCACCTCCACCGACGTGGCTGGTTTGAGTGAGGCTCCGACTCTCAACGGAAAAGACGTAGCTCTTTCCTTCGACGGGATGAACGTGATGGTGGACGAAGCCATGGTCATAGCGGCTGACGTGGAGGCCTCCAATGGGATCATCCACGTGGTTGACCAGGTTCTCCTTCCGGAGGCCATCGCCGACATCGTGCAAACGGCCCGTGGCGCTGAGATCTTCAATACGCTCCTGACGGCTGTGGAAGCCGCCGGCCTGACCGACGTCTTGAAGGGTGAGGGTCCATTCACGGTCTTCGCTCCGACTGACGCGGCTTTCGCAGCCATCGATGCTGACGCCCTGAACGCACTCCTGGCCGACCAGGAAGCCCTGACTTCAGTGCTGACCTACCACGTCGTGCCGGGCGCTCTCGCCGCTGCCGAGGTGCTTGCATCCAGCTCCCTGCCGACGGCCAACGGTGCTGAAGCTGCAATTTCTCTCGACGGAGACGGAAACCCCCGCATCGACGATGCCATCATCATTGGCACTGACATCGCAGCCCGGAACGGTATTGTCCACGTCATTGACCGAGTGATCTTCCCCGAGTGATGTCGGGTA
>JASFVN010000229.1:0-7362 GCA_050049805.1 Gemmatimonadota bacterium
GTGAAAGCGGACGCGCTGGCCCCCGGGCCGTTCACGGCCCTCTCCAGAGCGGCGATGGCCTCGGGGAGCCTGGTCTTCGCTGTCAGGGCGAGAGCGATGTTGTTCAGGGAGGTCCTATCGTCCGGATACCGTTCCAGCACCGTCTCATAGGCCTGGATCTCCGCATCCAGGTCGAGGGTGACCAGGTTGTGGTAGTACGCCGTGGCTAGATAGCGTTCCCGCTCGGTGAGTCGGTCTCGAAGTTCATAGGCCTTTGCCGTGGCCTCTACCTGCTCCGCAAGAGATCCTCCGGAGTTCTGCAGGAGAACGGCCAGTCTTCGATAGGCCATGGCAAAGGAAGGGTCTTCATCGATGGCCTCCCTGAGGACCGCGATCGCTCTGGGATACTCTGCTTTCTCGGCCAGCCGGTCTGCCTCGGCATACTTCCGGAGCGCCTCCAGAGACGAGGTGGACACCCTTTCCAGGGGCTCCTCGGACTTGATGGCCCGGAGGGATTCACCGGCTTTCTGACGAATGTCCTGGGAGAGCTTGTCGATGGCATCGATGACCTCGTCGGGACCCTTGGCCGATTCCCGGAAGGTGGCCAGGACCTGCCCCGACTCGGCCGCCTGCATGGACGCAACGAAGAGGTACCCGCTGCCCGCGGAACCCACCGTGCCGTGGATGACAGCTTTGAAGCCGTCCCGAATGGCCACCTCCCTGGCAAGCTCCGCGTCGAGAACCTCGTCGGTGGCCCGACCCATGCGTTGAAGCGCATCCCGCACTCGGCTGGGCTCGACGAGAGTCAAGACCGACGACCCGCCCAGATCCACCCTGAGGGCCTCCGTCACCATGTCTCCCAGACTCTCGTCATCCGAGTTGTTCTCGAACTGAGCCAACACCACTGCGTCCCCCTCGTTGAAAACCCCTTGGGCTGCCAGCGAGCCGACCGGGCCAATGCCGGCGGACCACATGGCGAAATAACCCGCCACCAGGAATCCGAGGAGGGCGAAGGCCGCCACACCTCCGGCGATGGCGTTTCGCCAGGTGAACAGGCGGTGACGGACACCCGCAGAATCCTCCTCGAGAGACTCCGCCTTTGCCTCGGATGCGGCCTCACCCACGGCCTCCGGGATTTCGGCCCCGTCTTGTTGCCCCTCACGACGGGCGCTTGAAACACCTTCCTGCACGACTGCCGTGGCGAGAACAACGGGAAGACCGATGATGAGAAGCATGAGGGCAAAGGGCTGAGCCCAATCCGGGAGCCCGGCGCTTTCGGTAATGATCTCTACGACCTGGAGGGCCACCCAGGAAGCCACCAGGTACACGGAGAGGACCTGCCAAAGAGAGCGGCGGTGAGCCTCACGGACTAGCTGTCGAACACGATCCATGCAGCTGACTCCTCTGCCAACGGTCTATTTGTGGATAAGGTGACGCCGAAAAGACCCGGCGGGATTGGGTCGGGAAGGACCACCGATCCCGATCCATGAAAAGAGAACCCGGTTGTCGCGGATTTGTTCAGTCGCGAAAAAGATTCGACAGAAAATGAAATATGCTTCCGATGGGTCCGGATGCCAAGGAAAACTGCATTGAGATCCACAAGAGACCCTGCATTCACGTTGACACGAAGTTCGTGCACCACGAAATTCGTGCCATGAAGAAGAACGTGACCGTCGTCATGGACGAGGATACCGCCCGATGGGTTCGGATCGAAGCCGCCCGCCGGGACCTCAGCGTCTCGGCCTTCCTTGGCCAGGTACTGCGGAAAGAGCGGGAGCGGGAGGAAGGTTACTTCCAGGCCATGGATCGATTCATGAGCAGGGAGCCTCGGGCCCTGGCTGCGGAGGGGGTCCCGCTTCCCACCAGGGACGAACTCCATGAGCGATGATCCCGTCTTCGTTGACACCAACGTCCTGGTCTATCTTCGGGATCGGCGGGATCCGGACCGCCAGCGGAAAGCCGCGGAATGGATCGGCCACCTCTGGGAATCCCGGCTGGGTCGACTGAGCGCGCAGGTTCTCCACGAATACTACGTCACCGTGACCGCGAAGCTCCGACCGGGCCTCTCCAGGGCGGAGGCTCAGGAGGATGCCTTGGCGCTGCAAGCCTGGTCCCCCCTTCCTCTGACGGTACCCCTCATGGAAGACGCCTGGGACGTCCAGGATCGCTGGAGTTTCTCGTTTTGGGACAGCCTGATTATCGCCGCCGCTCGAGCTCAGGGGTGCGGAGTGTTGCTGACGGAAGACCTGACCCACGGGCAGGATCTGGACGGCCTCAGGGTAATGTCCCCATTCCAGCATGCCCCGCCCGTCTGACCCGCCAATCTGACCCGCCCGCCTGACCCGCCCGTCGAACCTGATTCCGACGGACTATCTGTCCGGCCCAGGGTTACGGGGGAGGTCTACCCCCGGGGCGGCCCCAGCTTTGGACCATAATCCTCCACCGGCGTCATCCCTGAAAAGTCCGGCGGGCCCTTATCGATGACCGAACGGAACCGCCCGGCCGGGTCCTCCTCCACAATCCCGGGCCGTAGGTCGGTGAGCCCCCGAATGGGGACCGTCGTGGAAGTGCCCGTCATGGGGTTGAAGAGGTAACGATAGCTGGTGCCCAGGATGCCCTGATTCCACATGTGGCGCCAACCTCGAACCACGAAGGGGCAGAAGTCGTTGAAGCAGAGATAGAGATAGTCGTTGGGCCAGTCGATGCAGGGGTCGTCCGGCACCTCCCATTTGCTCAGCTTCTGCTGGCAATGAGGGCATTCCAACGTCTCGGCCACCCTCTCCTTACGTTCCTGGACGGCAGCCCAGTCCGTGTCGAGTTGGGCAGGGTCCCGGAGCACCAACCGGTTCCGGCGGTTTGCAACCAGGCCCCTCTTCTCGGCGAAGACGGCGAAGACAGGATCGCTGGGAGTGCCGAGGGAGAAGTACCGGTCTTCCTCGGGCCGCGGGAGGCCCATGGAGATGAAATAGTCGGGGTTTCCGAAGACCTCGGCGGTCCTAAAGAACTCCTCCACCATCCCGATCCGCTCCTCCTCCCGGGCGTCCTCCCAGGCCCTCACGACTTTCGGCGGGAACCATCTCGTGGAGAACACCACCAGGAACAACCCACCGGGCTTGAGCACCCTCCCCACTTCCCTGAAAACCTCGTAGGGCCGGGTGAGGTATTCCACCGAAACGACGTTTGTGACGACGTCGAAGGTCTCATCCTCGAACGGCAGGGTCGGGTCGGTGTTGAGGTCCTGGACAACCCAATCGGTGAGGAAGGGGTTGGCCCTGAGCTCCTCCTCGTTGAGGCCCAGTCCAGTCACGCTGGAAAAGGTCCTTCTTGAAGGGAGATGAGAGTCGAGGGAGGACATGAGATCCAAAACCACTGGATCCTCCTCCACAATGAGCCCGGCGGCCAGCCGCTCTACGGTGTTGAGGGCGGTGGCGTCCAGGTGGGAGACCATCCGAGGTTTTGAATAAAAGAGAGGGTCATCGGACTCGTCTTCCCTCCGAAACGCATCCTCACGCTGAAGCAGGGATCGGGCAAAACGGGGATCGGTGCGTCCGTCTGAAGCAGGGCTCATCTATTTCAACTCAAGTGTGCAAATCCAAAGTAGGGGCGCGAGGATTCGAGTACCCCAGGGTCTATCTCGGGGTCCGAGCGACGAGGAGGGCCCGGGGGGCAGTCTTGACACCGGCCATTCCTCTGTCCAAGGATGCCCTGAAACCATACTTCAAGAAGGGGGGAGAGGAATGATCCGGGCAGCCCGCGGCGGACTCTGGATCTCGGTTTCCCTGGTCTTGATTTCCTTCGGTTGTTCCGACAGCAGCCTTGGGCCTCGACTGCCTGCCCTGGATGAGGACTTTTTCGACAGTCTGTTCAACGGCCTCTCCCCCCGATACAACTACACCGATGGAGAAACACGGGTGCTGGGGCACATCGCCCGGGTGTCCCCTGCCGGAATGCGCCCGTGGCAGGAATCCATGGGTGTGACGGACAGCCAAAACTCAAGGCTGATCAACCAAAGTTCGGTGTTCCGGGTGGGAAGCATTACCAAGGTCTTCACGGCCACCATGATCCTGCAGCTCTGGGAGGAGGGCCTCGTGGACCTGGATGCTCCGTTCAACGACTACCTGGAACTGGACGAAGCGACCCATCCAACCATCCCGGAGTTTGCCGGCGTGACGGTGAGGCATCTCCTCAGCCACAGGAGTGGAATACCTGCCATCTCCTCGACTTCCTTCTTCGATGTGTACGACTACCAGGACCAGGTGACCCAGAGCGAGAGGATGCGATTCCTCTTCAGCGAAGGCCAGCCGGAGTTCGTGGCCGCATCCCAGTACGCCTATCGGAATTCCAACTTCAACATCCTGGGGCTCATCATCGAGAAGGTGACAGGAACGAGCTACCAGAATGTACTCCAGGAGAGGATCTGCTCCCCTCTGGGCCTTCCGCAGACATGGGTCCTGGATCTGGGAATCTCACCGAACGATAATCGAATGGCCCAAGGATACTTCCAGGGGTTCCCAGGAACCCGATACCACGGATCCCACGCGTGGGCCGCCGGAGGAATCGTGAGCGACGTCTATGACCTCACGCTCTTCATGAAAGCCCTGGTGGGGGGACGCCTCTTTCAGGATCCTTCCACCTTCACCGCCATGATCTCACCCGTGGCCGGGAGCCACTACGGACTCGGGATGTTCATCAGGGAGACGCCGGAAGGCGTCAGCTACGGTCATGGAGGCGGGATCTTCGGCTACTACGCGGAGCTCGAGTATCTGCCTGCCCTTCAGACTGTCGTCGCCGCGACCTTCAACTTCTCCGGGATCGATTTCATCGTGACCAACTGGTGGGACGATTTCTACATTCCCGCTCTACAGGAGATAAGCGAGTCGCTGGACTGACCTGGCACAGCGCTAAGTAGGAATCGGGCGAACGAGGGCCTCCCCCTCACTCCTCCCTCAGCACCTCCATGGGATCGACCCTGGAAGCCCGCCGGGCCGGGAACCAGCTGGCGGCCAGGGCCGCGGCCATCAACACACCCACCGTTCCCAGGAGAGTCACGGGATCGGTGGGGGAAAGACCGAAAAGACGGGCCTCCAGGAAGCGGCCGACTCCCCAGGCTGCTCCCAACCCCACTAAACAGCCTGTCACGGCCAGAATCAAACCGTGGGCCACCACCTGCCTTTGCACACGGGCTCCGGCGGCACCCAGGGCCATGCGCACACCCAACTCCCGGCGACGCTGGCCCACCGCATAGAGGAGAGTGCCGTACAGTCCCGCCGCCGCCAGGATCAGGGCAAGGGTGCCAAAGGAGCCGAACAGCACCCCGTCGAAACGGCGCCCAGCCGTGGACCGCTGCACCCACTCCTCCATGGAACGCACGGTCGGCACGGGCATAGCCGGGGCCGCGTCCCAGACGGCCTCCCGGAGGGTCCGGGCCCAGCCTTCCGTGGGGTTAGGATCTGTTCGAACCGCCATGTGGGCCATGGGGATGGTGAAGGGCAGCTTTTCAATGGGCACATAGACGAACTGCTCGAAGTCCTGATCCAAGCCGAAGTGGCGCGTGTCCCTTGAAACTCCCACGACCAGGGCTTCCGTCGCGTCGTTTCCGATCTCCAGGATCTGGTTCACGGCCCGTTCGGCGGAGCCAAAAACCTCCACGGCCAGGGTTTCAGCAAGGACCGTCGGCCACGGTTCCGCCTCGGCCTCGGCCTTGCTCCAGGTCCGGCCTGCCACCAGTGGCACACCCAGTGTCTCGAAAAAGGTCTCTGTCACGGGCTGGAGGAAGAGTCGGAGGCCCTCTTTGTTTTCACCCTCGGCTCGGAGAGGGCTGGTCATCCAGCAGCATCGACTGGACCCGGTCATCTCCATGGGGAGGGAGAAACTGTACGCCACACTGGAAACACCGGGCACCCGAGCCAGGGACGCTTTTACTTCGTCCATGGATTGGACGTATTCCTCGGGCGAACTCAGACCCGAGGGCGTGAGGGGAACGGTCCATACACCGGCCACCTGGATCCCGGGATCCAGGGCCTGGATGTTCATGAAGCTCCTGAGGAGAAGTCCGGCCTCCGCCACCAATACGAGGGATAGCGCCACCTCGGCCACAACCAGGACATTCCGGAGCCGGGAGGCGGAGCGACCCGACGTGGACCCTCGGGACGCCCCCTTGAGGTCGTTGGTGAGGTCGTGTCTCACCGATCTGAGGGCGGGAATCAACCCGAAGAGGAGGACTGTGATCCCCGAGAACAGAGCGGCAAACCCCAGTGCCCGGAGGTCCAGAGAGACCGTGCTGGTCCAGGGGATGGCATCGGGGTTCACGGAGAGAAAAGACCGGAGTCCCAACCAGGCCAGCCCCGATCCCAACACACCGCCAGCCGCTCCCAGGACCAGGCTCTCGACCAGGAGTTGCTGAACCAACGTGCCCGTCCCCGCCCCCAAGGCGCGCCGCACCGCCATTTCTCTCAACCGTCCCAGACCCCGGGCCAGGAAGAGGTGGGCCACGTTCATACAGGCCACCAGAAGGAGGAGGCTCACCGCCCCGAGAAGGAAACCCAGCCCAGCCCGGTACCGCTCCGTGGTCGCTTCCTGGAGGGGAAGGGCGGGCAACTCGGTGGGGTTCCCTTCCCGGTCCACCCGGTCTTCGGGCCAGGCCTCGGCCAGGTTCTCCGCCGCCCGAGCCAGCTCGCCGTTCACCTCGACGAGAGTGGCACCCTCCCTCATGCGCCCCATGACGTCCAGGACCCACATGGATGCCCGTTGGAAGCCCTCATGACTCCAGTCCATGGGCCTCCACACCTCGGGCCGGGCGGCGGCACCGACCACACCCTCCGGCACGACGAAGTCCGGATCGAGAACCCCGACGACCTGCAGGGAGGCCCGTTGATTCTCCGTGTCCACCTGAATCACCTTCCCGACGATCTCCGGGTCCCCGCCGAAGGCGCTCTGCCAGAAGCCGTAGTCCAGGACGGCCACATCGGAAGCGCCAAAATCCTCTTCGACCAGGAGTCTCCCCAGGACCGGCCGGGCCCCGAACAACGAGAAGAAATCCTTGGAGATCCCGGTTGCGGTGATCCGAATGGGGTCGCCCTCTCCCACGAGGTTGGCGGTATTCGACCAGGACGCTCCCCACAACTCCACGGATTCCAGGTTCTGTAGCTCCCTCCACACCGGACCGGAGTGGGAGCCGTTCTGCACTACGATGAGCCGGTCTTGGGCCGGGTAGGGGAGGGCCCGAAGGAAGACGTGGTCGACCAGGGTGAAGATGGTGGTGACCGACCCGATCCCCAGACCCAGAAGGAAGATGGTGGTGACGGTGAATCCTGGAGCTTTCCGCAACGTCCGTAGAGCCAACCGCAGGTTCGCACGCCAAGAAGACATCCCCCACCTCCGTTG
>JASFVN010000230.1:0-7351 GCA_050049805.1 Gemmatimonadota bacterium
CACGTTGAAGAGGGTTCGTCTCAAATCCAGCCGGTCCAGTAGACTGGACACGGTCCTGGGATCGACGTTGTCCAGCACATAGAGCCGGGGGTAGTGGTCCCGGGCTTCCTCGTCCAGCTGGTTCCAATGGGGCCCCAGGAGGGAGTCCCTGAGCGTCGTGGTCCCCAGGGCCGAACCGCCGATCCCCAGAACCACCAGGTTCTCGAACCACTGGCCAAATCCGTCTGCCAGCTCCTGGACAGCCGCCGCCTCCTCCGCGGCATCCGGCAGTTGGAAGAAGCCCATCTCCCCGGATTTCCTGCGGGTTTCTACGTCGTCAAAAGCCTCCTGGAAAGCCTCGGCGCGGATACCGTCCAACTCGGCCGGGTCCAGCCCACGGCCCTGGAGGTTCGGCGCCAGCATGTTGGCGTAGTCCAAGGTCAACGATTTCATCTCCGGGAACCCTCCATCGTCTGTTTCAGTCCTCTGGAATCTGGACGCTGAGACCATCGTAGGCCGGTTCCACGCCGGCAGGAAGCGTATCGAGTAGCTCCTGGTGGCCCACCTGGTGGGTCATGTGGGTCAGAAAGGTCCGCTCCGCGCCAATCTCATCCGCAGCCTCCACGGCTTCTTCCACGTTGAAGTGAGTCGGGTGCGGGTTCCCCCTCCAGAGAGCGTTCAGGACCAGGACACGCACCCCCTTTAGGGCTTCCATCGTCCGCGGTGGCAGACTCTTGGCGTCCGTAATGTACCCCAGCGACCCGACGCGGAAGCCGAAGACCGTAGCCGGGCCATGGGGAGTGGGAAGGGGCAGGAAGGTTCGCCCCAGGATCTCCTCCGGTTGGAAGGCCTTGAATCCATGCAGGCGAAATTGAGGAATCGTGCTCCCTGGCGGGGGGTGAATGGCCTCATCGAAGATGTAGGGAAAGCGCCGGAGTAGCTCGTGGTGGGACCCTTCCGGGCAATAGACCGGCATGTCCTTCTTTGCTCTGAACCGGAAGATCCTCAAGTCGTCGGCGCCATGAACGTGATCGGCATGCAGGTGCGTGATCCAGACGGCGTCGATAGTGTCGATGCCCTCCCTCACGAGCTGAAGACGAAGCTCTGGGGGCGCGTCGACGAGAAGATTCCCTTCGGGAAGTGTCAACAAGGCCCCATGCCGGGTTCGACGATCCCGTGGATCTGTGGACGAGCAGCGGGGGCAATGGCACCCGATCACGGGGACGCCGAAAGAGGTTCCGGTTCCGAGGAATGTGAGCTTCACACTGCGCTCCCGACGTGGTTCAGCCAAGAACTCGTCTCAGGGGGTGGATTCCAACGCCGTTCCCTGGCATCGTATGAGCCTCGGGGCCGGGATGGAAGGGGTGTGCCGGGATCCGGAAAAGGTGAAGGATGGTCGCAACCCCCCCGGGAGCCCGGCGGGGCCGTCGGAGAGGGCCCAATGGCCAGAACCGACTTCAACTGAATAAGGAGACGATGGAACATTCATGGCCTACCGCCTCATCACCGACTCATCGGGACTGAAAAAGGCCTCCAACCACATCCGGGCCCAATCGAGAATCGCCCTGGACTGCGAGGCAGCGGGATTTCACCGGTACACTGATCGACTCTGCCTGGTTCAGCTTTCCACCTCCGAGGCCACGTTCCTTTTCGATCCCCTGGCGGCGGACCCGGCCGACACCCTCAGACCTGCCCTGGAAGATTCCCAGGTCCAGGTGGTGATGCACGGGGCAGATTTCGACCTGAAGCTTCTTCACAGGGACCTCGGCATCAGACTTCGGGGACTCTTCGACACCCAGGTGGCAGCCACCCTCCTTGGTGCGTCATCTATCGGCCTCGCAGCCCTTCTCCAGGAGCGCCTCGGAGTGTCCCTCTCCAAGGAGCATCAGCGAGCGGACTGGGCGAAGCGTCCCCTGGCGGACGAGCTCCTTCGATATGCAGCCTCGGACACCGAGCACCTCCTGGCCCTGGCAAACGTTCTGGACAGGGAGTTGACTGAAAAGGGACGACGTGACTGGGCCGCCGAAGAGTTCCGGGCGCTGGAGTCCATCGAATGGGTGGAGGACCAAGCCGATCCCGTTACCCGGGTCAAAGGCGCTCGGTACCTGGAGCCCAGACCGTTGACGACGCTTCGGGCGCTGCTGGCTTGGCGGGACCGCATCGCCCGGAAGCGAGACCGGGCTCCCTTCAGAGTCATCGGCGACCAGGCCCTCCTGGCCGTGGCTGCCGAGAGCCCGTCTACCGTTGAGGCGCTGGCCGCCATCCAAGGCGTGTCCCCTCGCCTGGCGAAGGCTCATGGTGAGGCATTGCTCCGGGAGTTGGCCCGCATCGGGAAGCTGGCCGAGGCGGACCTCGAACCCTATCCCAGGGGGAACCGAGACGGCCAAGGGCGCCTCTCACCGGAGGATGAGCAGCTGGTGGAAAACATTCGGGCCCTTCGGGAAAGGCGGGCAGACGAACTCGAGCTGGATAAGGGGATTCTCCTTTCCAATGCCCAGATCCAGGAAATCGTGCGGGCTTACCCCAGATCTATGGGAGCCCTCCTTTCTCTGCCGAGTGTGAAAGGGTGGCAGGCCGGCATCCTGGGCTCGGAGATCCTGAAAATCCTCGAGAAGAGGGGATAAACAGGTACGACTCGGTGCCCTCAATGAGAAGCGGACCCGGCCAGGCCTGCCGGATCCGCGTAGAAAAGCTGGCTGAGGGAGGATGGCTAAGCCGCGTCCTCCTCCTTCACTTTGCAGTCGATGCAGTACCGAGCGTGCGGCAGGGCGTCAAGCCTCTCGAACCCCACTTCGGCACCGCAGGTGTGGCACTTTCCGAAGTTCTTGGGATCGTGGTAGAGACGGCGTAAAGCCTCCTCGAGACGATACAGGTAACGGCCCTCTTTGGTTGCGAAGAGGGCGGCTTTTTCCCGCTCCATGGCTTCCGTCCCCTGATCGGCCATGTGATCCGTATAGGCGGAAAGAGCCGAGTCCCCCGATTCACGATCTGCCTTGGCCATCTGGTCGAAAAGCCCCAAGGCCTTCTGGGCTCGAGCCCTTTCGTCCAGGAGTCTCTTCTCGATGTGCTCGAGTTGTTTCTTGGTGAGCATTCTGCTTTCAGACCTTCAAGTTCAGTTCCAGATTCCTCGCTCCAGCCGGGCTTCCCGAAGTCTGGACTTCGGTAAGCCAATTAAAGTAACCCTGCCTCAAAGGGTCGTCTACCCGGATCGCCCACAGGGGGTGCACGCCTTGACGGACGGCATGGTTCATGGAGCTTTATTCGATTCCGAGACCCGTCGTAGGACCGCCTACTTGTCTGATATAACCTGATCTGAAGGTACCCGTGGATACGATTCGCTGCGTCCGTTGTAAGAATGATGCTCCCAAATTGGAGAAAGCCCCCTTTCGAAACGAGATCGGGGAGAGGGTTCATGCCGGCGTCTGCCGAAACTGTTGGCAAGATTGGCTGGAGCACCAGACTCTTCTCATCAATCACTATGGCCTGGATCCTCGCGATCCCAAGGCCCAGCAGTTTCTCTATGAGCAGATCGAGACGGTCCTCCTCAAGGGGGAAGGGGGAGAGGAAGTGGATACCTCCAGGAAAGGCAAAATACAGTACTGAAATCCAGTACTGAGCAGTACTGAGCTGAATCCGGGACCGGGTGCGGAGGCGGATCGGTCCTGACCCGCTCCGCCGCCCAATCCCCAGGCCCCTCAATCCCCAGACGGAGGAGGGCCGGCCCCCGAATCCGGCAACACCTGGCGAGCGGAGGGCTGCATCAACCGTCGTTGGCACGCCTCGTCCCAACCCAGGGCTACCAGGACCCGGCCTGGCTGAGAGTCGACGACTCTAAGGGTGCCGGGCCGACACTCCGCTTCAATCCGATCCATGGCAGCACCGTGCACATTTCCTCCATGTTCCACCAGGATGTGGGTCGCTCCGGTCCGGATCCAGATCTCGTACTGCTGCTCCGGCCTCCCGTAGACGGGGCTGTCTTCGGCCAGGGGCCGGAAGGGGGCACTGGGCACCACCAACCGACCGGTGAAGAGGTGGATTCCGGCCCATAGCTCCGGCGCGCCCACTACGGCATCGGGGGGCGTCTTCTCGTTCACCGCCCGAACCGCGTCCATCAGCGCAGCCGCCCTGATTCTATAGGATTCCAGGGTCCATCCCGCGGTGAGCCTGAAGGCCGAGATGGCGAGAAAGAACAGGCACCACACACTGGCCATGGCAAGGATGGGCCCTCTCACGCGGGGTACCCGCCCATAACCTGAGAGGATGCTTCGCACGCCCATGACCAGGGCCAGGAACAAGAGGGGCTGGAAGGGCACCAGGAGGCGGATGTCACCGAAGGGCCAGACCAGGAGGATCCCCAGGGAGAAGAGGAGGGTGAGGGGAAGGATTCTGCTCCGTTTGGAAAGATCCCACATCCCCACGAGAAACAGGGGAGCCAGGAGAATCCCGTAAAGAAGCTGGGGACCTGGCACCCCGGGAAGGGTCAGAGTGACGATCCGGGCCAGGAGATGGCCGAGATTCGAGACGGCGAAACCGCTAAAACCCCAAGGATCCGCCACCATCTGAGAAACCAGCCAGGTTCCGTAAGGACCCAGTATGTCCAGGAGAGGCTCGGGGATTGTGCCGGCTGCCCGTCCACTCCACAGGACCCACGGCATGAGGAGGGTCAGGCTACCCAAAGCGACCCAGAACGCCGCTTTCCTTCGCCCTCCCAGTACGCAGCTGACCACCCCCGCCGCCAGTACGGCCACTCCCAGGGTCCGGGCATAGACGGCCAACCCCCCAAGAAGGAGGAAGAGCACCAAGGCCCCTGTTTCCCCCTTCCCCTCTGGCTTCGCCTTCGACTCCATTCGCCCTCCGGCGTACAAGGCAAGGAGAGTGAGGAGGAGAAATAGAGGCTCGGAAAGGGGAATGAGGGCCACTCTCCAGAGATGGGCCGACACCCAGCCGAGGGAGGTGGCGAGAAGAGCCAGGAACGGGGAGAGGTTCAGGACCCGCCTCAGGTAATGGAAGAAGACGCCACCGGCCAGGGCCGTGAGGACCAGGTTCAGCGAAGTCAGTACCGACGTGTTTTCGGGAAAGGACGGGAAGAGAAGCCAGATGAGGCCCAAAAGAGCCGGAAGGAGAGGCGGGAACTTGGGAGCCAAAGGAGCCCCGGGTACGCCCACGTACCTGAGACCCTCTCCTTCAGCCAGCGAGCGGCCCAGGAGGACGTAGACGCCATCGTCATGCCAAATCCCAGGTGGGAGGGGCTCCCAGACGCTGAATCCTATGAAAAGGGAAGCCAGCACCAGTCCCAACGGGGCCCAGCGCCACAAGTTGGACGGACTCTTTTCCATACCGCCGCCGCTACCTCCCTGGAACGTTTGCCCTGAGAAAGTGTGCCACGCCCCCAGACTATTCCGGATCGCTGTCCAGATCCACGGGCCGCAATGGTTCCTGGTTCACCCAGAAATGAAAAACGTCGGGACGGGCGTAGTGGCCCGTGGCGTCGAAGTCGAACTTGCTCCTGGCAATCTCGCCCAGGTCCAGATCGGCCACCAGAATCCCCTCTTCGTCCCAGAGGGGCCCGGCCAACCTGTCCCCGAGAGGGCCGTAGATGGCGCTACCGCCCCGGCAGAGGGTCTCCGGCCAAGCCTCCAACTCCCCTTTGATTTCCAGATCCTCCGGGTACATGTCCCGGGTCACGAACTGATTGCATCCCAGGACGTAGCACCGTCCCTCCAAGGCGATGTGTTGGAGCGTCGACTGCCATCGGTCCCGGGCATCCGCGGTAGGAGCAAGGTAGATGTCCACGCCCTTGCCATACATGGCCATTCGGGCCAAAGGCATGTAGTTCTCCCAGCAGATCAGGCCTCCCACACGTCCGAAAGGCGTTGGAATCACCGGCATGGTGCTCCCGTCCCCTTCGCCCCAGATGAGACGCTCCGCTGCCGTAGGCTTAAGTTTCCGATGCTTGCCCAGAAGCGAGCCGTCGGGCCCGAAATAAAGGAGGGTGCAAAAGAGGGTTCCCCGGCTGTAGGTGCTGTCCCTCTCCACGATGCCCATGGCCAGGTAGACCCCAGCCTCCTTCGCAGCTTCTCCGAAACGTGCCGTCTCGGGACCGGGAACATCGATGGCCGACGCCCAATAACGCTCCCAGGTTCTCCGCCCTGCCGGACTCCTGCCTCCAACCGCCGTGCCGAAGGCCAACCCCCAGGGGTAGCCGCCGACGTAAGCCTCGGGTAGGAGGACCAGCTGAGCCCCTCGATCCACGGCCTCCTCCGTGAGACGAAGCGCTTTCGCCACCGTCCCTTCGAGATCGAAAGGCGCCGGCGAACCCTGCACCACTGCCACCCTCACCGTATCAGGAGACGAGCTCATGGTCAGTCCTTCCGTTCACGATGGATGCTCGAGTCGTGAAAAAACCCCTGCGCGGTGGGGAACCTACCAGGGCAAAAGCCCCGCTGGCCAGGCCAGCGGGGCCGAGGCCCCCCGGGCGGTGGGCACATCCCGGGAGGGCCGGTTCACGAACGGACGGTTATCCGCACTCGCTGTACCCGCACACATGGCACTTCACACAACCCTCTTCGAAGGCCAACTGCCCCGAGCCGCACTCCGGGCAGCTTCCCATGAAATGGTCATGGAGTCCGTGGTAGCTGGGGGAAGGAGCCGCGGCTTCGCCAGTCCCCTTGGTTACCGGGGCCACCACACCCATGGGAAGCTCTTCCTGAATCCCGGCCTGTTCCTCCAGATAGCGCTCGATGGCCTGGCCGATGGCATCGGGAGCCGATAAGACCTTGTTCGGCCCGACTCCCACCGCACGGTCGGAGGAGATCCCGCGGAGTTGGTCTCTCAGGGCAGTTATGGGTACTCCCGAGCGCAGTGCTACCGACATCAGGCGACCCATGGCCTCGGCGTGGGCAAAGGCCGAGCCGCCTGCCTTGCCCAGGGTACAGAAGACTTCGAAAGGCCGACCCGCGTCGTCCTCGTTGATGGTGACGTACATGTCCCCCAGAGGCGAGTTCATCTTCAGGGTGCGCCCCTTGAGGACCGGCGGACGTTGCCGCTTCTTCCGGGCCGAGGCCGCCGTAAGGTCCCGCTCCTCCAGCTCGGCCTTCACCGACTCCAGCTCGCCGTGGAGCTGGTGCAGCTCCTCCCGGGCGTCTGCCAGCTCCTGCTCCAGCTCCGCTCTACGGGCTTTGGCCTCTGCGTCTTCGCCGGCTTGGGCCGTCTTCCCCGTGGAGAGGACCTGCTCCGGCCTGGATCCATCCCTGTAGACCGTCACGCCCTTGCAATCCAGGGAAAAGGCCAGCTCATAGATGGCCCTGACGTCGTCTTCCGTGGCGTCGTTGGCGAAGTTGGTGGTTTTGGAGATGGCCGAATCGGTGTGCTC
>JASFVN010000231.1:0-7326 GCA_050049805.1 Gemmatimonadota bacterium
ATCCGAGTTCGCTGGAGAGGTTCCGGCGAACGATGTCACCGTCCAGAAGGGTGACCGAGCGGCCGCCGGCTTCCAGGAGCTTCGTTCGTAGAACGTTGGCGATGGTTGATTTTCCAGATCCGGAGAGGCCGGTGAAGAATACCGTGAAGCCTTTTCTTGATCGAGGGGGATGCCGACGTCGGAGCTCCTTTACCACCGAGGGGAAGGTGAACCATTCTGGGATTTCTCTTCCATCGTCCAGTCTGGCCTTGAGTTCGGACGCCGACATGGACCATGTGGTAACACCCTCGGGAACCTCATCTACAGGAAGATACTGATCCCGCTCCTTCACGTAGACCAACATGCGGAAGGGGAGCATGGTCATCCCCAACTCTTCCTCATAGCGAGCCAGGAGCTCCTGAGCCTCATAGAGCCCGTAGAAGGGGGTCCCCTCCGGCCGTACTGACGGGCTGGCATGGTCCTGCCCTACGATAAAATGGGTGCAACCATGATTCTTGCGGATGATTGCATGCCAGAGAGCTTCTCTGGGCCCGGCGAGCCTGGACGCCATGTCCAACAGGGAGAGCTTCGCCGTGAACTGAGGATACTGAGGGAGCACCGCCTCGTAGCATCGAACCCGCGTGTAATGGTCCAGATCTCCTGATTGGGTCATCCGAACCACCGGGTGGATCAGGAGGTTGGCCTGAGCCCTCCTGGCAGCCCGGAGGGTCAGCTCTACCTGGGCTCGGTGCATGGGATGCCGCGTATGGAATCCCACCACGTTCCGCCAACCGAGCCTCGAGAAAGCCTCCCTGAGTTGCCGGGGCGTGTGGCGATCCCTCTTGAAGTCATAGTGGACGGGCGATCGGACGCCCTGGAGGGAGCCTCCGAGGTAGATCGGGTTGGTGTGGCTCAGGAGGTGGTCCACGCCGGGGTGGTCCTGGTTGGCGGTGCCGAAGACCTTCTCGGCCTCCTCTCTTCGGTCGGGCTCCCACATATCGTCCACCGAGAGGGCAGCCAGCAACACTCCCTCCTGGTCTCGGAGTGCGAGCGTCTCGCCCAGGGTCAGGCTCTCGGCCAGGCCAGGCGTCACATCGAGGGTGACGGGGATGGGCCAGAGAGTCCCGTCCGAAAGGCGCATCCGATCCCGGACTCCTTCATAATCGGCCCGATTGAGGAATCCCCTCAGGGGGCTGAAGCCCCCGTTTATGAGGAGTTCGAGATCCCTGATCTGACGGTCCGTCAAATTCCATGACGGCCAATCACGGGAGGATTGCCGCAGCTCCCCAGCCCTGGGTTCGTCGGCCTGGAGTTCGATCAGTTCCCCTCCGTGAGGGGGAATCAGCTGCCCAGGCATGATCAAACCCCTGGGCCTTTGACGATCCAACCGCCGGCGGACTTGGGCCCCGAAGGGCCAATCAGGCCCCGTGTCGCGTTCCTGGAATCCACAACGATGGGTGCCAGCTCCAGGACCCTCTTGTGGTCGACTTTCTTATGGTCGGTCACGATGACCGCCGCATCCAGGGAAGCCAGGAGCTCATCGGTCAGCTCCTCCCCAACCCAGACCGCGCCGTCTTCCTCCAGGCGTGGAACGAAGGGGTCGTGATAGAGGACGTGGGCTCCATCTTCCTCCAGCAGGCGAATGATGTCCAGGGCCGGGGATTCGCGGACGTCGTCGATATTGGGTTTATAGGCGACCCCGACAACCAGAACTCGTGACCCCTTCACTGCCTTGCCGGCGCGATTCAGTGCCTCGCGGACCTTCCCCGTAACGAACTCCGGCATGGCGGAGTTGATCTCGGAGGCTACGTCGATGAACCGGGTTTTGTAGTTCATCGTCCGCATTTTCCAGGAGAGGTAGTGGGGGTCCACCGGGATACAGTGGCCACCAAGGCCCGGCCCCGGCGTGAACTTCATGAAGCCGAAGGGTTTGGTGGCAGCGGCATCGATGACCTCCCACACATCCACTCCCAACCGGTCGGCGATAAGGGCCACTTCGTTCACCAGGCCGATGTTCACCGCGCGGAAGGTGTTCTCGAGGATTTTGGTGAGCTCGGCAGCCTCGGTGGAGGACACCGGGACCAAGGTGTCGAAGAACCGGGAATACAGGGCAACCCCGGCTTTCCCGCAGACGGGGGTGATCCCGCCGATGACTTTTGGAGTGTTCCTGGTCACCCAGACGGTGTTCCCAGGATCCACTCGCTCCGGAGAAAAGCAGAGGAAGAAGTCGTTGCCAACGCGGAGACCACTCCGTTCCAGCTCAGGCTGAACAACCTCTCTGGTGGTACCCGGATAGGTGGTGGATTCCAGTACGATGAGCTGGCCCTCTCTGAGAGCCTCCTTCACCGCCTCTGTCGCCGCAGAGATGAACGAGACGTCTGGATCCCGGGTCTTGGACAGGGGAGTCGGAACACAAATGGATATGGCGTCACATTCCGACAGGCGGGCCATATCCGTCGTGGCCTCCAAAAGGCCTGCACGAACCTGTACGCCGATGTCATCGTCTGTGAGGTCCTGGATGTGAGAGTACCCCTCGTTGATCCCCCTTGCCACATCCTCCTTGACGTCAAAACCAAGGACTCGTACCCCACTCCTTGCCGCCTCCACGGCCAAGGGGAGACCTACATATCCGAGGCCGATCACCCCGAAAGTGAGGTCTTTCTTTTCGAAACGTTCAACGAGTTCTGAAGACATCCTCTGTGCCCAGGCTCGGAATGGAAGGTCTGAATACCCGAATAAACATCCTTTTCCAAAGCTAAAGGTCCTGATGGCTCCCTCCAACCAGTAAGTACGAGAAAGAGCCGCCAACCCGAAGATCGACGGCTCTATTCCAGCTGGTTTGAGGACCCCTTCGGCTACCCGACGGCCTCAGCCTTTCTAGCCGGAGCCTTCTTGACCCTGCCCGATTTGATGCAGTTGGCACACACCCTCACACGGCGGTTGCTGCCGTCCTCCAACTGAATCTTCACGGGCTGGAGGTTGGGGAGCCACCGGCGACGGGTCTTGTTGTGGGCGTGGCTTACGTTGTTCCCCGTTGCGGGTCCCTTGCCACAGACATAGCAAACTCTGGCCATCGGTCTATTCCTTCAGTTCCTTCGTTTTCGCTAGTTCGAGCCGCCGGCACCGGCGTCTCCGCCGCCCGGGGCCTGTGACACGATCTCAGACACTTCCAGGAAGGGAGACCCGATGGCGAACTCCGCCACAATCCGGTCTCCGTCGCTCGGAAAGGCCCCCTGGGCGTCCCATGCTGCATGGGTGGAATCGGACATGGTCGACACCAACCCGACCAGAGTGACCCTCTGCTCGATGCGGATTTCCGTCCCGGCCTCCACCAACTCCGGTCCCATCTTCACAAGGAAGGGGCTGTCGTCGGGCCCGATCCAGAAGGCCTGGGGCCCCAAGCGGCTGGCTACTCGAGCGCCTGTCACCTCCACCACCTGCCCGTCGTACTGGCCGGCGTCAGCCAGGAAATCAGCAACGTCAAGGATGGCCGAAGCGGAGGAACTCCGGGTGGCAGCTTCCTCCTCGATGACGACCTCCGTGGGCTCGGCGGTGACATTGAGCCAATAGAGGAAGCCGATGACCACCAGAAACGCGAGAATCATCAAGGGGAGGGCGAGCTTGTCGACGAACCCTCTGCGGGATCCCAAGTTGGCCATGGTCCAAGTCCCTTTCCGTTTATTCAGAACCCTTTTCCACCAATTCGATGAGGGCCATCTCTGCCGCGTCACCCCGACGAGAGCCGAGCTTCAGGATCCTGGTGTATCCACCTGGTCTTTCGGCAAACCGTGGGCCGAGGTCGTCAAAGAGCTTTCCGAGGACTTCTCGATCGGAGATCTTCCTCGCCGCCAATCGGCGAGCGTGAAGATCTCCCCGCTTTGCCAGGGTGATCAGTCGCTCAGCAAAGGGGCGGAGCTCCTTGGCCTTGGCCGTCGTTGTCTCAATCCGCTCATGCCGGAAAAGCGACGTAGCCAAATTCCGAAGAACCGCCTTCCTGTGTGCGGCGGTTCGATTCAGTTTTCGGCCCTTTTTCCGATGTCGCATCGGTCGCGTCCTAACCTAGGGCTTAGGGTTCCATCTGCCTAGTATCCGAAACCCTGAATTTGCCGTCCCGGCCAACGCCGGAGCCGGCCCCATTCAGGGCTCGAACACCCGCAGCAATTATTCTTCGCCAGCCTCGAGGGCTTCAACCTCTTCTTCCTCCACGAAGAAGAGCTGACCGTCCTCACCTTCCTCCAGCTTCATACCGAATCGCAGGCCGTGCTCATCCAGAAAGTCGGAGATCTCTTTGAGAGATTTCTTCCCGAAGTTCTCGATGGCGAGCATTTCGTCTTCCGTTCGCTGCACCAGATCGCCCAAAGTCTGGATATCCTCCTTCTGGAGGGAGTTCCGGCTGCGCACCGATAGCTCGGCCAGGTCCTCGATAGGTCGGTTGAAAAGGTCCTGGAGGCGTTCCGGAACCGGCACCGCCCCCGGCGGAGCGATCTGGGGAATTCCACCCTCACCGAAGTAGAGCATGTACTCCAGGTGCTTCCGAACCAGTTCGGCGGCGTACTGAACCGCCGACTCAGGATCCAGAGATCCGTCGGTCTCCACGTAGAGGGAGAGTCGGTCGAAGTCGGTCCGCTGGCCGACCCGGGTTTCCTCCACCGTGAAGTTGGCGCGGCGAACGGGATTGTAGATCGAATCGATGCGGACCAGATCCACAGGCGCCCCCCGGGGGAGTTCGTGCTGATCCGCCAGGACGAACCCTCTACCCTTATTCACGAGAAGCTCGATCCGAAGCTCCCGGTCCTCCTCCAGGGTGAGGATGTGATGATCGGGATCCAGGACCTCCACCGACCCCGACTCGGTGACCATAGACGCCGTAACGGCTCCCGCTTTCTTGACCCCGATCTCCAGGGTCGCCTCGTCGACTTCGTCGTCCAGCCGAACCACCAGGGATTTGAGGTTCTGAATGACCTGGTGGACATCCTCGACGACACCTTGGATGGTCTGGTGCTCGTGCACCACTCCGTCGATCCGGAAGCCCCAGACGGCGGCTCCCCGGAGCCCGGAAAGAAGGACTCTTCTGACGGGATTTCCCAAGGTGTAGCCGAAGCCCCGTTCGAGGGGTTCGATAATGAACTGGCCCGATCTTCCATCCTCGGAAAGCTCCGCAATCTCCACCCGCTCGGGCAGTACCAGTCCAGTCAGATCTAACTCCACCGTATCCTCCGTGCCTTGTTGGGCAACAGCAATCGATATCCGCCTTACTTCGAGTACAACTCCACGATGAGCTGCTCCTGGGCAGCCAACGGGATGTCCTGTCTAGTAGGCTTGCGAACCATCCGGCCCACCCGATTCTTCTCATCGAGGGCCAGCCATTCCAGCAGGTCGGGCCGGGTCCGGGATTCCAAGCTCTCCTCGACCATGGCCAGTCTCCTGGACTTGGCTTTCACCGCTACCTCGTCCCCTACCGAAACTTGATAGCTGGGTACGTCAACAATGCGGCCGTTGACCTCTACGTGGCGGTGCCTGACCAGCTGTCTGGCGGCAGCCCGGCTGGGCGCGAAGCCCATGCGGAACACGATGTTGTCCAGACGGGATTCAAGAAAAATGACGAGATTGTCGCCGGTGATCCCGGACTGAACCGCAGCCCGCTCGAACAGGTTGCGAAATTGCTTCTCACCCAGTCCGTAAATCCGCTTGACCTTCTGTTTTTCTCTCAGCTGGCCGGCGTAGTCGGATTGCTTCCGACGCCTCGCCTGGGCCGGGCCGTGATGACCCGGTGGGTAGGCTCGCCGCTCAATGGGGCATTTCTCCGTATAGCACTTTGTGCCCTTGAGGAAGAGTTTCTGGCCCTCCCGCCGGCAGAGTTTACAAACAGGTCCGTTGTAACGTGCCATCCTGTTCTTCGTTCCTCTCTATACCTTTTTTTTTGCCTGCTTGGTCGGTTCCTCTTCTATGGATCAAACACGCCGCTTTTTGGGCGGGCGGCATCCGTTGTGCGGAAGCGGGGTCACGTCCTGAATCGACTTGATGTGGATTCCAGCCGACGCCAGAGCTTGGATGGCAGACTCACGGCCCGATCCGGGACCCTGCACTCGGACAGAGACCCGCTTCACACCAAGAGCTGCAGCCTCCCGACCACACTGCTCGGCCGCCACCGTGGCCGCGAAAGGAGTGGACTTCTTGGAACCCTTGAAGCCGGCCTTCCCGGCGCTGGCCCAGGTGATCACGTTGCCTGACGTGTCGGCTATGGTAATGAGGGTGTTGTTGAAGGTCGCCTTGATGTGGGCGACCCCCTCTGCCTCCACAACCTTTTTAGTGCGCTTTGTCCGTGCCTGCTTGGGTTTTGCCACGCCTTGCCTTCCTTGATCCGCTTATTTCTTCGGAGCCTTTTTCTTCCCTGCGATGGGCCGCCGAGAACCCTTGTGCGTCCGAGCATTGGTGTGGGTCCTCTGGCCACGGACCGGTAGTCCCCTGCGGTGCCGGAGCCCCCGGTAGCTTCCGATGTCCATGAGGCGCTTGATGTTCATGGAGGTTTCGGTGCGGAGGGCACCCTCGACCTTATACTCTCCCTCGATCTCCTTCCGAAGGAGGTTGATCTCCTCGTCGTTCAGATCCTGGGCGCGGCGACTCGGGTCCACTCCACAGGCTTCGAGGATCTTCCCCGCCCGTGTCCGCCCGATCCCATAGATGTAGGTCAGGGCGATCTCGATTCTCTTGCCCCTTGGTAGGTCAACACCAGCTATACGTGCCATCAGTTCGTCTCAGCGTTTCTCAAGTGCCTTACGCGGCCCATACGCGCCCGGTCTCAGCCCTGGCGCTGTTTGTGGCGAGGATTCCGTTTACAGATAACCCGGACCACGCCTCGGCGACGGATCACCTTGCAGTGCTCGCAAATGGGTTTGACGCTCGCTCGTACCTTCATGGGAATCACCCCGGTTCGTTAATTACAGAGCTTAGAAGTATAACCGAATCGCTGCGGCCTCTCAAGACACCGGAAGGCAGCAATTCCAAGGGGTTTTCTGGAGAATTTCTCCGCGAATCCTCTCCGAACGATCTGGTCCACTATTGGTTCACCAGGGGACCCGGAAGGACCCGATAGTCACTCGGAACCGATCCCGTGAGGACCCGGGGGCCATCCTCCGTGACAGCCATGGTATGCTCGAAGTGAGCCGACCGGCCCCGGTCGGCCGAGATCACCGTCCATTTGTCGTCCAATGTCCGAATCTGGTCGGTGCTGGCCCCAAGCATGGGCTCGATCGCCAGAACCATTCCCGCCAAGAGAGGCGGACCGTGACCTGGTTTCCCCACGTTGGGGACCTGCGGTTCTTCATGGAGCTCTTTCCCGAGCCCATG
>JASFVN010000233.1:0-7312 GCA_050049805.1 Gemmatimonadota bacterium
GAGGCTCACGCCGCCGCACTCGGCTTCAACCTCGTCCCCGCCACACAGGCGTAATCCAACTCCTTGTTTCTCAGAAGGAAAAAAGTGGGCGATCGGGTGCTCTGGTGGGCGAAACGATGCTCCGATGGGCGCGACGGGGTGCCGCAGCCTGATCAGCACTCGAAAGGGCGCAATGGCCCGCCGCCGACCCTCGACGGCCCGCCCCTAGGCCCCCCTCACCCGAAACGGCTGCAACCTTCCGTATGAGAGGGTGCGCCAAAGCCACTCCACCGGACCGAACCGGAAGTGCCTCAGCCACAAGGGGGAGATCAGGAGCTGGAGGATCCAGATCCCGGCGATGATTCCCGCCTGCCCGGTACGGTCCACCGACCCGTACAGACCCAAGCCGAACCCGTAGAAGATGAAGGTGCAGATCACGCTTTGGAGGAGATAGTTGGAAAGGGCCGTGCGGCCTACGGCGGCGAAGGCCCGGCCCAACCAGGATCTGCATCCAGTCCAGCAGGCGAGGATGACGATCCCGATCCAGGCCAGACTCACCACGATCCCGATCCAATGGATGACCTGGAGGGTGAACTGCTGGACCCAGAAGTCTCCCCAACTCACCGAGTAGCTCATCCAGAATGCGAATGCCGTGATGGGGATTCCCACTCCGAGGCCCACAGCGATGAAGGTCCGATACAAAGACTTCGCCTTTTCGCCGGTGATGACCCTGAGGCGGAAAAGGCCCATGCCCAGTAGAATCAGACCCGTGCCCCGCCACAAACCGTGCAAGACGAACCCCACCGTCTGACCTTCCAGAGAGTAGGCAGCCCGTTGCTGGAAGTTCTCCATCCAGCCGCCTCGGAATGCAGCCAGGTCGGTGGCCAGGATCTCTTCCAGCGACATGCCTGCGAAGGGATTCACCAGCTGATAGATCCAGGTCATCCGGAAGGTGATGACCTCCATGATGGGCTGGCCGGCCAGCATCACGATCCCTGCACCGATCAGGAACCGGGCCGATCTGAAGCGGAGGGGAAAGACCAGGGCCCCACACACGGCATAGACGAAGAGGATGTCCCCATACCAGATGAGGTACGAGTGGGCCAGAGCGAGGAGGAGGAGGAAGAACATGCGCCGGTAGTGGAAGGCCTCTGCACTCTCACCGGCAGCTTCCCGGCGCGTCGCCGCCAGCATGATCCCGGCGCCGAACAACATGGAGAAGATGGGCATGAACTTCTGGAAGGCCAGGTTGAAGGTGAAGGCATACACCCAGAAGTTGGCGCCGGTGAGGTCGCCGTAAAGAGTGGGGTTCCGCGCTGCCCCGGCGAACATGGCGAAGTGCTGAATATTGGTGATGAGGATACCCAGCAATGCGACACCTCGAAGCACGTCCAGAACCTGGATTCGCTCGGAAGGGGTGGTGGGCGCCAAACGTCCGGAGACAGCAGCGGGAACCATTTGTCTGGCGGAGCCCCCCAGCTCCTCGGAGGACGCGGACGGAAGCTGGGTCTGGGAAGACTCGGCGGGATGGGGCGGGGCCCGAGAAGGCTCTGAGTGAATGGCGGCAGATTCGGAAGAATCGAGGCCCGGCTCGGGTTGGGACATGGCTCACCATCTCGACCAGGGGGAAGGGTCGGCACCCCTATCAAACCCTACGATAGTCTATACGGCCAACCCGCGCCTAATCTTCCGAGATCACTCCGCCAGACTTCCCTCCACCAGCGCCACGATCCGGTCGATCTCTTCCCGAACCTCCCCATAGTCATCGATTCCGTGTTCCAGAATCTGGTATCGAGCAGAAAAGAGACCGATCACTTCGAAGTTAACCGGAAGGGATGTGGATCCGGCCCACTTCGGAGGGAGATCGATCTCCACCTTCTGGTCCTCGCAGGACCTCCCGAAAAAGACGTTGGCGCAGGCCTCGTCCAACACCTCGGCCGCCATCATACGGGCCTCGCTGATGTCCAGCATAGTTGAAAGCAGAGGGTCCATGCGGCTGTACACCAGGGCGGCCGACCGATCGTCCTCCTCCGCTGCCTCCGCCAGGAGTCCCGGCCATGCGGAGAGGGCTTTCCGAAGCTCTTCGCTCCTGAGGACCCCGAAATGTCCCGAATGGGTCAACCCGTCCAGGGTGCCCGTCTGGGGGTCATAGGTAGGGGGAATAAAGGCCCGGGCCAGGAAAATTGTGGGGATATCGATCCTGGACCGCCCTTCATCCAGAGCTTCTCGGGCAGAATCGAGGATGCTGTCGACGGAGGTAAGAGTCACCTCATGATAGAACAGGTAACGGTCCAACTGTGCTCCTGCCGCCGTGAACTCGACCTGGAGGTTCTCGAGGATCCCGGCTTCCTCCAACCGTTCCCCCCGCTCGGCCCACCAGGCCTCCAGGGCGAAGGCCAAGAGAATACTGATCACGATGACCACGCCCTCAACGAAGAGGTCCGCGGCCCTTTTTCGACTGAGCATGAGCCACTCCGGAATCGAGCTGGATTCGAGTCGAACTGGATTGGGGGAAAAACCGATTCCTTGTGACCCCGTCGCCGGCGACGGGTTCCAGGTCGGACGGTCCGTGGCACCAACAGGTTCTTGGCTCGGCGCTTCCGACGGGATGTCAGTAGGGCAGTGCTAAACTCCGACGACGCTCATGTGCACCGTCCGCCTTCGGGACCGGGTGTCAAAGTCCACGAAGACGATCTGCTGCCAGGTGCCCAGCGGGATGGCACCCTCAACGACGGGTAGTGCCAGAGAAGGTCCAACGGTCGAAGCTCTCACGTGGGAATGACCGTTGTCGTCGTGCCAGGTCTTCTCGTGTTCGTAGCGGCCATCCCGGGGAGCGAGGCGTTCCATGGCTGCGGCAATGTCATGGTTCACCAGTCCCGGCTCGTATTCCAGGGTAGTGAGGGAGCCTGTGGAACCATGAGCCAGGAGGGCCACCTGGCCGGTGGTGACGCCGGTCTCGCCGACCAGGGCCTGAACTTTCCCCGTGAGATCGACGATCTGGTCGTTGCCACGGGTCTGGAACTCGATGGTTCGATGCTCGGCAATCATGACTCCTCCGGCTCCGCCATGTCTTCCGACACCTCCACCTCCTCCGCCACGCCCTCGGCCTCCCCCTTCATGGCCTCCAGCAGGTCGTGGAGTCTTCCCCGATACCTCTTGGCCGTCCGTTTCCAGACTGTCCTGGCGAAGAGAAAGGCGGGCGGGATTCCCGAAAGCACGGCGGCCAGAATACCTGCGTCCGACTCACCGAAGACCAGTTTGCCGAGGGTGACGGCCACGATTCCCAAAGTCCCCATTCCCACAACCCCGTAGATCCCCGCCATCATCTCCGTGTGGTCGGCCCAAACCTGAATCTGGGTCCGGTTCCCCTGAGGTGTCACCGACGCGCCGTACCCCGTGGTCCCGGTGCTCCCCGTCCACTCCAACCCGCCAAGAACCTCCCGGGTCGCACCTGGGGTCCCCGCCGCTCGCCTGGCGATCTCGATGATTCGGCCCATTTCCTTCGTCGGAATCGAAGCCGCCACGGTGCTATCCATTCTATCCCTCGGGCTCCCACCCACCAGCTTCAGCACCGCCGAGGGCTCCTCCTCGGGAAGGAGAGCTGCCGCCCGAGAGACCCGGTGCGGATCGATGCCCACCTCGGCAGCAATCTCCTGGATCTCGGAAAGAGTCAGGCCATTCCGGGGAACCAGGGGAGCTCGAATAGCCGGCTGTACCTCCGGAATCTTGGATGCCGCCCGAAGGATGGCAGCGAATTCCTCATCCGAATAGCGGCGTTCTCCAGAGTGTGGCCCTTTACCCGTGGGGAGCGGAGGCGTGGCGTCTTCGGATTGAGACATGATGGAAGTGTCGGTCCGGAGAAAGGGCTGAGCAAGTGGAGTCGCGGACCCCTCCACCACCTCACAGCTGAAACCCCATTTCTATCACTTACGTAGTAGAAACCGTTCCTGGGAAATCTCGGGGCCCTTCGAGCCGGCGCCCATCCTCCCTGGGATCGCCGTGGGAATGCCCCGAGCATCGCCCCGAGCATCGCCCGGGAATCCACTTGATTCAGGCTAGAATCAGAGCCGAAGCCGGGAGACTCCGACATGAAAGGTCGACGCTTTAAAGATCGCCTCCCAAAAGACCGCCGCCTCAGAGAGTTCGAAGAACTAGTTCTTCTGAGCGTGCTCATCGCCACGCCCGACGCGTACGGACCCTCTCTACAGCAGATCCTGGAAGAGGAGGCGGGGCGAAAGGCCTCTTTGGGGGCGATCTATACCGCCCTGGAGAGGCTGGCCAGGAAAGGGTTGGTGCTATCGGAGTTGGGAGATCCCACTCCGGTTCGCGGGGGGCGACGGAAGCGCCACTACGAGCTGACGCCGGAAGGCCTCGAGAGGGTCCATGAGACCAGGCGTATCCGAGAACGGATGTGGGAGAAGGCTGCCCAGGGCCTCCTCGGGGAGGAGGCGGCGAAATGAGCATTCCGCCGAGGTTGGCCGTACTGGCCCTGCGCCGGATTTGCTCGGCTGAAGCGCTCGCCGAGGTGGAGGGCGACCTCTTCGAGGCCTTTTCGTTTTGGACGGAAACTCGGGGATCGGGTTTCGCGAGAAGGCGCTACTGGCAAGAGGTGGCCTGCCTCGCCTTCTGGCGGTGGGTCGGAGCGTGGCGGCGATTCCGCGACAGGGGCAGAGCGTTCCTCAGTGACAGCCCCACCCCGGGTGGCCGCCCGCCTCGACGCGGGAGCAGCGCCTCCCGGGGCGCCCGTTCACCCCAGACCGGGGGAGGCGGCGGCTGGCCCCGGGACCTCCTTCTGGACATACGATTCGGAGTCCGACGGCTGGCCACAAACCCCCTCTCTTCGGGCATCGCCATCGTCCTTCTGGCGGTGGGAATCGGTGGAAACACCACAGTCTTCACCGTGGTGCAGGAGACACTCCGGAAAGCTCCGCCGCTGATTGAAAACCCTCATGAGCTGGTGGGATTGGACTGGGTCCTGGGGGGCAACCTGGGTACCGTCTTCGGCTACTACGACTACGAGTTCTACCGGGACCAGGGGGAGACCTTCGCTGACGTCCTGGCCTACGGTGGCTTCCCCGGAAGTCAGGGTCGCCGAACCGACGACGGCGGAGGCGAGGTCGTCGTGGGTCAGGGGGATGCCGTGGAGCAGGCCGGAGCCTGGGTGGTGTCCGGCAACTACTTTCGGCTCTTGGGGGTGCCCATGGCCCTCGGTGCCGGATTCAGCCCCGAGGTACAAGCTGGTGAAACCGGCGTGCCCGAAGTGATTCTGAGCCACGGCTACTGGTCCCGGACACTCGGAGGGGACCCGTCCATCCTGGACCGGCCCCTATTCCTGAATGGGGCCCCATTTCGAGTCGCCGGTGTGACGCCCAGAGATTTCCGTGGAGTTAACCCCGGGGAACCGATCCCCGACCTCTTCGTCCCCATTTTGTCAGCCGAGGCCATCAGCCTGGGCTTCAGCGATGCCCTGCGCCGCTTTCAGGCCGACGGATCCCCCAGTGCTTCCCGGTTCCTCAGGTTGGTGGCTCGCCTCGCGCCCGGCATGGATCTCGCAACGGCCCAGGCTTCGATATCGGTCCTTCAGGGTCGGTGGGAAGACGAGTTCACCTCCTGGGCTCAGACCGTCTACGGAAACACCTACCGGGTTCAAATCCGCCCCGATTTCAGCATGGCTCCCTTCGAGAGCCGGCTACTCAGACGCCAGCTGTACTTCCTCTGGTTCGTGGTCGGAGCCGTCTTCCTGATCGCCTGCACCAACCTTGCCATCCTTCTCCTTGCCAGCGCCTCGGGCCGGGAGAGGGAGATGGGGATCCGAGCCTCCCTGGGCGCCGGCAGAAAACGGCTCCTCTCCCAACTGATCACGGAGAGCCTGATTCTGGCGTTGCTGGGAGGAGCGGCCGGACTGGGCCTGGCCTACCTGGCCCCAAGGGCTATCACGGCCACGGTCAGCATGAAGATCCAGACCGCCCTGACGCCTGATGCATCGGTGGTGATCTTTGCCCTACTGCTTTCTACCCTCGCTGCGGTCCTGTTTGGAACGGCTCCAGCCTGGAGTCTCTCAAAGGCAGATGTTTCCACCCTTCTGCAACGCCCGGGGCAAGGACGAACGAGGGCACGCTTCAGGGGCGGCTTGGTCGTGATCCAGACCGCACTTTCCATCCTCCTCCTCATCGGCGGAGGACTCCTGGTGCGAAGCGTTCAGGCCCTCCAGAGACTGGACCTGGGATTCGAGCCCAGTAACCGCCTGGTCATGGGCGTCCAACTGGAGAACAACGGGTACACCGAGGAGGATGGGGGAGCCTTTGTTCTGGCGGCTTTGGACCGGTTGAGACAGGTCCCCGGAGTCCAGGCTGTATCCACCTGCAACCGCCTGCCCTTCCTGGGCAGCAACACCTGGACCTTCACGGCACCCGGGACGGACTTCTCAGAGAACGGGATGCGGACCCGCTTCAACCTGGCAGGGCCGGACTATTTCGAGACCATGGGAATCTCCATTCTCTCAGGGAGGGCGTTTTCCCCGGATGACGCACCCGGCACACCCCTGGTCGCTATCATAAACGAGGTTTTCGCCCAACGGATGTGGCCTGGCCAGGATCCCCTGGGAAAAACCCTGAATTTTCTGGATCAAAGCGCAGAGGTCGTGGGCGTAGCCGAGACAGCTGTCTACAACAGCGTCACCGAGGCGCCACAGACCCATGCCTATTTCCCTTCCCTCCAACTCTACCAGGGCCGCCAGAACTTCGTCCTGCACACCGAAGCCTCCCCGGCAACCATGGTGGAGCCGGTGGACCGGGCTCTCCGGGAACTGGACCCGAACCTGGCCATTGCCCCCATGACCCTGGAAAGCCTCGTAGAGAGTCAGGTCTCGAGCTTCAGAATCTGGGCAGCGTTGATCGGGGGTTGCGCAGGAATCGCCCTTTTCCTGGCCCTGGTGGGCCTTTACGGAGTGCAGTCCTACCTGGTCTCCCGGAGAACCCGGGAGATAGGAATCAGGATCGCCCTGGGGGCCGAGGGGGGAAGCGTCGTTCTAGGGGTTGTGAAGACCGGCCTCATCATGGGGGGCTTGGGCGCCATCCTGGGAGTGGGGGCGGCCCTGGCGCTGGTTCGACTCATTCAGGGGGCCCTGTTCGGCGTGGCACCCACCGATCCTCTGGTGTTCTCAGTAGTGCCCGGTCTCCTACTACTGGGGTGTATGGTGGCGAGCCTGGTGCCAGCCATGAGGGCAAGCACCATCAATCCTGTTGAGGCCCTGGCCAAGGAATGACGGGAGTGCCCGCACCCCAGGGTGGCGGTGCGGGCACATCGAGCGCCTGTTACCTATTGGGATTCTCCC
>JASFVN010000232.1:0-7312 GCA_050049805.1 Gemmatimonadota bacterium
TCATCTCCTCCGGCATGTCCTCCATCAGGAAGAAGGCAGTGGAATCGGGATCGTAAAAACCCGCCACCTGTTCCTGATAGACCGTTACCATCAGCTCCCTAAGATCGAGACCTTCCTCCACCAATCCGACCAGGGAATAGGCCCGACTGAGGTTGCGGGCTTTCCCTTCAGGCATCTCCTCGTCGAGCTTGAACAGGAGGTAGGACTCCAGCTCTTCACGGGTCTTTCGCTCAGCTCGAATGGGTCGTACCAATTCCATCCTCGCTCGAGCTGCCAATTCCGGGAGCAGCTCGGCCACCTGGGCCCCCAGTTCCGGATCAGAAGAAACCACGAAGGTCGTGTCGGTGACCTGAGGGCTGCAGGCTGCCAGCAGTGCGGACAGGGCCGCGGTGGCTGCAATCATTCTTTTCATTTCCTTTCAAAGACTCCCGAGGCTGACACGACCCGTATCTGTTCGGGTTGCATGACCCACTTTCGGGCTATCTCCTGTACCTCCCAGCCCGTTTCCGGATCCCTGAGCCCCGGAGCGATCTCTGCCAGTGGAAGGACGACGAAACTTCGTCCGCGCCACCTTGGATGGGGGACCCTCAGGCCCTCCTCCCTAACGATCAGGTCCCCGAGGAGGATGAGATCCACATCCAAGGTTCGAGGCCCGTTCCGGAACTCCCGCTGCCTGCCGGCCTCATCCTCCGCACTCTGGAATATGGACAAGAGCCGGGAGGGGGAAAGGTGCGACCGGGCCAGAGCCACCACATTCAAAAAGCTGGGTTGTTGGAGGAACCCGATGGCCGGCGTCTCGTAGACTCTCGATACGGCATCGATCTGGATCCCCTCTGCGCTCAATGTCCCCAGCCCGGCCCGAAGGTGAGCGAGCCTGTCCCCCAGGTTGGAACCGAGAGCAAGGACCAGTGGGCGGGAGGGTGTGGGAGGGGATTCTTCAGGCGGTTGGTGCACGGCCGTAGCGATCCTCGAGTCGGACCACGTCATCCAACTGGGGCGTGGAAGCTTCCAGAATGTCGCAATCCGATATTGCCTGCATCCGGTGTATCGTTCCCGGGACAACCCGGAAGGCTTCACCCTTCGTCAACTCGACCTCTTCCAGGCGGTCCAGGGAGGCACCCACCCAGAAGCGCAGGGTCCCGGAATGCAGGAAGATGGTCTCGTCCTTGACCTCGTGGTACTGGAGGGAAAGGGATTCCCCGGCGTTGATATGGAGGATCTTCCCTACGTATTCTGAGGTCTGGGCCCAAATCAGCTCATAGCCCCACGGTTTTTCGACTCGCTGTGGGTCCTGTTTCACCGTGGCTCCTCCCTGGTTGGTGTAAGGTCTGATCGCCGCTGCCTTCACGGCGGATCTCGGCACAAAACACTGTCTGAGAAGGGGGTACCGGTCAAGCCTCCCGAGGGGAGATGGGCTCGACGTGGGAAGAAATCAGAACCGGACCAGCAAAGAATGGGTGGCGGCGATATGGCAGACCGGCGAGATCCTGTCTTGTACCGATCCAAGCCATCCTGTTACGAAACGGCTCGATCTGTGGCTGTCCAGCGTCTCCTCCGGAGCCGGACCGCGGAAGCACTTTTCCGGTGATGCCGAACCAGGATCCCTGGATCCGGCCTGTTCCGGGGGGTGTAGGATGCAGCGGCACGGGTGTTGCGCCTCAGGGAAGCGTGGGGCCCGAGGTCACTTTCGGCCAGCTGTGTCCGGTACGGAGAGGGAAGCCCTGGGAATAACGAAAACGGGGACGTCATGTCGACCGACAGTGCTGATTTTTCAAAAGGACTGAGCCAGAAGATCCCGAAGCTCTTGATCCTGGCTGGGGGGTTTTTCCTCTTCGGCGCCCTGGGCGGGGCTTGGGGCGCATGGAAAAACCTCTGCAGGGACTGTCCCTCCATCGCACAGATCTCAACCTGGGAGCCTCAGGAAACCAGTAAGATCCTGAGCCACGATGGACGCCTGGTGGCTGAGATAGGCTTGGAGAGGAGAACCCCGGTGGCCCTCTCCGACCTCCCTGAACACGTGGCCCAGGCCTTCATAGCCCTGGAAGACAAGCGGTTCTATAACCACCGTGGCTTCGACATGCGAGGCATCCTGCGGAGCGTGTTCAGAGCCGTGGTGAATCGATCCTTCTCCGGCGGCGGTGGAAGCACCATTACCCAGCAGCTCGCCCGGAATATGTTCGAGGAGCGGATCGGACGAGAGAAACGAATCACCAGAAAGCTGAAAGAGCTCCAGGTCGCCCTGGCCTTGGAGGGGACATACACGAAAGACCAGATCCTGGAAGCCTACATCAACCAGATCAACTACGACCGGGGATGGTACGGAATCCAGACAGCATCCCGGAATTACTTCGGGAAGAACGCCTCGGAGCTCAATCCTGCCGAGGCCGCCATGTTGGCGGCCATACCCAACCTACCGGCCTACTACAACCCCATCCGGAATCCGGAGAACGCCCTCCGGAGGAGGAACCTCGCCTTGGGGCTCATGGTGGACCAGGGGTTCCTGTCGGAGGAGGAGGGGGAGGAGTGGAAGTCCTGGCCCTTGCCCGATTCCCAGGCTGAACCGAGGGAAGGATTGGCACCCTACTTCCAGGAATGGGTCCGGCAGATGCTGGACGACCGCTTCGGGAGCCAGCTCTACACAGGTGGGTTGGAGGTTCACACCACCATTGATCTCGATATCCAGGCTGCGGCGGAAAAATCCATGGAGGAGGGGTGGGCATACATCGAATCCCTACCCGGCTTCGAGCACCCCCTCTATGAAGAATACGCGGATCAGACCGAACCGTTCGAAAGCTCTGAGACCCCTTACCTACAGGGTTTGCTCATCGCCCTGGACCCGCATACCGGCGGGGTGAGAGCCATGATTGGGGGAAGGGATTTCCGCCACTCGAAATTCAATAGAGCAACCCAGTCTCTGCGGCAGGCTGGATCCTCCTTCAAACCCTTCGTGTACGCTGCCGCTCTGGCCAGCGGGATCCCGGCTTCCCACATCCTGGTGGACGCCCCGGTAGTCCTGCCCCAGGTCAGCGGGGAGGAGTGGAAACCCCAGAACTTCACCGAGGAGTTCCTTGGCCCCATCACGATCCGGGAAGGGTTGAGACGGTCTATCAACATGATCGCCATCAAATTGGGGCTGGAGGTGGGCCTGGAAACGGTGGCTCAGACAGCTCAACGCATGGGCCTCAGGACGGAAATCGAACGATTCCCATCCACCTCCATCGGGGCGGCGGAGGTCATTCCCCTCCAGATGGCCGAGGCCTACGCCACCTTCTCGACACTGGGAACCCGGGTCCGGCCCCAACCCATTCTCAGGGTTCTGAATCGGGAAGGGGATATCCTCTGGGAGCCCGAGCCCGATCGGGATCAGGTCATGGATTCCCTTACGGCCCGAATCATGGTCTCCATGCTGGAGGACGTGGTGGCACAGGGAACCGGATACAATGTCCGGGATCCCAACCGCGGAGGGCTCTCCTACGACGTGCCAGCCGCAGGGAAGACCGGTACCACCAACGACGCCACCAACGTCTGGTTCCAGGGGTTCACCCCGAATCTCATGGCTACCGTCTGGTTCGGAATGGACCGTCCCGTCACCATCTGGGAGGGGGCCACGGGAGGTGGCTTTGCCGCCCCGGTCTGGGGGAAGTTCATGCAGAGGGTCTATGTGGGAGACAGCACTCAGACCTATGCCGACTCCGTCTTCCGGGCGCGTTACCTGGAGACCCACTCTACGGAAACCCTCGAACTCGCCCCGGAGGAAGAAGGGCTTTCGGGGCAACCGACAGAAAACGACGTCCGAGGTTTCCTCCTTCCGATCCCTGAGGCGTGGCCCATCCTACCTGGCCTCATCTCCAGAGAGGTGGACAACCGGACCGGACTCCTGGCATCCCGCTGGTGCCCGGCTGACTCGGCTTACACTGAGCTCTATCTTCCCGGAACCGAACCCACCGAGTTTTGCGATCAGACCGGGTTCCGCATTCGCAGGAAGCCCAAGCCAGACGAGTGACCAGCTATATGAGTTGATTTGATCAGTTCCGGGCGGCCAGCCGCTCCACGATAAGCGGGTGTCCGGGCGGAGGGGCTTCCTCTCCGATATCCACCGCCTCTGCCAAGGTGTCCAACCCGATTTGCAGGCCGGTGCCGTCTGCGGCATGCACCTCCCCGATAGGCTCGCCCTTTTCCAGTCGATCCCCTGGTCTTGCATGGAGCAGGAACCCGACTCTCAGGTCCACTGGATCTCCCATCCGCCGCCGCCCCCCCCCGAGTTCCACCACGCCATAGCCCAAGGCCACCGGGGAGATCTTCGTCACGAATCCCTCACGAGGGGCCTCCAGGACCCCAACCACCGGAGCCCCGGGCACTCGGGTCGGATCGTCCACCACATGGGGGTCGCCACCCTGGAGTTCCACCAGCCTCTTCATCCTTTCCAACCCAAGGCCCCCTTCCAGGGCCTCTCTCGCTCGAGCGGTACCGGCCTCCGGGGTGGAGGCAAGGCCTCCTCTGAACAGCATCTCACCGGTGAGGGCAGCAGAGAGTTCGGACAGGTCTTCCGGACCTTCTCCGGCGAGACATTCCAGGGCCTCCCGGGTCTCCAATCCGTTTCCCACGGCTCGGCCCAACGGCGCGTCCATGGAGGTCACGAGGGCCGAAGTCTCCACCCCTCGCGCTTCACCCAACTCAACCATGGTCCTGGCCAGAGCTCGGCTCGAATCCAGCTCGGGAATGAAGGCCCCCTGCCCTGTCTTGACATCCAATACCAGCCCCTGTAGACCCTCCGCCAATTTCTTGCTCATGATGGAGGCCGAAATCAGGGGGATAGAGGGTACGGTGGAAGTGGCATCCCGCAGGGCATAGAGACGACGGTCCAGGGGGGCGATCTCTTCGGTCTGCCCGATCATGGCCGCCCCCACCTTCTCCAGAACCGATCGGAACTCGGCCAGAGTCAACTGAGTCCGAAACCCAGGGATCGCTTCCAGCTTGTCCAGCGTCCCGGCGGTGTGGCCGAGGCCCCTCCCTGACATCATGGGAACACAGAGACCTAGCTCCGCGGCCAGTGGAGCCAGGACCAGGGAGGTCTTGTCTCCTACCCCGCCGGTGGAGTGCTTGTCGACCTTGGGTGCTGGAATGTTCTCCAGGTTCAGCACCTCCCCCGAATTGATCATCAGATCCAGGAGGGATTCCAGCTCGGACGGATCCAGTCCCTGGAAGTACACGGCCATGAGAAAGGCCGCCATCTGATAGTCCGGGACGTCACCCCGGAGGAAACCCAGGAAGAGGGAGGTCAACTCCCCTGGCGCCAGCGCCTCTCCGCTTCGCTTCTTTTCGATGAGGCGGGAGGGAAGGGCCTCTCTCACTCGCTGCTCAGTCGATTTCGGGCTCCCTTGAGCACATCCTCCACCCGGGCCCTTACGTCCTCGGCTACGTCTTCGAATCGATCTCCCGTCGATTTCCTGATCTCCAGGGCCGCCCGTCCGATTTTCTTTCTCGTCCTCCGACCACTCTGGGGGGCCGAAAGGAGCGCTGCTGTCGCCCCAATGGCCGCCCCGAGAAGTAGCCCTGCCACGAAGCCAACCAGTTGGTCCTCAGAACCTTCGCTCATGAATCCTCGTTCCTTTCCACATTCAAGTGACAAATGGTGGACACTCCCGTGGTACTACCTTCCTACCACTTTATATTACACGACGGTTCCAGATCATGAGAGTCCTGGGAATAGATTTCGGAGAGCGCCGCATCGGCCTAGCAGTGAGTGATCCAAGTGGAACGCTCGCTTCGCCGCTGCCTACGCTGAAGCGGCGGGCGGGAAAGAGGCCACCTTTGGCGACTCTGGCGGATCTCGCCGAGGAGCATGAAGTGGGGGCCATCGTTTTCGGCCTGCCCCTGACCCTGGAAGGCGTGGATTCCGACTGGACCCGGACTGTGCGGAAGGTTGCGAAATCTCTGGGAGATCGTACCGGCCTTCCCATACACTTCATGGATGAGCGGCTCACGTCGGTCCGGGCCGAGCGGGCCATCAGGAGTCTGGGTTTGCCCAAGAAGAAACGAGAAGAGAAGGAACGAGTGGACGCAGCGGCGGCGGTTCTTATCCTCCAAGCCTGGTTGGACCTCCCGGCGGACCAACGGTCGGAGTTCTGATGCGACGACGGTTCCTGTTCCTGAGCGCCGCCCTGGGTGTCATCCTACTCCTGGGAGGCCTGAAGATCAGAAGTCTGATCTACGGTCCGGAAGGTGGCGCCGAAGGACCCGCGGTAGAGGTAAATGTGCCAGCAGGTGCTTCCTTCAAGGAGGTGGTGGACACTCTCGACGGTTACGGGTTGGTGAGGAAGCCCGGTCTCTTTCGCCTTTACGCCCGTGTCACGGGCTCGGACCGCCAGGTGCGGGCTGGCCCCTATGCCTTCCCCCGGCCCACGTCCTGGGCCCGTCTCTTGAGGGACCTGACCGAGGGACGAGTCCTCACCGAAACCCTGACCATTCCAGAGGGATTCACCCTCAAACAGATGGCGCCCCGCATAGGTGCCATCACCGGCCTCCCTGAGGACTCGGTTCTGACCGTTTTGAATGAGCCTTCGGCTGAAGAGACGTGGGGTGTTCCCGGGCCCGGGTTGGAGGGATACCTCTTCCCGGACAGTTACTTCCTGGCCGAGGGTGTGCCGGTTCAGGAAATCCTAGCCGCAATGGTATCCCGCTACCACGCGGTCTGGACCCCGGAGCGAGTCGCAGCCCGGGACGCCCTGGGCATGAATGAGAAAGAGGTGGTGACCCTCGCCTCCATCGTCCAGGCCGAGGCGCGGCTCCGGGAGGAGATGCCGACGATTGCGTCCGTATACCACAACCGCCTCGCCCGGGGCCATCTCCTCCAGGCAGATCCCACCGTCTTGTACGCTCTAGGGGGCCCCCGGGCGCGGCTTCTGTACGCGGCCATGGATTCGGTGGCGGACCATCCCTACAACACCTACACCCATGTGGGACTCCCCCCTGGACCCATCGGGGCACCGGGCCTGGCGGCTATCGAGGCCACCCTATCACCGGCAGACACGGACTACTTCTACTTCGTCGCCCACCCGGACGGCAGCCACATCTTCTCAAGGACCCTTTCAGAGCATAACAGGGCCGTGGCTGAGAGTCGGCGACTGTGGGACCGTCTCCGCCGTGAGCAGGCCCAGGGGCAGGGAAATGCACCTGGCTAACGCACTCCGACTCATCGTCATCACCGACAGGGACTTGGCGAAGCCACGGTCGGTCGGGGATGTTGTTTCCCAAGTCCTGCATGCCGGAGTGAAGGCCATCCAACTGAGGGACAAGGAGGCCTCGGCTCGAG
>JASFVN010000234.1:0-7286 GCA_050049805.1 Gemmatimonadota bacterium
TCCGGGGTCCCCAGCCCCCCCTGGGACCACGAAGGGAGTGAGGGCCACCGCTTGGGGGTGGAGGCGGAAGTCCACGGTCACCCTGCCGTCTCTCACGACCCGCGCCGATTCCCTCGCCCGGGCATATCCCATGAACACAGCCTCAACGGCGTGGTCACCCGCCGGGACATGCTCGATCAGGAAACGGCCCTCCTCGTTGGAAAGTGTTCCGTAATTGATCCCGTAGACCCACACCTGCACATACTGGAGGGGTTCGCCGGACGCCGCATCCCTCGCCGTGCCCGAGATCTGACCGACAGCGTTCGGGTCTCGGACAGCTGCTCCCTCGGAGCCGGGATCCCCCTCTGACGGCCGAGCGATTCCTGACCGTCCAGCACGCCTCGCAGCGGCGGCAGCCTCAGAGGCTTCCTGGGCACTCTCCTCCCCAAAGGCGATGGGGAGGGAGACCCAGACAGGCGTTCCCCTGTCCCGGTTCAAGGCAGGGGTGAACTCGATCATGCTGGCGATGGACAGAGCGGTTTGGTCCAGCTCTCCACGGCCCGAAGACTCGTTGACCTGGACGTTCTGGACGGTGCCCTGCTCGTCCACGAAAAACCAGACCACAACCGTCCCCCCGATCCCTGCTTCCCTCAGCTCCGCGGGGTATCCCCCCTGGAGGGCCGCTGCCACTTCCTCCCGGTTCCGGACGTCCGGGCTGACCGTATAGGGAGTGAAGGTCGGAACCGTCCTTTCCCCAGGCGCTCCAGCCTCCGCCTCAAGAGAAGCTTGTTCGACCTGGGCCTCCGGGTTCCCGTCCTCGGCATCGGTGGGCCCCGGAGCCCAACAGGCCAGACCCACCATGAAGATCCCGGCTCCAGCCAGAAGTCCCCCCGTGATCCACGGCCTCTTCGGAAAGGGCATGGTCATGATCTTGATCCTCCGCTTCAAGGTTTCGTACGGCTCCGATAGCATGGCGGCTATCGGCCGTCGGCCGGGCGCCAATTCTCCCACCTGCAGGAGCAGGTCCACGTAGGGCTTCATCTGCCCCGGATGTTTTCTGAGCACCCTCAGATCGCAATCCCCCTCCACCGCCGTCCGGAGCCGGGAAAGCTGCCACCAGAGAGGCAAGTGCCAGGGAAAGAGGACCGGGAGAATTCCAGCCACCAGCATGAGGCGCAGATCGCCGGCCCTCACATGCTCCAGTTCGTGATCCAGAATGAAGCGCACAGCCCGCTCGTCGATGTCCCGGCACCATCGGGGGAGAACGACCTGGGGACAGATGAACCCCACCACCGCCGGTCCCCACTCGTCGGAGTAGAGGACGGCCTGGTCTCCGATTCTCCCCTCTCGCCAATTACCCCTGAGGCGGTGGGTCCGGAGGAGAAGGAGTACGGAGAAGCACAACAAGACGAAGGTCGCCAGGGCCCAGGCCAGGAGAATGGGTCCGTCCAGCAGCCGGAACACCGATTCCTGAGGGACCTCGACCGTTGTGGGCTCCAGGGGGAAGAAGATGGGAGTAGGGTCGGCTTGTACGGCCGTAGCCTGCTCTGGCATGCTCACCACCGGAACTTCATTCGGCACCTGGCGCCATGCCCAATGGCCCAGTGGGAAGGTGAACGAGATGATGATGGCAGCGGCCCAGATCCACCGTGACGCCAGGCCGTGGGCCCGCACCATCTTCTCCAGAGCCAAACCACCTGCGCCGAACAGCGCACCGACGACGATCGCGTACAGAATCCAGGCGGTGATCATTTCTCACCCCTTTCCTTCAGCCTCTCGTCGAGAAGGTCCCTCAGGTCCCTGAGCTGCTCCTCTGTGAGCCCCCCCTTTCTCACCAGGCGGTTCATGAGGAGCTCCGGTGAATCCGAAAAGAGCTTTCGGGTGACGCGCCGGATGGCGCTATCCTGGGCCTCCTCACGCTCCACCGCCGGAAAGTACCGGTGAGCCTGGCCTTCCGACTCGTGGCGCACATGGCCCTTCTTTTCCAACCTCTGGAGGATGGTCAGAACGGTCGTGTATGCCAGCTCGTCCGGAAGCGCATTCAGGACGTCGGATACGGTCCCGGAACCGAGTTCCCAGAGAGCACTCATGACATCCAATTCTCGCCCAGAAAACATGGCTTCGCCCGTTGTTCAGAAAAGCTATACTACAGCTGTAGTACGATGATACGCGGGTCCGGCCCTGTTGTCAACGACAAATGTAGTAGGGTGCGGTTCTCATCTACCCTCCCCTCCCTCTGCCGAACCCCAATCCTTGATCATGAGAAAGGCCAGGAGTACGCAGGCACCTGACGCCAGGAGAATGGCTAATGGCCCGCTGGGGCCCCTGATCCCGCTCAAGAGGAGGACACCGGCAAGAACGCCCCCCCCGATGAGAGCCGAGAAGATCGCCCGCGGGAGGTCGTCCCGGGGATCACTGAGGAACGGCGTGTCCATGCGGGCTACGATAGCCAACAATTCTGCCGTGAAGATGATCCCTGCCACCGCTGGAACGACGAGGAGGGAAGCTGAACCGGTCGCCACCACCAGGAAACGGGCCAGGAGGAGGACCCCTCCCACCACCTGGACCGCGATAGCGGCTGGCGTGATCAGGGCCAGCCCAGTGACCAGAAGGTAGGCCACGACCCCGACTTGGAAGAATCCGGCTCCTCCCACGCCACCGATCAACCCCCCGGTCACGCCAGCCGAAAGAACGGCCAGACCCGCCAGCCCTCGCTGTCCAAGCCGCAGCTTCCAGACAGGTGTGGGCGTGCTCATGATGGAGCCTCCTGGACCCGGACTCCCTCGGCGTGGACCCAGCCCCAGGACCGGTTTCGAGAGGCGTCGAGGCGTCGACGCAGGGTGAGGATGGCCGGAGCCGCGCCAGCGTCCCCGGTGACCAGTGCCGTCGGAACCCCTCCACGCTCGAGGGAACGTTGCTCCGAGTCCCGCTGAGCCAGCCAGATCCGGCGAGCCAGCGTGTCCGCCTGGTTTTCCCCACCTGGAAGGAGATCCGAGGTGTCGATGACCAGGGCTACGGTGGTGTGGCCCACGCGTCGGAAGTGAAGCAGATCCGGGGCGAACACCTGGGAGCGCAGGTTCGTCACGCCCACGATCAGGGCGTCGGCGGGCACCTGAATCCGGCGCCGGGCCCGCTTCCTGGCCAGAGGATCCTCGGCCGCCCGGCCCACGCCCAGGAGCTCTTCCATGAGCATCCACCGGGCCCGGGGCCCTCCTCGGGGCGGGAGCCACCCGGCTGTCCGGCCCCGAGCCAGAAGGCCAACCCGGTCCTGAGCCTTCAGATGGACCGATGCCACGGCCCAAGCCGCCCGGGCTGCCCGGGCCAGAGCCTCCTTGGTCTGCTCCTCTTCGCTGAAGACG
This sequence comes from Gemmatimonadota bacterium, assembly GCA_050049805.1. Taxonomy (GTDB): domain Bacteria; phylum Gemmatimonadota; class Gemmatimonadetes; order Longimicrobiales; family Gaopeijiaceae; genus JABDNZ01. Next base: position 3,339 of record JASFVN010000234.1, read on the forward strand.
GCGTCCAACAGGATCAGAACGGTACCGGTGCGCTCCGGATGGTTCACTCTCACCCAGGGTTTTCCCAAACGGGCCGAGGTGCACCAGGAGAGGTCCCGCAGACGGTCACCCGGCTGATAGGGACGCAGCTCGGCGAAGTCAGTTCCGTGGCCCCTGACCCGGGCCAGGTGCATCCCCGCCACGGTCCTGGGCTCCGCCGGCTTCAGGAGTCGGCTGATCCGCACGGTGGAAGGAAAGATCCTGAGAATCGGCGCCGCCGCCACCTTCTGCTCTCGAACAGCGAAGCTCCCGGGTCTCCGAGCACGGGCCCAGACGGCCCCCAGGGAGTGGACCCCCCAGGAGCGCGCCTGGAGCTGGAAAGGAAGCGTCACCGGACCCTCGCCAAGGGGCAACGACCACCCGATGGCAGGAATGGGGTCCAGGGGCGTGACCCCCCGCCAGCCCGCCAGGATCACCTCGACCTCGGCCGGACCGTCCCAATCCACCGAAACCGTGCCCTCCACCACGTCCCCCTCCACCGTCGTCGTCTGGTTGAGGCTCACGCTTCCCCTGAGTGCGGTGGGCTCTCGTCGGGCCAGGCCAATGGCTGCAAGCGCCAGGAAGGGCGCCCCGAGAGCCGCGATCTCCCGCTCCCCGGTCACCATAGCCAGGATCAGTGCCCCGAATCCGGCCACCAGATACGCAGGCAGTCGAGGGTCGGGACGCCGCTGCCAGACCGAATCGCCCGATTCGGCCCCGGCCCGTAGAGTCGGTGGAGGCAGTTGGGAACCGGAGAGGCTCATTCTAGGGTCATTTCTGGTCCGGGGCTGGGACCCGATCCACGGCTCGCCTGACCACATCCTCCGGATTTGCCCGCCGGGCCCAGGCGTCATCCCCCAACACCACCCGGTGTGCCAGGGCCGGAACCACCAGGGCTCGTATGTCGTCGGGGCTCACGAATTCCCGGCCCGCCATGAGGGCCGCCGCTCTAGCCAGTTTCGCCAGGGCCAGCGTCCCCCGGGGGCTCGAGCCCACCGCCAACTGGGGCTCGGCCCGGGTCTCCCGGACCAACGCCACGCAGTAGGCCAGGAGCCTGTCGTCGAGGTGGACGTGCTCGAGGGTCTGCTGGATCGCCGCGAATGTCGCAGCGTCGCAGACGGAACGCAGGTCCACCTCGTCCTTGCGCCGCTCGATCCGGTCGGCCAGGAGTGTGACCTCGTCCTCCTCGGACGGGTAGCCCATGGTGGTTCGAAGGAGGAACCGGTCGAGCTGAGCTTCCGGAAGGGGATAGGTGCCCTCGGACTCGATGGGGTTCTGCGTCGCGATCACCAGGAACGGACGGGGGAGGGCGTACGAGACCCGATCCGAGGTCACCTGCCGCTCCTGCATGGCCTCCAGGAGGGCCGCCTGGGTCTTGGCCGGAGCCCGGTTCACTTCGTCGGCCAGGAGGAGGTTCGCGAAGACCGGGCCCGGCCGGAACTCAGGCTTGTGGGTGGTCAGGTCCAGAACCAGGGAACCCGTGATATCGGCCGGGAGGACGTCGGGCGTGAACTGCACTCGGGCAAAGTCGAGGCCCGCGGCCACGGCGATGGAGCGGGCCGTCAGGGTCTTGGCCACACCAGGAACATCGTCCAGCAGGACGTGGCCGTCGGCCAAGAGGCCCGCGAGGATCAACTCGATGACGTCCCGCTTCCCCACCACGGCACGGCAGACCTCACTCAAAATTCCCTCCGCCAGGGCCGCAGCCTCGTCGAACGGCAGCGCCTCCCCCCCAGGTTCCCGCCGCGCTTCAAACGTGGTCTCAGGTGGTCCGTCGGAAGGGGATCCAGCCTCGTGGCCCTTTCCGCCTGAGCTCTCGAGTCGGTCGGAGTAGGAGGTCATGTCGATTTCCGTTTGTTGGGTGGGTAGTAGGGTACCGGATCGTCGATACCCGATGTGATGCGGTCGATATCGTCCAGCACCGCCAGAACCGCCCTGGACACTTCCCGTTGATTCGGCGGGGACCACAGAAGCCAGAAGGGCCGGCGGGTGAGCCCGCTCTCCAGAACCGCCCAGCTGAGGGGGGAGAGGCGGGCCCGTGCGAGACCCAGGGCCCATTCGTCCTCCAAGCCGATGTCCAGGGCCTCCCTGATGAGGGGTCTCAGGAGCCGGAGGGCCCCCGGGGGCATGGGAGGGCCGTACTGCATGGGCTGACGCCATCCTCCGAGGTCCGAGCGGATCAAGGCGATTTGGTCACGCCCCTTCCCTCTTCTCCTCTGCTTCCTCGATTCGCCAAAGGGCGACATCCACTTGAAGGGCGACATCCAACCGGTGGGGGGAACATTCAGGGCCAAGGCATAGATGGCGGCCATTACCGCCATGGTCACGATGACGATCTGGAGGATGCTGAGGGCGTACTGAGGAAACACTACCATGGCCCCGCCCCCGAAGACGAGAGGTGCGACGAAATCCCCAGGCTGGATGGGGTGGCCGTTCATGCCGGGGCCTCCGTCTTCTGGGCCTCCGCCTGGGCCTTCCCCGGGACCTCTGACGTGATCTTCTCCTCCAGCTCCGCCTCCACGGCGGCTCTCTGTTCCCTGATGCTGGCGAGACTTACCTCCAGCGCCGAAGCGGCGGCAGCCCGGTGCCGGTCGGTCACCGGCCGTTGGCTGAACTGGGCCATGACATAGAGCCCCGTGAGTTCATGCAAGGGGTCGGCCTGGACGCCCAGAGGCCCCAGAGTCCGATAGAGGTGCTCGTGGGGAGCTTCCTGGGCTCTTCTCGGAGCACCCGCCTCCGACAGCGCCGAAAGCAGTCGAAGATACGCGGCGGTAATCTGACCTCGGGGATCCCCTTCGGTTGCCGACACTTCGGCCAGGGAAGCAAGGAGGCTGTCCTCCGCGTCTTCCGGTCTCCAGGGGAAGTCGGAAAGGGGCTCTTCCATGCCTCTCCTTCTCCGGCGAATCAGGAGGAAGAGGAGCACGAGGGCGGCAATCAGGAGAACGTTCAGGGGAAGGCTGTTCGCCAGGCGCTGAAGGAGGCTCTGGGCCGGCTGAGCCCCGGCATCGAGGGAGGCGGGTCCTCCGGAGCCCTGGCCCCCACCGCCCATTCCACCCCCGCTCCCACCCTGGCCACCTTGGTTGCCAGAGGGCGGTGGAGCTTCCCCTCCGGGATCCCTGTTCGAGGGCGAGTCCTGCCGGGTCGGGGGCGGGCCGGGCCTCGAGGGGTCGCCACCCATCACCAAGGGATTCACGAGAAGGCTACCCAGGACGAGTAGGGCCATGATGATTCCGGCTCTACGGAGAGATCCCGCAACCGGATCGGCGGACCCGACCCGTTCTCCCGGGCCTTTCTTCGTCCAAAGAAGGAGGCCGGCAATCGCTACCAATGCCGCGATGCCCCCCATGATCCGGATCCCGAGAATCCAGTCCGCTGGCAGGTCGGCGGGAGGCAGGATCAGCCGGAACCCGGGGGAGGAGACTGCCACCAACCCACATGCGGCCACGATGAGCAGCACGAGAAGGGGTTGGGGTCCCAGGGCTTCCTGCCTCGAGGATGGCCTGCTCACGTCCTCACCTCAGGATCCGGTACTGCACCAGCCAGGGCACGTCGTATTCGTCCGGAACGCTGGCCCAGAAGGTGTCGCCGCTGCTCCACCAGGGTTGAACGTTCTTTGGAAGCGCCAGCGTTCCCACCGCGCGACCCTCCTGGTCGATAAGGACCCACCGCCCGGTGTCGTCGGAGGGATCCTGCCACCTCAACCAGAGGGATCCGTCCCGGGCGGGCCAGGTGTACTGGATAGGCATGATGAACTCGGGAAAGTCCATCTCCGGACGGAGGGCATTGGCGATGGCCCGCCAGTTGTCGGGAACCGGCGCCCCTGGCGTAAAGAACGGTAGCATGCCGTCGGGTTCACCCCGGGCTCCCTTGGCAGCGATGGAGTCCAGGACCTCGTCCGTGTAGCGGGCCGGCTCATATCGATGGGTGCTG
>JASFVN010000235.1:0-7231 GCA_050049805.1 Gemmatimonadota bacterium
TCCTCCAATTCTTCTCCGGTCCAACTCTTGGCTTGCCGAAGAAGACGGGGGAGGAGCCACTTCTGGTGCTTGGGCAAAGCCCGCTCAAGGGCCGCAGCCCCCCCCGCTCGGGCCAAAGCCACTCGGATCAGGTGGTTGGCCAGTCCGATAGTGAGGCCCACGCCAGATTCACCCTGGGTAAAAAGCACCTCCAGACCGGTGAGGGCATCGCCGAATTCCCGTTGACCGACCCGGTCCATCCAAAGCCAACGATCCTCTGCGGGGATCTGGGTTCCGGCAGCCTTCACAGCTTCCAGGCCAATGGGCTCACCCTCCTCCACCAGGCTGGAGAGCTTCGCCACCTCCTGGGCCAGGACGCCGAGATTCGTCCCGATTCCGGCACCCAGGGCACGAGCAGCCTCCTCCGTCACTTCCCGTCCGTGTCGCGATCGCGCCCAGTCCACTATCCACCCGGGAACATCGTTGGGTGACACTTCCGGGAATTCTGCTGAGCGGGCCATACGCCGGAGGTCGGCATAGAACTTCGCCTTCGAGCCCTTGGGAATGGAGGCCAGGAGGATGAGGGCGAGGTTCGGCGGCGGAGATTTCACGGAGGCGAGGAGGACCTCCCTGGCTTTGGGACTGGAAGCCAGAGCCTCAACCTCCTGCAGGAGGACCACCCGCCACTCCGCCATCATAGGGGGAGTGGCGAGGATGGAGGCCAGATCATCTACGCTTATCTCCGACCCTCTGAGAAGATCGAAGTTGAAATCTCGAGTCGACGGGTCCAGGTGCCAGTCCACGAGTGCCCGGGCCTCTACCTCCTTGCGGAACCCATCATCCCCGAACAGGAAGAAGACGCCGCCCTTTTCCTTCTCCGAGAGACCCAATGGCCCTGCGGATCTCATGGGGTTTTCCTTACGGATCTCATCGACCTCGACACGGAGAATAGGTTGGCTCCGCCGGATCTCATCGATCTCGACACGGAGAAGAGGTTGGCTCCGCCGGGTCTATTCGATCCCCACACGGAGAAGAGGTTGGCTCCGCCGATGCTCGAGAATCGGCGAATATTCCCTGAGAAGCTTATGAGGATCGCCCCAGATTCCATCCTGAAACTCGGCGGTAGTGAAAAGAGACAGGTTCCTGGGGAAGGTAGGCCTGGGCTGGGCCGGTGTGAAGGACGCGGCCGGGGGTTCGGCAACCACGACGGCAGGGAGATCCATGATCGGCGTGGAGAGCCGAATGGACGGAGCCCAGGCGGCAATGGCCACCAGCGCCGCCACCGACAGTACGGCGCCAAGGGTGGCTCCACTTCCCAGGGGAGACCGGGAGTCGGGACCTTGGTCGTCCCTGCTGAAGAGGCGACGGTCCAATCGAGGATGAAAGTCCCGTGGGACGTCCAGCGGAGGCAGACTCCGCAGAAGCTCGATCCCGCTCTGGAGGGTACGGGCGTATCGCCGGCATCGCTCACAAGAGGATCGGTGCCTCTCCATTTCTCCTGCAGCTTCGTCGTCGAGATCCCCGTCGAGGAAATCCGAGAAACGAGCCAGGAACTTCTGGCAATCCATCGCCTCCACGACACTCCTTCGATACTGCTCGGCCTGATGGGCACTGTAAAAGCCCACCTGTCTCTCTTTTACCGGTATGCCGGTAACTCTCTTACGTTCGCACCCCACCTCAGGTTCCCCGACCGGCGCCATCTGTTTCGTGAAAGGAACAGGCGGCGGAAGGACGGTGAGAAAAGAAGCGAAGAAAGCCGAACCGCGGTTGGGGAAGGGCCGCGCCAGGACATCGGGCGAGAAAGGGGCCCGGTCAGAGACGGGTAAGAAAACGGCCCTTCCAAAGAGAAGGGCCAGAATCGAGGCTATTGAACCGGTTCGCCCATTCGGCTTCGAAGGGCGTCTTGCTTCGAAGGGCGTCTTGCTTCGAAGGGCTCCTTGTTACGAAGGGCGTCTCCCGGTCAATCCAGCATTGGTGCGATAATCCGGGCAAAGTTGTTTCGTGCCCGGTTCAGGCGGCTCTTCACCGTCCCCAGGTTGCATCCGGTTATGTCGGCGATCTCCTCGTAGGTCTTCCCCTCCAGCTCCCGAAGGACGAAGACAATCCGATGGTGTTCAGGCAACTGAGCCACGGATTTCTCCACCATTTCCTTCAAATGGCGCTTACGGAAGAGATCGTCCGGGCGAAGCTTGGTGTCTTCCCATTCCAGAGGGCGGTGGTCGGCTTCCCAGTTTTTCTTGATGGTCTGGAAAAGGACCAGGGGATTCCTGGAGCGATTCCGAAGCTCGTTCTTGGCGAGGTTCCCGGCGATGGTGTAGATCCAGGTCGAGAACTTCTTGGTCTGGTCGAAGCGATGGAGGTGCCGGTACACCCTGACAAAGGTCTCCTGAACCAGGTCCTGGGCTCTTTCTCGATCCCCCACCGTCCGGTAGACGAAATTCAGGAGCCTCTTGTCATAACGCTCCACGAGCTCGCCGAATGAACGTGGGTCCCCATCCAGGAACTGCTGAACGACCTGGCTGTCCGTCAGGTCTTTGAATCGCTGCCGTCCCTTACGGACCCGCCCAGCCCGAGCCTTGGCTTGGGTTTGGTCCTTGATGGCTGGCTTGGCGTTCATCTCAGCTCCGGTTTTTCTGGTTGCTTCGCTTGCAGTAGCGGCGGGCGCACCCCACCGTCGCCTCTTCTCGTGCGCAGGATCCGTACCAGAGGGAAAACCCTTTGGTAGCAGGGTTTTTTCAGGCCACCTGTCCTTTTTTTGATACAGCCCCTGCCTTTTTTGAGACGATCCCCGCTTTTACACCCTATAACGCTCCACGAACTCGATGTTGCACAGCTTGGCCATCATTCCCCCCGACCTCGATCCCTTCGTAGCCGGTCCGCCAGGAGGATCCCGGTCAGACTTTTCGCATCCCGGATCGCCCCTTCCCCCACCATCTGAAGGACTTTGGAAAACGGAAACTCCTTCACCTCCATGAACTCGTCCTTGTCCCTGGAGACGGATCCTCTCTTCAAACCGTGGGCTTGAAAGAGGTGGACTTCCTCATTTGTGAACCCCGGCGTGGTGAAGATGCTGGTGAGGTGCGTGAGAGCGTCGGCGATGTAACCGGTCTCTTCCTCCAGCTCCCTCCGGGCACATTCCTCCCAGGATTCCCCATCGGTGGGGATTCCCGCGGGAATCTCGTAGACAAACCCACCGGCGGCATACCGATACTGGTAAATCAGGACCAGAGTCGGATCGGACTCGGCGGGGTCTCCGAGGAAGGGAACCACCGCCGATGCGCCTCGATGTCGGATCAGTTCCAACTCGCCTTCGCTCCCGTCGGGAAAACGGACCCTGTCTACCGAGAGATGAACCACTCGGCCGTCATGGATGAGCCTCGATTCCAGGTGACCGGGATCGAACTCTCGAGTTCCACCTGCTCGCTCTGGTGAGTCGTTCATGAAAACTGCCCCTTGAGGATCGAGGCTCCTGATGGAGATAACCCGGCTCCCCGTTAGAAGAATACGAAAGGCCCCCCGGGAGGCTTGCAGGACCACGGGGGCCTCGGACCCGCGTCCCGGGGAAGGCAGTTCCACGGAGACCACCCCTTCCAGTGGACGCAGGCTGCGAGGAAGAACATGACGGGTCTTCGGCTACGGACCGGGCACAACGGTCGGTGTACCCATCCCCAACTTCTCCAAGGGCCCCTGAACCGAAGCCGCGTCTCCCACCACCACCACCGTGAGCTCCTGCGGCCGGATGACGGCACGACCCGCTTCCAGGGCGTCCTCGGCCGTCACACTCCTGATCCCATCCCGATAGGTACCGAAAAAATCGTCGGGAAGGTCATAGACCTGGATCTCACCGATCCGGGCCGCCACCTGCCCGGTGGTTTCCAGAGCCAGGGGGAAGATGCCAGCGATGTAGTCCCGGGCCCTCGCCACTTCATCTCCGGTGAGACCATGGGCCAGGATCCCCTTCAGCTCCTTCAGAGCCTCCTCCACGGCTGGGGCCGTCACTTCAGTGGCCACGGCCATGGAGATCCCGAAGGGACCCGGCCCCCTGCGGTAGGAAAACCGAGACCGAACACCGTAGGTGAATCCTTTTTCCTCCCGGAGATTCAACATGAGTCGGCTGGTAAACGCCCCTCCGAGAACGGTATTGAACACCCGAAGCGGAAAGAAGTATGGGGTTGAGCGGGAGACACCAACCTGGCCGATGCGGATCTCCGACTGCACCGCACCAGGGCGATCCACCACCACAACGCGGTTTCCCGGCAAGCGGGGAAGAGCACCGGCTCCGTCTCCTTTCTCTGCCCCGCTGGCCCATCCTCCGAGTCGCTCGCCCACCATGGCCTCCACTTCCTCTATCTCCACGTCTCCCACAACCACGACTCCGGATCCGGTTGCCCGGTATCGCTCCGCCACAAAACCCCGAATCTGGTCCGGGTCGAGGCCCCCCATTGAAGTCTCGGTTCCGGTCAGGGGCCTGTGATAAGAGCTATCATCTGAGTAGAAATGATGGGCGGCCGCATCATCGGCGAGACTCCCTGGATCCATCTGCCGTTGCCGGATCAGGGCCAGCCTCTGGGTTTTGAACCGATCCACCTCCCGGGAAGGGAAAGCCGGTTCGAGGAGAGCCTCGGTCAAAAGCGAAAACCCCTCGTCCATCTTGTCGGCAAGACATGTCATGGAAATGGTGGTGGCATCCCATCCTGTACGGATGGAGAGGCTCGAGCCTATTCCCTCCAGTGCGTCCGCCAACTCCGTTCCGGTCCTTCGAGCAGTTCCACCCTCCAGACTTTCTCCAGACAGGGTCGCCAGGCCGGCAATCTCGTCCCCCAGAAGGACCTCACCGGCATCCAGGACGATGCCCATGGTGACCAGGGGGGCCCGGGTCATCCTGGCGATCCTGAGCTTCAAGCCGTTGGAGAGGGAAGAGGAAAGGACGGGAGGAAATTCGAAGGATCGGACAGAGCCCGGGACTGGTGGATTGGATCGGTCCAGGGGTTGATTCAACAGGTCGGTCATCGCTTGTCCCCGGGAACATAGGTTAGGAAGGCTCTGTTGTCCGGCCCCAGGAATCGGGCCCCGAAGTCCTTGATCTGTTCTCGGGTGACAGCCCTGATCCGCTCAACCTCGCTGTTCAGTCGGGCAGGATCGTCGAATACCTGGTCGAACATGGAAAGGAGATCCGCCCTGGTTCCCACCTGTTGGATACTCTGCATCAAGTGGGTCTCGGCCAGGGCCACGGCCCGATCCAGCTCCCCTTGAGTGACGGAAGCCAGATCCTCCAGCTCGCCCAGGAGGGCCTCCCTGAGAGTGTCCGGGTTCGATTCCGGGAACCCGGTCACCCAAAAGAGAAGAAGGGATGCGCTGGTCTGTAACGGAAACAGGTAGCTCAGAACGTCCTTCGCCACTCGCTTCTCCCTTACCAGGGAGCGATAGAGCCGCGACGCCTTCCCTCCCCCGAGGACGGTCGACGCGACATCGGACACCTGGAATTCCTCGGAGGTCAGCGGAGGAACCCGCAGGCCGAGGTATACCCTGGGAAGGGGTACCCCTCCTACTACCTCCGATTCCACCGTCTCACCGATGACGGGGGAAATGGCGAGGGTCCCGGGCAAATCAGGAATGGCGCCACCCGACGGGATGGGGCCGAAGTACCGATCCACCAACTCCAGAGCCCGATCCAGGTCGAAGTCCCCGGCCATGGTCAGTACCGCGTTGTTCGGCACATAGAAAGTCCGGAAAAAGTCGGATATGTCTTCCAAGGTGGCCGCACCGATGTCCTCCATGGATCCGATCACCGAGTGGTGGTAAGGGTGGTCGGGCGGGAACACCAGTCCCTGGAGCCGTTCGTCCCAGTCCCCGTAGGGTTGGTTGTCGTACCGCTCCTTTCGCTCGTTCTTCACCACCTCCTGCTGGTTGTCCAACTTTTCCTGCGTCATGGCCGGGAGCATCCAGCCCATACGGTCCGATTCCAACCAGAGGGCCAGTTCCAGGTGGTGTGACGGAAGCGTTTCGTAGTAGTTGGTTCGATCGAACCAGGTAGAGGCGTTGAGGGACCCTCCCGCCTGCTCCACCAGCTCGAAATGCCGATTTTTCGGAACATGCGCCGACCCCTGGAACATCATGTGCTCGAAGAGATGGGCGAAACCCGTTCGGCCCGATCGTTCGTTCCTGGATCCCACGGCATACCAGAGGTTCACCCCCACGATGGGAACGGACGGGTCGTGTGACAGGGTCACCCGGAGGCCGTTGGCCAACCGGTGACGCTCAGTTGGAACGTTCAGCAAAAAGTCCTCTTCTCTCTTGGCGTGGTCAGGGTCGAACCATGAGGCGCTCCCGGAGGGCTCCCGAAAGCAGCTCCTGAACCAGAAATCCCCGGCAACTCTCCGAACCCTCGTCCAGACGACCTTCCACAGCTTCTACGAGGGGAAGATCACCGGGAAGAGCACCCTGGCGACCTCGCTCCATCATCTCGTAGGCCAGATCCTCCCACCCGGCCACTTCGGCGGTCAGTGCGGCCAGGAGTTGAGCTTCCACGTCCTGGGGCCTTGAACGGGCTCCTTCGGACAAATCCCGGGAGGCCTCCTCCCAGTTGCCCAACTCGGCCTCCACAAGTCCCAGAACCACCTGGACCCATCCCTCTGCCGGATCCAGATCCACGGATCGAGTCAGGGCGACCAGGGCCGACTCCATGTCCCCCTGGAGCGCCAGAGCGACCCCCATCTCGTAGGCGACGGACGGGTCCCCAGGGGCAAGCTCCGAAGCGGCGGAAAGTTCACGCATGGCATCGTCGAACAAACCCTCCCGGGCCAAGTAGGCCCCGAAGAGCCAGCGAGCCAGAGGCAGATCCGGAGCCATCACCGATGCCGACCTGAGGGCCGCCTCGGCGTCGGGATCATCGAAATGGGAGAGCCCGCTCCCGACGGTGGCGAGGATATGCGGATCCTCGGGACCCTGAGCCAGGGCTTCCTTGAAACGGTCGTACGCGGACCCAGCCAGGCCAAGCTCTCGCTCAGCCACCCCCAGCCAGCACAAAACCGCCGGCTCATCGGGAAAGACCTCGAGAGCCTCGGCCAGAGCCCGGGCCATCCCGTCCCAGTCACCCTCCTCCCCCAGCTCAAGAGCCTGGTTGAGGAGGCCGTCGACGTCCACGGTCAGGCTCCGAACTTCGCCAGGCGGTCGGCATGGGCCAGCGCCAGGGTCATGAGGTGCTTCCCTTCGAAAACCCCAAGGTCCCCTTTGCGACACTCGCTTTCCCCGA
>JASFVN010000236.1:0-7221 GCA_050049805.1 Gemmatimonadota bacterium
TCGGCCATGCTCCCCTGCCCGATGGGACGAAGGACCTCGAGAGACGGCGTGAGCTCGGATTCCATTCGAGCCTGGAGATCGTCATCCTCCCCCGCCTGGACTTCGCCGGGGCCTGAGTCGCCTTCCACTGGTGCCGGCGGGGGCCACCCGGATGCAGGAGTGGAGGTCGGAGCTGCCTGCGATGGCCTCTCGCTTCGGTCTGCAGTTTCCGCAACGCGGTCATCGGCCCCTGGAGGGGATTTGGAGGATCCATCCCGAATGGCCTCGACCAGTTCCACCGTCTCCTGGAGAGGTTCGAGGCCCAGCTCGGATTCGAGCATGGCCACGTAGCGGTCGTACTGGGCAAGAGCTTCCGTGCGGCTTCCCGTCTCAGCCAGGAGTTGGATCAGGTGTTGCTGCCCGCCGTCGTCCAGTGGGTCCATGCCGACCCACTTCCATGCCTGCGCGAGGGCTGCGGCCGAGTCGCCGTGGGCCCGTCGATCTCGGATGAACGCGTCCGCGGATGCCCGGTGTCTGCGGCTAAGGCGGGCCCGACACCGTTCCACCCACTCCTCGAAGGGGTGTGTCTGGGCCAGGTGCACGCTATCCAGAAAGGGACCATCGTAGAGCCCCACCGCCTCGGCATGGCGCCCAGCTTCCGAAAACTCCAGGAACCGAAGGCAATCCACCTCGGAGGATTCGGCCAAGCGTACCAGGTTCCCTGCCGTCTCCACCCAACCTTCTCCCAGGGCCTGCCGAAGCTCATAAAGGGTTTGGCTCAAAGTGTGACGGGCCTTCTCCTGGCTGCTCTCCGGCCAAAAAACGCTCACCAGCCGATCGCGGGTGGCCTCTCTCTCCACCGCCAGGAATACCAGCAAACCGAAGGTTACAGGCTTCCCGGGAAGGGAAGGGAGTTCCTCTTCTCCCAGGAAAACGCTTGGGTGCCCGAGCGTCTTCAACCGCAGGGTCATACGACCTCGCATTGGCATCGGGTGGAAAGGGTTTCCCGAAGATACAACCTTGGAGCGGGTTCGCGCCGCCCTTTTCCTCGAATCGGATTCCGTTTGCTACTCCGAGCCGGCGTGCAAGGCGGCTCCGCGGCCCTCGGCTGTCTACTCCGAGCCGGCCTGCAAGGCGGCTCCGCGGCCCTCGGCTACCCCAGGGGGAAGGTCTCTCCAAGCTCCGGTACCACCACCGGTTCCGTGCCCCGGGCTCGAATGTCCCTGGCCAGCGACTCGGCGGCTTCCTCCTCCCCATGGACCAGAAAGCTTTGCCGGATCACACCGTCGAGGGCGTCGTACCAGGCCAGAAGCTCGTCCAGATCTGCATGGGCGCTGAATCCGTCCACCGCCTCGATCTCGGCTTCCACGTCATACCAACGGTTGTGGATCCGGACTGGATCCTTCCCCTCTTTGATCAGCCGGCCCAAGGTGTTTTGGGCCTGATAGCCCACGAAGAGGATCGTGGCCTTGGGGTCGGAGATGTTGTGCTTGAGGTGGTGCTTGACCCGCCCCGCCGTGCACATCCCCGAAGGCGAAATGATGATGGCGGGGCCCTTGAAGTAGTTGATCTCCATGGATTCCTGGACGGTGGTGATGAGTCTCAGGCCAGGAAACTCCAGGGGCTTGTCTCCGGAGCTCAGCAGCAGCTGGGCTTCGTCCGAGTACACTTCGGGATGCATTGCGAAAACCCGGGTAGCCGCCGTGGCCATGGGGCTGTCCACGAAGACCGGTACACCTGTGAGCCTACCGGCCTCCACCAGGTCGTTGATACGGGCCATGACCTCCTGAGCCCGTCCCACCGCGAAGGAAGGAATCACCACTTTCCCCCCCCGGTCCAGGGTCCGCTCCAGGATCCTGAAAAGGAGTTCGGTCCGGTCTTCCGTCTCCTCCCGCTGCCGGTCCCCGTAGGTGGATTCCATGATGAGGTAGTCTGGGCTTCGGACCGATTCAGGGGGGCCCAGAAGGCGGGCGCCTTCTACGCCCAGGTCTCCGGAAAAGAGAATCCGCCGGGCCTCATGCCCGTTGCCGACGGTCAGCTCTACCACGGCGGCCCCCAGGATGTGGCCGGCCAGGTGATAGGTCACGGAGCCCAACCCAGCCAGGTCATGCTCCCGGTGGAACTCCACCGGATGGAACTGATCCAGGGCCCGGAAGGCGTCCTCCTCGGTGTAGAGGGGGGTCACCCAGGAGGCGTCCTTTCCCTCCTTCTCCAAGCGCTTGATCTTCCACTTGGCATCTTCCTCGTGGATTCGACCCGAGTCGGCCAGCATGATCTGGCAGAGCTCGAAGGTCGCTTCCGTGGCGAATATGGGTCCCTTGAAGCCTGCCTTGACCAGGAGTGGAAGTCGTCCTGAATGGTCGATGTGGGCGTGGCTCAAGACCACCGCTCTCAGTGTTTCCGGTTGGAAAGGGAAGGGGAGGCGGTTTCGCTCGTGACGCTCCGGCCCGCCTTGAATCAGGCCGCAATCCAGCAAGAAACTTCCGCTATCGGTGTGAATCTGGTGACAGGAACCGGTGACTTCCCGGGCTGCTCCGTGGAAAGTGATCTGCATCAGGGTTGTTCCTCGTCGGAGGGCAGGGGTGAACCAGGATCGATGCCGACCATGATCTTAGGGCCCTCGGAACCGAATGCCCATCCCCGGCGTCCCATGAAGAGATTCCGGCCGTGAGGGTCTTCTCTTTCCGGGTCACATGGTTTCTCTTCCCTTCATGGATGGTTGTATCGTGAACCGCCCTCCCGCTGGCTGGACCGTCCGCCTCTTCCTGGGGGCGGTCCTGACCGCATCGTTGTGGCTGGCCGGGTGTGACCGGAACTCGGGTCCGGGACCGATTCCTCAGGCTTTGGAGGCGGCTGCCGGCTCGAACCAGAGTGCCACCGTCGGGAAACCCGTGCCCGTTCAGCCGGCCGTCAGGGTCCTGAACGGGAAGGGCAAACCCCTTCGCGGTCAGGAGGTGGTTTTTTCCGTAGCCGCAGGAGGCGGCCTTGTTTCGGGTGGCCAGACGACCACGGACGACCAGGGCGTGGCCCGGGTCGGGGCCTGGATCCTGGGGCCGAAGGCCGGGGAGCAGATCCTCCAGGCGCTGGTGGGAGGGTTGGCACCTTTCTATTTCAGGGTCCTGAGCGTCGCCGACGACCCTGCCAGCGTGGTGATCAAGGCCGGAGACGGCCAGACCGGCGTCGTGGGATCAGCCCTGGAGATCATTCCCTCCGTCCTGGTTCGGGATGCCTATGGGAACCTGGTTGAGGGAGCCCCGGTCCAGTTCCTCGTTACCGCAGGGGAAGGATTCCTCAGCCTGAGCAGTTGGGAGACCGATGCCTCGGGAGTCGCCCAGGCCGGGGCCTGGACCCTCGGGACGGTCCCGGGAACCAACACTCTCCTGGCTTCGGTGCAGGGCCTTACACCCCTGACTTTCTCTGCCACTGGGCTCCCTGACGCGCCCCATGAGGCGACGGTGCTGCTTGGAGACGGCCAGACCGGTGAGGTGGGCACCGCCTTGCCGCAGCGCCCCACGCTGGTGGTGGCGGACCGGTACGGGAACCTCCTGGAGGGAGTGCTTGTGACCTTCGAGGTGACGCAGGGAGGAGGGTCCGTGGACGGCCCCAACCAGCTCACGGGGCCGTCCGGGGTGGCCATCTCGGGCCCCTGGACCCTCGGACCCGTGGCCGGGCTCCAATCCCTTCAGGCCGTCGTCCCAGGGTTGGACCCCCTCATCCTTACCGCCGTGGCCCAGCCTGGGCCGCCGGCGTCGTTGATTCCACTGGTGGAAGGCGTGCAAAAGGCCCTAGTGGGATCCGACGTGCCGGAGCCGCCGAGAGTCAGGGTCGAGGATCGCTTCGGAAATCCCATCGAAGGTGTTGTCGTGCGGTTCGGCTCCTCCGGTTCTCCGGATCCGGAAGACTCGCCCGGATCGCTGACACCCGCAGAGTCCGTCACCGACGCCACGGGCGAGGCCAAAGCCCAGCAGTGGACCCTGGGCACGGCGGCTGGAACGTACTCGGCTCTGGCGGAGGTCGATGGCCTTTCCCAGAGCGCCGAGTTCTTCGCCGAGGCCGTTCCCGACACTCCGGCCCGATTGGTCATCCAGGCCGGGGACAATCAGACGGCCGACCTGGGTACGGCGGTGGCCGTTCCCCCATCGGTTCGTGTGGAGGACCAGCACGGGAACGGGGTTGAGGCCGTCACCGTCGGGTTCGCCGTAGAGGAGGGCGGCGGCGCCGTGCAGGGGGGTGAGGCCCTGACGGACAATCTGGGGGTGGCCACCGTGGGAGGCTGGGTTCTGGGGCCCAACCCCGGCACGAATCTGCTCTCTGCTTCCGCCGCGGGCCTGGATCCGGTGGTGTTCCGCGCCACGGCCCTTTCGGCGGAACCAGTCACCCTCGCCAAGGTGAGCGGCGACAACCAGGTGGCTGAGGTCGGATCAGGCGTAGCCACGGCTCCTAAGGTCAGGGTGACGGACGCTCAGGGGGCCCCGGTGGCCCTGGTCCCAGTGGTTTTTTCGGTCCTGGCGGGGGGGGGATCGGTCTCCGAAGCCGAGACGGCCACCGACGGGAACGGCTTTGCCTCCGCGGGCGCCTGGGTCCTGGGCACCTCGGCTGGCCCGAACTCCCTCCAGGCCTCGGTAGCAGGGCTTTCGCCCGTCGTCTTTTCCGCCACGGGCACGGCGGGGCCGCCGGCTTCCATGGAATTGTCTCAGGGCGGGACCCAGACGGTCCTGGCTGGCACCATGGTCCCGGTTCCTCCCTCCGTGCGACTCCAGGACGAGTACGGAAACCCCACCCATAACGTCCCCGTGGAGTTCGTTGTCACGGCCGGGGGCGGATCGGTCACAGGGGGCGTGGCGGTAACAGATGGGCAGGGAGTGGCGGAGGCCCTGTCCTGGGCCGTGGGCCCGGCGCCGGGTCCAAACCAGCTGACGGCGAGGTCCTCGGGCCTGCCGGACGTTCTCTTCCACGCCGAGGGCATCCCGGCCGGAGGGTTTCAGTTGGAACTGGACTTCCGTACAGCCCTGGATCCGGTCACGGAGGCGGTCTTTTTAGATGCGGCTACCCGATGGGAGGAGATCATCCCGGGCGATATCCCGGACTTCGGGGTCACCCTCCCGGCGGGGGGATGCCAGCCCGTCACCGAAGCCGGAGGAATCGACGACCTCAAGGTCTACATCACTGTCCTGCCCATCGACGGGTCGGGCGGGATCCTTGGCCAGGCCGGACCCTGCTACTACCGGACCGCAGGCAGCCCCTTTCCCATAACCGGCGTCATGCAGCTGGATGAAGCCGACGTGGCCGATCTCCTGGCTGCGGGGCTTCTGGAGGATGTCGTGGTCCACGAGATGGCGCACATCCTGGGTTTCGGGACCCTGTGGAACGTATCCAGCAACGACCTCCTGGTGGGGGCCGGAACCGACGAGCCGTATTTCACCGGGGCCGCCGCCGTGTCGGCCTTTGATGCCGCAGGAGGGGAGTTCCGGGTCCGACCCAAGGTGCCGGTGGAGAACACGGGCGGCCCCGGCACCAGGGATGGACATTGGCGGGAGTCGGTCCACAACTCGGAGCTCATGACCGGTTGGATCGAAGGGGGAGGCGTCCCGAATCCCCTCAGCGCCATCACCATCGGCAGCCTTGCGGACATGGGGTACGCGGTGAATATGAGTGCTGCCGATCCCTATGTCCTTTTCGATCCCCAGGGAGCCCCGGGACGCGAGGCCACCGGGATCCGTATCCGTATCCAGGAGCTTCCGCCGCCGACCCCCATTCCGGCCGGAGCCGGCGGGCGAAGGCCATGACGCTACAGCGGGAGTCAGCCGTAACACGTGCGGCTTCGTCAGCCGGAGCGGGAGGGCCCGCCGGATCCGGCGCCCACTTTCCGGGGTAGACCCCGACTGGCTCCACCGGCAGATTCACCACCAACGATCCCAGGAAATCCTCGTTTCATAGCGAGTGCGACGTCATGCCAAGAATCGTCTGCATTTCCGGCACCAATCGTCCCAACAACTACACCTCCAAGGCGTTGGCCCTGGTGGCCGACGAGCTGAGGAATCGGGGAATCGAAGTCTCTGTACTCGATGCCCGGGAGTTTACCCTGGACTTCCCCGGGCACCCGGAGACCGAAGACGCCAAGGCAATGCAGGCTGCCATTCGGGATGCGGACGGAGTGGTCTTCGCCACTCCCGAGTACCACGGGGGCTTTTCGGCCATGACCAAGCTCATTCTTGAGAACATGGGATTCCCCTCGGCCCTCAAGGGAAAACCGGTGGCCCTGCTGGGCGTGGCAGCCGGTCGGATCGGTGCCATCAAGTCCCTGGAGCAGCTCCGGGGAGTGTGCTCCCACATCGGAGCCCTGGTGCTTCCCGGATCGGTGTCGATAGCCGGAGTCCAGTCCGCTTTCGACAAAGAAGGAAATTCTCTCGATGCCGAAGTCGAGGAATCCATCCGAGGAATCGCAGGTGCCCTGTTGGAGTTCATCAAGGAATACGTTTGTCCCAAGCACACCCTGGAAGCCTTGGTGAGGGGAGAGGACCGGGCCTGGAGTGCATCTGTATGACCGGAGGACGGTTGGGGTCATGGACAGGGGGATGGATGTGAGGAGATTTCGACCCCCGAATCCTGAATCAGCGAAGATCGGCCTCGTATTTCTCTCCGTCGTCCCGGTGCTGCTTTTCGGATGTTCTCCGGACCAGGGAAGGGAAACACGTTCTGAAGCCCCGGAGGAGGCGGTCCGCGAGATCTTCTCTGATTTCCTGAAACCGGGTTCTCCCGGTGCCGCCGTTTCAGTGATCCGGGACGGCGAGGTCCTCCTGGCGGAGGGGTTCGGACTGGCGGAGGTCCAGGAAGGCCGTTTCCTGAGCCGGACGACGCCGATCCGCCTGGGTTCGGTGGGAAAACAATTCACCTCCATGGCCATCATGATCCTGGCCGATCGGGGGCAGCTGAGTTTCGAGGACCCCGTCACGCGATGGGTGCCGGAGTTGAGCCGGTTCCCTGGCGTTCAGGTGAAGCATCTGTTGACCCATACCTCGGGCCTTCCGGATTACTACGAGCTTCCCGATGAGGAATTCGCCGCGGTTGCGGGGAGCGACGGGGACCCTCTCCTCACCAACGAAGACGTCGTCACCCTCTATGAGGGCTGGGGCGAGCCCCGCTTCGCGCCGGGTGAGAAGTACGACTACAGCAACCCGGCCTATGAGGTCCTGGCTTTGATCGTACAGAGGATCTCCGGGCAGAGTTTCGGGGAGTTCCTCG
>JASFVN010000237.1:0-7212 GCA_050049805.1 Gemmatimonadota bacterium
GGAACTGGCCGAGATCCTCCCTAAGGCCCTGGTACTCCATGGCGATGCCACCGATACCGAGCTCTTGGAGATGGAAGGCGTCAGCGGAATCGACGGGTATGTGGCTGCCACCAGCCACGACGAAACAAATCTTCTCTCCGCCCTGGTAGCGAAGTCGGTAGGGGCCCGGAAGGTCATGAGCCTCATCGAGAAGTTCGAGTACCTGCCTCTGGTGCCAAAGGTGGGGCTTGACGCTGCTGTTTCCCCTCGGATGTCGGCGGTGAACGCCATTCTCCGCTACGTTCGGCGGGGACGGGTCATGACGGTGGCGACCTTGAAGGGCATCGACGCCGAAGCCATCGAGTTCAAGGTCACCAAAGACGCGCCAATCGCCCACCAGACGCTGGCCGAGCTTCCCTTCCCTCCCGGGGGAATCATCGGCACCATCATTCGGGGGGATGACATTCTGATCCCTCGGGGCGAGGACATGGTGCTTCCCGGAGACGAGGTCATCGTCTTCGCCCTGCCCGAGGCCCTGGCCGACATCGAAAAGTTTTTCGACTGATGTCTCTCCGCCGCATCCTGAACGTCGTCGGGCTCCTGCAGATCTTCACGGGGCTCTCCATGCTGGTGGCCGGGGGGGTGTCTCTCTTTTACATGGATGGCGACACCCTCGGGATCTTCCTGGCTGCAGCCCTGACCATCGCATTCGGACTGGTCTCGTTCCGATTCACGAAGTTCAAGGGAGAGATCACTTCCAGGGAAGGTTTCGCCATCGTGACCTTCGCCTGGGCCGGCGCTGCCCTCTTTGGGGCCCTTCCCTACCTCTTTTCCGGCACGGTGGACCGGTTTGTCCCGGCCTTTTTCGAGTCCATGTCCGGCTTCACCACCACCGGCGCCACCATCTTTACGGAGATCGAGGACCTCCCCCACGGGATTCTCTTCTGGCGATCCTTCACCCATTGGCTGGGTGGAATGGGGATCATCGTTTTGGCCATCGCCATCCTCCCCTACCTGGGAGTGGGGGGGATGCAGCTCTTCAAAGCCGAGGTTCCGGGGCCGACGCCGGAGCGCCTCCGGCCCCGGATTACCCAGACGGCCAAGCTCCTCTGGTACGTCTATCTTGGGCTCACCATCGTGGAGACCGCGTTGCTGATGTTCGGTGGCCTGGACCTTTTCGACGCCTCCACTCACACCTTTGCTACGCTGGCCACCGGCGGTTTCTCCACCAAGAACGCCTCCATTGCCGGCTTCGAGTCGCCCTACATCCACTATGTCATCATCACGTTCATGTATTTGGCGGGCATCAACTTCGCCCTCCACTTCCGGGCGGTGACGGGGCATCTGGATTACTTCAAGGACCACGAGTGGCGGTTCTTCACAACCCTTCTCCTGGGGGCGACCCTGACCCTCACGACGCTGAACCTCTTGGGCGGCGCCTACCCCTTCTCGGGCAGCGGCGTCGAGGAAGCGTTCCGGGACGGCCTCTTCCAGTCGGTGGCCATAGGCACCACCACGGGTTTCGTGACAGCGGACTACGAGCTTTGGGTGCCGGCGGCCCAGATGGTGATCTTTCTCCTCTTCTTCACCGGGGGAATGGCCGGCTCGACGGGGGGAAGCATGAAGTCGGTCCGGGTGCTCCTCCTCCTGAAACAAACCGCCATGGAACTAAGGAAGCACCTTCACCCCCGGGCGGTGCTCCTGGCACGCGTGGGGCGGAGGGCCGTGAAACAGGACGTCCTGGCAAATGTCCTCGGCTTCGTCCTCCTCTACGGTCTCCTCTGGGTAGCCGGCGCCATGGTACTGGCCCTTCTGGACCTTGACTTCCTCACCTCCCTGGGGGCCAGCGCTGCCACGGTGGGGAACATAGGCCCCGGCCTCGGCGGCGTGGGGCCCACCGACAACTACGGCTGGATTTCCGAACCGGCTCTGGGGGTCATGAGCTTCCTGATGCTGGTGGGAAGGCTGGAGATCTACACCGTCCTTCTCCTCTTCCACCCGGAGACCTGGAAAGGGCGGTAGAGCCATGGCGTGGTTCCGGAGCAAGGGCAGTGCGGACGATGGTGGTGCCGGCCACATCCGGCGGCAAGGGACCAACCAGCATACCGGCGGCGATGCTCCGTTCCGCCAACAGCGCACCGACATGGTCGAGCGTCAGCTCAGGTCCCGGGGAATCCGCTCCGAGAGAGTCCTCGAAGCCATGGGAACAGTGCCAAGGGAGCGCTTCCTTCCTGCGGGGGAGGAGCACCGTGCCTATCGGGATCAGGCCCTGCCCCTCTCCCAAGGCCAGACCGTCTCTCAGCCCTACATGGTCGCCATCATGACCGAGGCGTTGGAGTTGGAGCCCACCGACCGAGTGCTGGAGATCGGCACGGGCAGCGGGTACCAAACCGCCATTCTTTCGCCCCTGGCAGCCCATATCTTCTCAATAGAACGGATACCCGAGCTGGTATCGGGGGCCCGGGAGGTCCTGGCGGAGCTGGGCTTCGAGAACGTGCGGGTCAGAGTCGGCGACGGAACCCTGGGCTGGCCCGAGGAGGCCCCCTTCGACGCCATCCTGGTGACGGCCGGAGCCCCTACACCTCCGGAGCCCTTGAAGGCTCAACTGCGGGAAGACGGAGGCCGATTGGTGGTCCCCGTCGGGGACCGGTATATCCAGGAGCTTCTACGTGTGACCCGCGACGGCGACGACTACGTCATCGAAGAACTGCTGGCGTGTCGATTCGTGCCCCTGGTGGGCGAAGAGGGATGGGAGAGCCCCTGAACCTCTACCACTTGATCCGATCGCCCTGGTCCTCCACCCGGAAGACCCAAGCCGCCAACCGCCCAGGCCGCAGGACAGCATCGGAGTCGCCATAGTCGTGGTCCGAGCGGGAGCCGAACTCTACGCCTGGTTCCTCCCGTTGCGCTTTCACCACGGCGGCGATCCGCGTCTTCCACCTCTCCCAGTTCTGGGGCCTGAGGTCCACCCAGCCTGCATCCACCACTTTGTCCTCCAGGGGACGACCCTCCGGAGGTAGAACCTTCACCACCGGACCTCGAAGCACGGTGGCTCCGTCCTGGACCAGAATCGGCACTCCAGTGGACACGATGCGCTGTCGGAGATCGTCGTCCTCCTCCACCAGAGTCTGGGCCCTTTCCGCGGTCTGGTCGGGGTCCAGCTCCAGGGCCGCGTCGTAGGTGCCGAAGAGCCGCTTCAAGATGGCTCCCTCGAAAAGGACCTTGGTGAGGCGGGGCGGACCCAGCATCTCATAGGCCACCGATTCCACACCCAGCTCCTTCTCCATCTCCTCCATGCGGTCGATGGCAGCACTCCGGAGGACGCCGGCTCGATAGGTGGGGCCCATGGTGGCGGCATCCATACTCGCGATGATGTCCCGCCCGGTGGGATGGGCCAGGATCTCCTGCAGGACGTTGGAGGCGATCTCCTCCGGCGTCACGAACTCCATGAGGCCAAGGGCCGTGAGGGTTTCGAACTCACCCAGGGAGAAGAGGCCGTTCTCGCCGGAATGCAGGTAGACGCCCTCGATGGGATCGTCCATGCACTTGTAGCCCCGGGAGGACTCGGGAAGAAAGGCCTCGTCCAGAGGGAGGGGTACCACGGCGTCGCAGCGGTTCAGCGTATGGTAGCGGAACTTGATGGGTCCGTGCCCCAGTGATTTCCAGCTGATGGCGGCTGTGGGCTTGATCTCCTTTACCGCCGGGCCGCCAGGGGTCCGGGCCATGAGGTAAAGGAGGAGAGTGTGGGCTCCCGCCAGGCTCGACTTGGCCATGAGCATCCGGGAAGGCCGCTCCTCCGAGTGGGTGAAGGGGATGTTCATCCCCATTCCCCCGGTGCCCACGGTGCCGATCTTGAGGTAGACCTTGGTCCCCACCTCCGTCATCCCCCGAAGAGAGATCTGAGTATGGCGAATGAGTTGGGGGAGATAGCTGGATACCAGGTGCTTCTCCACCTCCGTCTCACTGGCTCCTCCATCCCGGGCCTGCTCCAGGAGATCCATGGCGGAGCTGAAGAAGTTCTGGTAGGCCAGGGCTCCGGCAGTGTTGATGGAGTCGATGACGATGTCCGGCTTTACGTCCAGGAGGAGGGCCCCCAGGGCCGAGCGCTCGAAGACCTCTTCCGTGAGCTCGCTGTAGAGGTCGTTGGTGAGCTGTCCCAGAGCCTCGGGATCCTCCAGGAGTTCCGATCGGGGCCGGTCCTTCATGGAGGCCGGAACGAAGAGGTTCCCCCAGTAGGGATCGATGGCCGCGTCCGACTCTTTGAACTCGGCTCTGAGACCCGCCACCGACTCCTCGGCCTCCTCCTTCATGAGGCCCGCAACCACCACGCGGCGGGGGCCATGCTTGAGAAGGGCCCTGGCAACGGCCTCACCTACCAACCCCGCACCGCCGAGAATGAGGACCGTGCTCCCTGTCAACTCCGCTCCACCGACCTGTCGGGTCATCTTTTTTTCTCCAAACGGACGGACGCTCGAAGCGCCCTGATCTCTTCGTTCGTCAACTCCCGCCACTGCCCAGCCGGGAGATCTCCGAGCCGCACGGGCCCGAACCGGACCCTCATGAGCCGCATCACCGGATGGCCCACGGCCTCCAACATTCTCCTGACTTCCCGCTTCCGGCCCTCCTGCAATACCAGGGCCAGCAGGGCTCCGTGTTTGACCGGGCGAAGAACCCTGGCTTTTGTCGCCCGGGCGGGCCCGTCCTCGAGCTCGAGGCCCCTTTCGATCCTCCCAAGGGTGTCCCGTTTTGGGACCCCTTTCACCCAGGCACGGTACTCCCGTTCGATTTCATAGCTGGGGTGGGTGAGCCGATGGAGGAGGTCGCCCTCGTTGGTCAGGAGAAGGAGGCCTTCCGTGGGTTGATCCAGCCTCCCCACATACCGCAGGCCCTGCATCTCCGACGGCAACTGGCCGAAAACCGTGGGGCGCCCCTGGGGATCCGAACGGGTCGTGACCACGCCGGGGGGTTTGTGATAGAGGACCCACTGGGGGATATGGGAAGCCTCTACCACGATTCCGTCCAGCTCCACCCTGTCTTTGCCGGGAAGCACCCGGGTGCCGAGGGTCGTCAGGACTTCTCCGTTCACTCTCACTCGGCCCTGCAGGACGAGCCTCTCGGCCTCCCGCCGGGAAGCCACCCCAGCCCGGGAAAGATACTTTTGAATCCGGACGCCAGCCTCCTCAGAAATCGGGGGTCTCCTCCCGGTCAGTGAGGGTCTTCGCGCCGCCGTCCTCCGGGTCGGCCACGCCCGCCGCATCGTCCCCGGCATCAACCGCCGCTGGCTCCTCCCCCTCATCCTCCGAACCGTCTTCCCGCCTTGCAAGAAGCTCTTCCAGAGGCGCCCTGTCCCGAAGCAGAATCGGCAGCTCGTCGGTCCGGGGCAGGTCGTCCAGGGAAGCGAAGCCGAAGTGCTCCAGGAAGCGCCTGGTGGTTCCATAGAGGAGGGGCCGGCCCAGACCCTCGGCCCGCCCCACCACTTCGATGAGATCCCGGTCCTGGAGCGTTCGGATCACACCGGCGGCCTGGACGCCGCGGATGTACTCGATCTCGATTCGTCCGATAGGCTGCCGGTAGGCGATGATGGCCAGGGTTTCCAGGGCCGGGCCCGACAGTCGAGACGGCCGGGGAACGGTGTCGAAGCGCTCCAGGTAGGGAGCGAACTCGGATCGGGTCAAGATCTGGTAGCCTTCCCCCAACTCCACGATCTGGAAAGCCCGTTCGGATTCGTCGTAGAAGGTCCGTAGGTCCTGTATCGCCTCTTCCACCCGATCCTCGTCCAGGGATTCGTCGGCCCGGGCGATCTCCTCGGCCTTCAGGGGTGCGTCTGATGCGAACAGGACTCCCTCGACGATCTGGCGCGCCTTCATTCGTCCTCCTCGGCCTCGATTTCCTCGCCCACGTCCGGCCCGGACACCTCACCGGTCCAGGCCTCCAGGTCCCGCTTCAGAATCCAGAGCTCCGAGAAGAGCCTGCTCTGGCGCAGCGTCACCGCCCGCTGCCGTGACAGTTCCAGCCCGGCCAGGAGGGTCATCACCCCATGGATCTTCTCTTTCCAGGGAGCCAGAAGCTCCCTGAATTCCACCTTGCTCATGTCCTTGAGCGTGGCCAGGATCAGCTCGATCTTCTCCTCGACGGGAACCACTCCCGTGTGGACACGGTGAGCCCGGGTCAGAGGATGGGGCAACTCCACCCAGATGGCCGCCTCCTTCACTTCGTCCCAGGTCGTTTCCAGGGGTGTGTCTTCCATGTACCGCTGGGGCCGGGGTTCCACGTATCCCTTCCCGAAGAGGCGGGCCCGCTCGGCCTCGGAACCCAGAAGCCGCATGGAGATCTCCCGGATCTGCTCGTATTCCAGGAGGCGCCGGACCAGCTCGGCCCTGGGATCTTCGTCGTCTTCGTCGGACGGCCGGGGCAGAAGCATCTGGGCCTTGATGCGAATGAGGGTGGCCGCCATCTCCAGGAACTCCCCCGCCCCGTCCAGGTCTTCCACTCCGATCTCCTCCACCGCCACCAGGAACTGATCGGTGATGGTGGCGATGGGGATGTCGAAGATGTCGATGTCCTGCTGCCGGATCAGGTGCAGAAGGAGGTCCAGGGGCCCCTGGAACCGGTCCAGGTCTACGAGGAGGAAGCCGCCGGGGTTGGGGCCTCTCGCGCGGGTCTTCACCGGGGAACCTCCCCGGGCCCCCGCCGGTGCATTTTTCCGGCTCCCTTCGGCCGAGAGCCCACTCATACCCACAGCGCCACGAAGGCCTGGGCCAGGTCCATCAAGAATGTGACTGGCCTGAGAAGAAGGCTGAACCCGTCAGGGACTACGAACAGCAACAGCATGATGACACCGATGCCGTAGCGGCCGAGCTCTCTGTACCGAGCCCTCAGGTTCCTGGGAAGGAGATGGTAGACCACGTGGGATCCATCCAGGGGTGGAATGGGGATCAGGTTGAAAAAAGCCAGGATCAGGTTGATGAAGATCCCGAACCAGGCCGCCTGCGACAAAAGGGGAAGGACATACCCGAACCCCACCTTCGTGCCCAGCCATTGGAGGAAGGCCAGGAGAAGGGTGAACAACACGGCCAGGATCAGGTTGGAGACGATCCCCGCCAGGGATACCCGGATGTCTCCCCTGACGTAGTCGCGGTAGTTCCGGGGGTTGACCGGCACGGGCTTGGCCCAGCCAAAGATGAAATCCCCCGGGAGGGCTACCAGGAGAAGGGGCACGATGACCGATCCGAC